>JAZSCM010000040.1:0-24601 GCA_045602945.1 Acutalibacteraceae bacterium | reverse complement strand
ATCCGACTTCTGCAATGCTCTTTCCCTTATACTTAACTTGTAAAGTTTCTCTATTATAGCGCTCTCCTTTACATACTTCGCAAGGCACGTACATATCGGGAAGGAAGTGCATTTCTATCTTGATAATACCGTCGCCCGAACAAGCCTCACAGCGACCGCCCTTAACGTTAAATGAAAATCTTCCCGCATTATAGCCGTGTGCCTTTGCATCCTTAGTAGATGCAAAAAGCTCTCTTATATCGTTGAACACACCCGTATAGGTAGCGGGATTGCTTCTGGGAGTTCTTCCTATAGGTGACTGGTCAATATCTATAACCTTATCAAGATGCTCTATACCCTCGATAGATTTATATTTACCCGGTATTGTCTTTGCGCGGTTTAGCTTATTTGCCAAAACTTTATACAGTATATCGTTTACAAGCGAGGATTTTCCGCTTCCCGAAACACCCGTTACGCACACAAATTTTCCGAGCGGAATTTTAACGTCAACGTTTTTAAGGTTATTTTCAGCGGCACCCTTAACTACAAGGAAATTTCCGTTACCCTCTCTTCTCTTTTGCGGAACGGGAATTTTCCTTCTGCCGACAAGATAGTCTGCAGTAATTGATTTTTTGCAGGAGCCTAGTTCTTTCGGTGTGCCTGTAAACACAACCTCACCGCCGTGTATTCCCGCACCCGGACCGATATCCACTATATAGTCTGCCTCTCGGATTGTATCCTCATCGTGTTCGACCACGATAAGCGTATTACCTAAATCTCTAAGGTTTTTAAGGGTTTTAAGCAGTCGCTCATTATCCCTTTGATGAAGACCTATGCTTGGCTCGTCAAGTATATATAGCACACCCATAAGTGATGAGCCGATTTGAGTAGCAAGACGAATTCTTTGACTCTCACCGCCTGATAACGTTCCCGAAGAACGAGAAAGGCATAGATAATCAAGACCGACGCTTACAAGGAAAGAAAGGCGCTCCTTTACCTCCTTTAAAATTGGCTTTGCTATCATCGTTTCTTTGCTGTCAAGCTTTAAGCCGTCTACAAACCGCAGTGCATCTGCAACCGACATATCGCAGAACTCTTTTATATTTTTACCGCCAACAGTAACCGCTAAATATTCGGGTTTAAGTCTAGCTCCCTTACATTCAGGACATGCGCTTTCAACCATATAGCTTTCAAGCTCTGCTCTTGAATAGTCGCTAGATGTAGTTTTATAGCGGCGTTCCATATTGTTTATAACACCTTCAAAGGTGTTTTCCATTGTGCCGACGCCCAAATAACCCGTTCTCTCAAATTTGAACTTTTGGTCGCCTGTGCCGTAAAGCACTACCTTTTTTGCCTCTTCGGGTATATCCTTCCAAGGTGTGTTTATATCGAAACCGAAATGGTCTGCTATTCCTCTATAATACATCTCGGCTATTGTACTGGCATCAGGATTAAACCAAGTGTTAACTCCCCAACCCGATACCTTTATACAGCCTTCAATAAGTGATTTATCTTCATCACTTATAACTAATCTAGGGTCGGTTTTCATAAACATACCGATACCCGTACACTTAGGACAAGCGCCCATAGGATTATTAAACGAAAACATTGTGGGGGTAAGCTCGGGTATGCTAACCCCGTGCTCCTCACAGGCATAGCTTTGAGAAAAGTGCAGTTCTTCCCCACCTATAACGTCAACCGCTAAAAGACCGTTTGATAAAGTTAACGCGGTCTCGATACTGTCGGTAAGACGAGAGCGAACGTCGGGCTTTACAACAATACGGTCAACTATAACCTCAATAGTGTGCTTTTTATTTTTTTCAAGTTTAATCTCTTCGGATAAATCGTAAAGATTGCCGTCAATTCTAACCCTTGCGTAACCCGATTTTCTAAGTGACTCGAGTTCCTTTACATACTCGCCCTTTCTTCCCATAACGGTTGGTGATAAAAGCTGAATTTTGCTACCCTCGGGTAGTTCCATTACGGTATCAACTATTTTATCGGTTGGTTGCATTTTGATAACCTTGCCGCAAACAGGACAGTGCGGAACGCCGACTCTTGCATATAAAAGTCTTAAATAATCGTATATTTCGGTAACTGTACCAACCGTAGAACGAGGGTTTTTTGAGGTGGTTTTTTGGTCAATGGATATGGCGGGAGAAAGCCCCTCGATAGTATCTACCGCAGGCTTTTCCATTTGACCTAGGAACTGTCTTGCATACGAGGACAGCGATTCAACGTAACGGCGCTGACCCTCGGCATAAATAGTATCAAACGCCAAGGACGATTTACCGCTACCTGACAGTCCTGTAAAAACTACAAGCTTGTCCCTTGGTATCTCGACGTCAATATGCTTTAGATTGTGTTCTGAAGCACCTTTAATTACAATTTTACTTTCTGCCAAAATAATTTCTCCCTTTATTTTTTGCGAAGTTTGTTTATTCTGTCTCTGAGCGCGGCGGCGTGTTCAAATTCAAGTATCTTTGCCGCCTGCTTCATTTCTCTTGTCAGTCTTTCAATAAGGTCTGCTTTTTCTCTTGCCGATAACTTACTGTCAGGCTTATCACTTTCCACCTTGGAACCTATTTCTATTATATCATGAACGTCCTTTATAATAGTTTTAGGCACTATTCCGTTTTGCTCGTTATAAGCCTGTTGTATACTGCGGCGGCGCTCGGTTTCGGTTATTGCCCTTTCCATAGAGCGTGTTACCGAGTCGGCATACATAATAACCTCGCCGTTAGCATTTCTAGCCGCCCTACCTATAGTTTGTACAAGTGACGTTTCGCTTCTAAGGAAGCCCTCTTTATCGGCATCTAGGATAGCCACAAGAGATACCTCGGGTATATCGAGTCCCTCTCTTAAAAGGTTAATACCAACCAGTACGTCAAACTCGCCAAGTCGCAAATCTCTTATTATTTCCATACGCTCTACGGTATCTATATCATAGTGCATATATCTTACCTTTATACCAACGTTTTCAAGATACTCGGTTAAATCCTCCGCCATTTTTTTGGTGAGCGTTGTAACCAACACCCTTTCCTTTTTAGCGGTGCGAAGATTTATTTCTGATATAAGGTCATCAATTTGTCCTTCGGACGACTTTACCGTGACCTTAGGGTCTAAAAGTCCCGTAGGTCTTATAACCTGTTCGGCAATTTGAGAAGCCTTTTCCTTTTCGAAATCTGCAGGTGTTGCCGAAACGAATATTGCCTGATTTATGTGATTATAAAATTCGTCGAAGTTAAGCGGTCGGTTATCATAAGCCGAGGGCAAACGGAAGCCGTATTCTACAAGATTATCCTTTCTTCCCCTGTCACCGCCAAACATACCTCTTACCTGTGGCAGAGTTACGTGCGATTCATCAACAAAAAGAATAAAATCGTCGGGGAAATAATCAAGCAAGGTAGACGGCACACTACCGGGCTTTCTGCCCGATAACACGCGAGAATAGTTTTCTATTCCCTTGCAGGTGCCGATTTCTCTTAGCATTTCTATATCGTATTCGGTGCGCTGTCTAATACGCTGCGCCTCGATTAGCTTATCGTTTCGATTAAAATAATCTACCCTTTGCTCCATTTCAAGTTTTAACTCGTTAAGGGCTACCTCTAGTTTATCATGCGGCACAATATAGTGCGAAGCAGGATAAATTGCGGTGTGGGTTAAAAACTGTTTAACCTCGCCTGTAAGCGTGTTAATTTCGGAAATTCTGTCAATTTCGTCGCCAAAAAATTCAACCCTTATAGCGTTCTCATTAGAATATGCAGGGAAAATTTCTACAGTATCTCCGCGCACCCTGAACTTATTTCTAACAAAGTTTACATCATTTCGCTCATACTGTAAATCTACTAACTTTTTAATAAGTGAGTCTCTGTCTTTTTGCATACCTGTTCTAAGAGAGATTACCATATTTCTGTAATCAATCGGGTTACCAAGGGAATATATGCAAGAAACCGATGCCACGATTATAACGTCACGGCGCTCGGACAGCGCACAGGTAGCGCTGTGGCGAAGCTTATCTATTTCGTCGTTTATAGCAGAGTCCTTTTCGATATAGGTATCAGTACCTGGCAAATAAGCCTCAGGCTGATAGTAATCGTAATAGGAAACAAAATACTCCACCGCGTTTTCGGGGAAAAATTCGCGAAACTCACTGCAAAGCTGGGCTGCAAGGGTTTTGTTATGAGCGAGAACGAGGGTCGGGCGGTTGACTTTTTCAATAATATTAGCCATAGTAAAGGTTTTGCCCGAGCCTGTAACACCCAGTAAAACCTGCTCTTTTAAGCCATTTTTGATGCCTTCAGTTAATTTTTCAATAGCTTGCGGTTGATCGCCTGTCGGCTTGTAATTTGAATGTAAAATAAACTTATCCGGCATGTTCTCACTCCTCTCTTTTTTGATTATTTTCTGCCATTTTCTTATCTTAAATTCACTTAAATTTTGCTCAAAAAGTTGGCGAATAGTAAATTACACGAATTTAGGTCACAAATTTGTGTTCATAATCATTACAAAATATTCAGCTGAGTATTCATCATAAAGAGATTTCATTATTGCTCTCATTTTGGACAATGGCTTTTTTAGGGAAGAAATCTACTATTTTAACAATTATTAATGTGAAAGCAACAAATTTAACAACCTCTACTATTTTGTTAACTGTGTTAGTGAACTCAATTAATGCAGCTCTAACATTTACCTGAGAATTTGAGAAGTACGCTAAGACGCGGTCATCAATCATATTTGTAACAGGTTCTTCGTAATTCAACATTCTTAAAATTAAAACCGCCACTAACAAAACGAATGGAATAACTACAGAAAACCTCAAATAATACGGTATATTCTTTTTTCTTTTTTCTAAGATACATATAGAAAGAATTATTATGAACAAAGATAGGTAAAAATATCCGTTTAACCTAATATGCATGAAATCAAAAAAATCAGTTTCTCCACCATGAAGGCTCACATCTAATCGTTCTACAAAAAGCCAAAAGCTTGACTTTATCCACAAAAGGCAATTTGCTATCAACAATAAAACCTTGGAAGCTTTTTTTGAAAATAAAGCAAAAATAATTAAACCGCAAAAAGTAAAATTAAATATATTTCCACTTATTCCATTGAAGATGGTGTTTTCAATATACTCCAAAGAAGTTCTGCCGGATAATAATCGTTCAATAGGATATGTAAAGCACCTATAAATACCTAAACAAAAAAATAAAATAGCAGTTATGATATTTAACACTGTAATTTTAGATTTCAATTTTCCCATCTTGAACCACCTCGTGATTAAAAGTATTTATTGTTAAAACTAATGAGTTTTTCTATTACTCGAATTTAGGTCACAAATTTATTTGGTTTATATAGTGTTATTACGTGTTATCTGGTGTTAAAAATCCCCTAAAAGCGGCATTTTATAACGGTTTTCGGTGTAAATCTTGTGTTAGGAAACAAAATACTCCACCGCATTTTCGGGGAAAAATTCGCGAAACTCCGAACACAGTTGTGCGGCAAGGGTTTTATTATGAGCGAGAACGAGGGTTGGTCTGTTTACTTTTTCAATAATATTAGCCATAGTAAAGGTTTTACCCGAGCCAGTAACACCGAGTAGCACCTGTTCTCTGTCTCCTCGGTTTAAGCCCTCAACCAACTTGTCAATAGCCTGTGGCTGATCTCCCGTAGGCTTGTATTTTGAGTGTAAAATAAACTTATCCAACTGTTCTCACTCCTTATCTTTTAATTATTTTTCGTCCTTTTTAGTCTTTAATTCACCTAAAATTCAATTATACTTGCAACTCAAATAATTTCATATTATAGGCTAGTATATTTTTCTTCTTTCCCACGCTTACAACGTAAAATCGGTCGTCAATCTGTGATATATTATACAGTTGCTCATTTTCCATACCGTAAGGATTTACGATTGCTAAAATGCGCTTTTTAATTTTACATACTCCCGATTTTTCGAAATGAAATATGTACGTATAGTTATAGCCTCTATATTTGCTAAACTGCGATTTTTTACTTTTGTTTAGCAATACGTCCTTTACAATTTCAATTTCACCCTTTTTCGTTAAAGTATAGGCGTTAAACGTTTTATAAAGTTTTATTACGCTTATAACACTAAAGCAGACGTATATCGGACTAAAAAGCCAAACTATAGATTCAGGTCTATAAATCCTTAATTGAGGTTTTAAAAAATAAAAGACAAGATAAGCAACACAAAGCAAAAAAAGTGAGCAGTACTTAATTGTATCATGCAAATATATTTTCTTTAATTCGGTTTTTATGATATTTTTGTTTAACACCTTTTTTGTCATAGTAAATCCTCATGTTGTTTAGTAATAATAGGTTTTGCAAAGCGCAAAATATAATTATACATAATATATTATACCACAAAAATTTTATATGTAAAGAAAAAGAGCAGATGCTTTTGCACCTGCCCTTTGAAAAGTTTTTAATTTTACTTTTTAAAATCCGCTAATATAAATTCCATTAAAACTGTTAAATCTTTTGCGGTTATGTTACCGTCACTATCAATATCGGGCGAAGTGAAAAATTCTTCTTCAGCACCTGCTAAAATCTTTTTAAGCCTTGCAAGGTCTAAAATGTTTACACTACCGTCGCCGTTCAAATCACCCGTTATATATGCTTTAGGTATATTGAGACTTGCATCAATAAAATTAAGTTTTATCGGGTTTGTAAGTGAATCGGACAGCATACTTCCCGCAACATCAATATTTGTGATATGTTGTGTTTCATTAAGTTTAACATCAAATTCTAGCGTTAACACATTTTGTTCCGCAACAATATCGTTAAGCGAAATTATAGAAAATTTTAAAATTCCTTCACTTATCTGTTTGTCGTTTATATTGAAGAAATTTGGCGTAAAACTTTTTTCATATTTGTTTAGGGTTAAGATTTCGGGGTCAAATTTAACTACAAAATCTCCCGCACCAAGCATAGAATTTTTTTCTAATAAAATTTTAGCTTGTGCCTTGCCTGTAATCTTGTTATAATCCGCTACAACATACATTTTAGGTGCATCACCTATGTAGGTATCATCATAAGCAATATTAGCTGTTGTAGTATAAGGATTGCAGGAAATTGAATTAAGCTCTTTGTCACATAATTCGGTTGTTTTTAGCGTAATTTCCGAAGATTCGGAAACATTTTTAAGGGTTTTAAATTTCACCGAAACTAAATCCCTTTGTGTGTTATATTCTGTTCCTACAAAAGAAATATAAACAGAACCTGAAAAACCGGTATTTATATCTGTTATTTTATCATTTAAAAATCCGCCATTTGTAACGCTTATCACCTCAAAAAGTTCAGGATCATAGGTTATAACCGCGGAGCCTGATGCTATCTGATAGGTACTGAATTGATAGTCAAGCACAAATTCCATATCAACAGATGTAGAAACAGAGCTTGTGCCGTAGATAGAGCAACTTTTATTGGATAACGTTTCTGTTACTGTAAAGCTTGTGCGTGAGCCTGAAACTGCTATATCGTTAAGCCCACTGTCATAGGCTTCGCCTATGGTGATATCAAAATATGTATCGCCAACATCGGCATTACTTAACACTTGGTATGTAAAATAGAAAAGCTGAGTTTTATCGGTTGTTCCCACACCGTCGAAAATGTAGGAAAACTGAACATTATCGATATTTTTAACGCTATCATAAAGAACACAGTTAACACTGTTATACACATTATTGATTTTTATTTTTTCAGCATCAAAATGCACCGCAACATCCAAAACCGCTATAGACTCTGTAGAATCAATATAAACGTAGCAAGTGCCGCTGTTACCCTGCTTTATTGAAGTAACGGTGGTGGCGGTGACACTTTTTGTGCCACTCGCCTCTACCGAAAAAATACACACCGAAAACAGCAGAGCAATCACGCAAATAAGAGTTATAAAAACTCTTATTTTTTTATAAATCTGCATATTCGCCTCCGTTACATTTCAAGGGTGGTTATCTTGCCGTTAACATACTGAAGTATACGAAGTGCCTCAACAGAGGAAAGTATACCGTCTTTATTAAGGTCTGCACGTTTAAATTGGTCGTCGGCAAGTAATAGATCGCCGTTTATGCACTGCATAAGCATAAGCGCATCTTTTGTAGTAACTGTGCCGTTGCCGTCAATATCGCCTAATCTTAAAAGGCTATCTGCCGATTTAACAACAACCGTATACGGTGCATCGGCGGCGCCCTTGAAAACGGTGTTTATTCCGTCGGTTGCTACAATGTAATACTCAATGCCTACAAGGGTCACGTCACTGCCAAAGATGGTTGCACTGAATTTATCGTTTTGCTTTGACATTGTAAGTGACTTCCAAGCGGTATCACCTACCGCACGATAGTAAAGAACTACATTTTCAATACCGATATTATCACTTGCTGTACAAGAAATAACAAGATTGTTGTTCTCATAACCCTGATTTACAGGTGTGTGGTAAAGTGACGGTGCCATTGTATCCTTTGCAGTTGCCTGTACCTTACCTGCGGGATTGGACTCGGTAAAGTCGGATAGCACAACGGTGTAGGTATACCAATAGGTCTTTCCTGGCTCGGCGTTTTCGTCGAGGAATACGTTTTCATCCGGCAATAAAATTGCGGGGTTTAATTTAACGTAGTTACCGTCTTTTTCGGTTGAACGATAAATGTTATAACCTAAAAGTGTGTCGTAATCGTCTTGTGCGAAGTTAAGTTCAATACCGTTTTCTTTGGGGAACGCCTGCAAATTCATTGACATTGCGGCGGTGGTATCAATGGTGAATTCGTGTAATTGATATTCACCGAATACTGTCTTGGTCTGGTCTTCTGCGGCACAGGCGTTATTAACCTTCAAGAAGTTTTGACCGTTTTCAATCTGTGCCTTTAGGGTGTATGTACCCTCCCATACGGTATCGCTTACATATTCACCGTTAATGCGGTAATCGGCGTAAGGCTCTTTTGTGCCAAAGGTTAAGTACGTATCCTTTGTAGTATCCATAGGTCTATTAAAGGTAACTCTTACCTTAATTTCTTCCTTGCCTACGGTGTTGGTTGGATTACCGTCCTTATCAAACATTTCAACGCTTACAACATAAGGCCAAAGGGCAGATGGGTCACTTAAAGATCCGTAAACATCAACGGTGGGGTTACCGGAAGCGTCATAGTAATTCTTGATAACTTGAGCAGCGTTATTTTTATATATGTCAGAATAAAAATTATCAGAAACAGTAGAGTTGTTCAAAAAGTTTATAGTTGGAATATATTTTAATTCTTCTGCTATTGCTAAAAAATAATTGTTGTTAGCTTTTTCAATACTTAGTGTACAATTATATATACCATTTTCCCGATTCTTAGAAACAATTACAGAATCCACAATTGAAGTTTTTGTATTGTTAGGATCGAAACAATACATTACTTGTGATGGATCAATATATATATAGGAGTTTTTTGCAACATTAAGTTGTTGATACATTGAATCATTAAAAGAGGAAATTACAATATAACTATTTTCTATAGTATAATCAACGATTGAACTATAATGTGCAGGCAGTAACTGTCTAAAACTTGATATATCCGCATATGTTATTTCACCTTGTAAATACATCCAAACAGTTGTGTGTCGGTTACCATTTTTCCCCAGATTTTGCAAAAGGAATGAATGATCAACAAAAGCAGTAGATGTTTCTTTTGCATTATCTATATACAAGTTAATACTATCAACGTAGGATAAAAAAGTATCGCCACTATTATATATTATGCAAACAAATTTGTCATTTCTTGCGTTTGGCGCAATTTTAATCATATTATCCTTAGCACCATTAAAATTCAGCGTACCATAAACTGTTATTTTAGGTGAATTATAATACTCTCTATCGTCATAGAACTGAATTTCACAGCCCTCTTCAAAGGTTACGGTTACTCCTTCGGGGATAACTACGTCATCACCAACGATATAAAGCTTATCTGCCTTATAAATGGTATCTTCGGTAATGGTTGCGGGCAAATGGAAACCGCGGCTTACGTTAAACTGCGCTACACCGTCGCCACTGTAATTAGTGTTATCTTTTTCATTCAAGCCGTTTTTATAAGTAAAGGTGATGTTAAAATCCACAAGATAATCGTTAGGACAATCAGCACTTACAACGATTTCAAAATACTTATCTCCCGATTCACGAACGGAATATGTGCCGATATCTGAAATAGAAATAGTGTTGTTTACAAAGGTAAAATATGGGTCACAAAGTCCCATTCCGCGATTTGCATCTATTGATACATTAACATTTGTTGCAACGCCGCCTCTGTTATGCAAAGAAATGTAAAGGCGAACTGTTTCACCCGAATCAATAACGCCGTTGCCATTATTTTTAACGCTTATAGCGGTGCTATCATCGATATAATAATCGTAAAGATTAACTTGCGGGGTTGGAATTCTTGTCATCGCCTCGTAAACATCGGCAAGCGAGTGTGCACCGTCAGTTTCCGCGAGAACAAAACTATAAGGATTAACTGTGCCTGTGTTTACAATCTGTGATTGAATATATTTTGTGGAATAAACCTCACGGTCGGGATGATATGAGCGAAGAAGTGCTGCAATACCCGAAACGGTTGGCGCCGCCATAGAGGTACCGTTAAGGCAGGTGTACTTGTTACTAGGCCAAGTAGAGCCAACACCCTCACCTACTGCATAAACCTCATACTCAATAGAGTCATAAGGATTGTGGTCGTAGTTTGAGAAGGAAGAAACATTTTTACCTTCTTTATCGGTGCTCATAACACCTATAACAAATGGAAGTGCGGCAGGATATGTAACGCCAACCTTATCACAAATTTCGCAAGAAAGGTCGTTACAAGCACCGTCGTTACCGGCAGCGGCTACAAGTACGCAAGAATTATAAGCGTTTTCAAGTGCTTCTTCTACTGCAACCGAAATGTTGGAGCCGCCGAAGGACATATTGATGACCGATGCGCCGTTCATATAGGCATATTGAATAGCCTCTGCAATATCGGAGTTGTTGAAATAACCCGAAGAGTTACCTGCTTTCAGCACCATAACCTTACAGTTATATGCAACACCGATACCGCCAAGTTTATTATTTTCTGCGGCGATTATACCTGCAACATGAGTACCGTGACCATTATCATCGATAGGGTCTTTATCATTGCCAACGCAGTCCCAGCCGTAAACATCGTCAATATAACCGTTACCGTCATCGTCACGACCATTATCAGCGATTTCGGCGGTGTTTACCCAGATATTGTTTCTAAGGTCAAGGTGATTATAATCAACACCTGTATCTATCACCGCAACAACAATATCAGGACTACCTCCCGGATGTTTGCCATTTTGAGTCCAGCCGTGAGGAATGTTATGCACGCCGAGGTTGGTTTGGCTATCGTAGTTAGGATTCTCTTTTTCTTTGTCTGTTACACCCATAACATAGTCAAAGTCAACCTTTTCAAAGGTGTTAAGTTCACTTAAATATTTAACCGCATCCTCGGTTTTTTCTGCATCAGTAAGTTTTACACTATACCACTTTGATCCTTTATACAGAACATCTGCAGAGGTATATTCTAAATCACCAAGCAAAAGTTTATCAAATGCATCTTTAACCTTTACAAGAACGATACCTTTGTTATACTCGCCCTTTGGAGAGTAAAGGTTTCCGTAATGCTTGTCGCTCTGTGGCTTTACACTATCTTCACCGTTGAGCTGTGGTATGTCGGTGATTTTGCCATCGTCTTTAATGTCATCATTTTTATTGAATGGCACAAAGACACTAGCACCGTTGTTATTGCCAACAGAAAGTTGGTTATTACCGCACGCCGCAAGGCTAAAAAGCATACAGCAGGTTAGCAACAACGCAACAATTTTAGATAGATGGTTTTTCATTTTAAAAGACCCCTTTCGATTTTGCCATATAAACAAAAAGTGCGCCCACCGAAGCAGACGCACAAAAAACGCAAACTCCGATAGTCGCCAAACCAATTCAATATAAAGGGCAATAGCACACAATTACATTGTCAGAATTTGCATTTTTATCAAATTCACAATATAATTGTATGCAGATTAAAACATAACAATCTTATAAAAATAAAAAGATTGCCCTCATTTTATATTCAATTGGTTTGGCATATTTATTATATAACAATATTTTTCATTTTGCAACATAAAAAATAACCTAAACTCAGATTACGAGATTATGTTAAAATTCACTTGATTTCGCTATTTATTTCTATACGTTTATCCCTTGCCTCCATCTGATGAGGGAGGTGAATTTTTGCTGAAAGGCAAAAAGACGGAAGGAGAGATTGTTTTCCATAACTACCCCTCAGTCAAAACCTACGGTTTTGACAGCTCCCCTGACAAGTGGAGCTGTAGCGCAATAAGTCTTTTTTATCCTGCTTTATTCTTAACAAAAGCAATGTATTCTGCCATTGTGATTTCTTTAGCTAAAAGTTTTTTACAAAGTGATTTTGTTTGCTCATTAACCGAAAGACCTTCCATATTAAGAGAGACTTCTGCATTATCAATCGCAATTTTAATTTCTTTTTGGTTCACCCAATCACTTCCCTTTTGTTTTTTATATTCTATCACAAATTATATTATTTTGCAAACATAAGTTTAATATCAAAAAATCACAGGAGACAGTTTCCTTGTGAAATGCCTCCTGTTTTGTAAAATGTTATTAGTTTGTATAGTTATCAAAGTAGCCTTGGACTAAAACTACAGGAGTGCCTTTATCGCCCGAGCCGCTTGTAAGGTCGCAGAGTGAGCCGATAAGGTCGGTAAGCTGACGAGGTGTTGTACCCTGTGCCGCCATATTACCCACAAGGCTTCCGTCCTTTTTCTTGATGCTATCGGAAATTGCCTTTTTGAGTTCATCGCCCGAAAGATCTTTAAAGTCGTTATCTGCTAAATATTTAAGCTTTAGCTCGTTTGGTGTACCGATAAGACCGTCGGTAAAAGCTGGAGAAACAACAGGGTCTGCAAGTTCCCAGATTTTACCCTTAGGATCTTTGAATGCGCCGTCGCCGTAAACCATAACCTCTACATTTTTACCACAAGCATCAAAAATTTTCTTTTGGATATCAAGAACTAGTGGCTGACAGTCTCTTGGGAATAACTTAATCTTATCTTCTGTAGATTTATTAGAGCCTAAAAGACCATAGTTTTCGTTATAACCGCTGCCGTTAACCGATGCGTTTAAGATATCGTCAAGTCCGCAAACTATCTTAGCACCTGCGGCTTTTAAAAGACGCTTTGTACGAGCACGGGTATGGATATCACAGGTTAAGATACAATCGGCATAGTCTAAAATTGCCTTTGGCTGATTAGCAAAGATAATTTCAACCTCTGCGCCGCATTCTTTAATAAGGTCGGCATAGAACTGAACGTAGTCAACACCGGTAAACTCAAGCTTTTGAACACCGAAAACCTCACGGTATTTCTCAAGGGATAATACGTCAGAATATGGGTTGATACCTGCCGCATCAATAAGGTCATAGGTAGCAAGTGAGTTACCAACCTCGTCTGATGGGTAGCTTAGCATTAAAACAACCTTTTTACAACCCTTTGCTATACCCTTTAAGCAGATTGAAAAACGGTTTCTTGAAAGAATCGGGAATATAACGCCGACTGTACCACCGCCAAGCTTTGCCTTAACGTCTGCTGCTATATCTTCAACCGAAGCATAGTTACCCTGAGCACGTGCGGCAATAGATTCGGTAAGAGCAATAACGTCTCTATCCTTTAATGCAAATCCTTCAATTTCGGCAGCCTCAAGAACGCTGTCTGCTACGATTTTAGCAAGGTCATCACCCTCGCGGATAATAGGACAACGGATGCCTCTTGATACTGTTCCTACACGACGTGTGTTTTCTGACATAAATTATTTATCCTCTCTTTTAAAAAGATTAAAAATGAACTTCAAAAAAGCCAACAATTATTTTATCAAAAAATTTTTAAAATTGCAATATTTTTTTAAAAACTTTTACTAATATTTTACACCATTTTTTCTTGTTTAACCTTATGGTCTATAATATGTCTTGAAGCTAGTTCCTTTCTAACGTCCTCAACCGAGATACCCATCTCTACCATCATAACCATAATGTGATACGCTAAATCGGCAATTTCATAAATAGTTTCCTTTTTATCGTTTGCCTTACCTGCGATTATTACCTCTGTAGACTCCTCTCCCACCTTCTTTAAAATCTTATCAATTCCCTTTTGGAAAAGATAGGTGGTATAAGAGCCTTCGGGAAGCTCAGCCTTTCTCGAAAGCAATAATTCATAAAGGCTGTCAAGAGAAAATTCGTTAAGCTCGTCACTAACGTATACAGGATAGTTAAAGCAACTGTCGGTACCCAAATGACAGGCGGGACCTTCCTTTTCGACCGTTACAATAAGTGCGTCCTTATCGCAATCGGCGGTGATAGATACTATATGCTGATAGTTACCGCTGGTCTCCCCTTTAAGCCATAGCTCGTTTCTTGAACGGCTGTAAAAACAGGTAAGACCTTTATCCATTGAAACTTTAAGGCTTTCCTCGTTCATATAGGCTACGGTTAAAACCTTTTTTGAAAAGTTATCTACAACTATAGCAGGGATTAAACCGTTGTTATCAAATTTAAGCTCGTTAATGTTTATCATAATTTTCTCCTTATAATCTAACAAGTATACCGCTTTTTTGCATTTCTTGTTTTAGTGTTTTAATTTCTACCTCGCCAAAATGGAAAATTGAAGCCGCAAGACCTGCATCCATTTCGGGAATTTCTTTAAACAGCGTTATAAAGTCCTCTATTGAACCCGCACCGCCCGACGCAATAATCGGAACGTCAACCGTATCCTCTACAATTTTTAAAAGCTCTATGTCGAAGCCTTTTTTAACACCGTCGGTATCAATAGAGTTTACAACTACCTCCCCTGCACCACGTTTTACACCGTCTCTAATCCAGGAGATAGCCTCAATACCCGTATCCTCTCTGCCGCCCTTGGCAAACACTCTGAACTTGCCGTCTACCCTCTTTATGTCGACCGACAAAACAACGCATTGACTGCCGTATTTGAGCGCCGCCTCGCGTATTAGTTCAGGGTTTTTGATAGCACCCGAATTAACGCTTACCTTATCGGCACCGCATTTAAGCACCCTGTCAAAATCGTCGATAGTATTTATTCCGCCGCCAACCGTCAGCGGTATAAATATATTTTCGGCGACCTGTTTTAAAATATCGGTAAAAAGCTTTCTGCCGTCACTCGATGCGGTTATATCATAAAAGACTAGTTCATCGGCACCGCAGTCACTATAGTATTTACCGAGTTCTACAGGAGAAGAAACGTCGTTTAAATTTTCGAAATTTACGCCCTTTACTACCCTGCCGTTTCTAACGTCCAAACAAGGTATTATTCTTTTAGTTATCATCTGCCGCCTCCAAAGCCTCTTTTAAATCTATAGCGCCTATATAATAAGCCTTGCCTATTATTGCGGCATATAAATTCATTTCTTTTAAGGCTTTTATATCCTCTAGTGTTGATACACCGCCCGAAGCGGTAATATCTATATTGAATTTTTGTGATAGTTCTTTGTATAACTCACGGTTAGTACCCTGCATTGCGCCGTCCTTTGAAATATCGGTGCAGATGATAGTTTTAACACCGATTTTTTGCATCATTTCGCAAAACTCAAAACAGGTATACTGTGACTTTTCGGTCCAACCCTTTATAGCTACAAAGCCGTCTTTAATATCAACGCCTACCGCAATTTTTTGCTTGTAACACTCAACTGCTTGTTGTAAAAATTCAGGGTCATTAACTGCGGCAGTACCTAATATAACGCGGTCTACACCCGCATTTATATACTTTTCTACCGTCTCTATATCTCGAATTCCGCCGCCGATTTCGGTAAAAAGGCTAGTTTCACTTGCTATTTGCTTTACAATATTTATGTTGGGGGTTGTGCCGTCCTTAGCACCCTCTAAATCAACGATATGTATGTTTTTAGCACCGCAGTTTTCAAAATCACGGGCAATTTCTATGGGATTTTCACTATAAACGGTCATCTTTTCATAGTCACCCTTGAAAAGCCTCACCGCCTTACCGTCATACAAATCTATCGCAGGGAATAATTTCATAAACTATATCCTTTCACAAAATGCTTTTAAAATGTTAAGTCCTACGCTTCCGCTTTTTTCAGGATGGAACTGACATCCGTAAACGTTATCCTTTGCCACAGCGGCGGTAATTTCCTTGCCGTACTCGGTGGTTGCAAGTAGACTGTCCTCACAGCCTACAGCATAAAACGAGTGGACAAAATACACGCAATCACCATTGTTTATCAGAGAAAAAAGCCTGTTTTCTGCTTTGAAATTTAAAGCGTTCCAACCAATATGCGGAATTTTTAAATCTTCGGGCAGAGTTCCGTTCATAGCAATAACCTCGCCCTTTAAAAGACCGAGGCCTTCATATTCGCCAAACTCATAGCTTTTCTCAAAAAGCATCTGCATACCAAGGCAAATGCCAAGTATCGCTTTGCCGTTTTTAACCTCTTGTAAAACAGCACTTTCAAGACCTGATGCCTTAAATTTTTCTATTGCATCACCAAAAGCGCCAACGCCTGGAAGAATTAACTTGTCTGCCTTTTTTATATCCTCAATATCACTTGTGATTATAGCCTCTTGACCGATAGCCTTTAGCGAGGAAACCAGCGAAAAAAGGTTGCCGACGCCGTAATCTATAATTGCAATCATTAAAGTACACCCTTTGTCGAAGGAACCTCGTCCTTATACTCTTGTTCTATAGTAACCGCCTGTTTAAGCGCTCTTGCTACCGCTTTGTATGCCGCCTCAATAATGTGGTGTGCATTTTTTCCGTTTAATTTTGTTATGTGCAGAGTGATTTTCGCGTTTCTGGTGAAGGCTTCAAAAAACTCTTCAACTAGTTCTGTATCAAAATCGCCGACCTTTTTTGCTCTCATCGGAAGGTCAAATTCAAGGTGGCTTCTGCCCGAAATATCAACGGCGCAAAGCACTAGGCTTTCGTCCATAGGAAGAAGAAAATTTCCGTAACGCACAATACCCTTTTTATCGCCTAAAGCGGTACTTAAAGCATCGCCTAAGGCAATACCTATATCCTCGGCGGTGTGGTGGTAATCTACCTCTGTATCACCCTTGCAGGTAAGTTCTAAATCAAATCGGGCGTGACGGGAAAAAAGGGTTAGCATATGGTCTAAAAAACCTGCTCCCGTATCTATTTTGCTCTCGCCCTTACCGTCAATATTAAGTTTTAATTTAATATCGGTTTCGTTGGTTTTGCGCTCTATTTGTGCTGTTCTCATAAACATTCTCCTATTTCAAAATCTCTTTAACTGCCGAAATAAAAGCCTTCATTTCCTCAATGCTTCCTATGGTTATGCGGTTGTAATCTTTAATTCGAGGTTTTTCAAAGTGACGAATTAAAACGCCCTTTTCTTTAAGCTTTTCGTAAAGTTCTAAACCGCTTACTTTATCGCTCTTTGCAAAGATAAAGTTAGCCTTAGAGGGTAGTACCTCGAAGCCTAATTTTTGAAGTTCTGAAACTGTGTAATCTCTGGTAGCAATTATCCTTTTGCAGTTTTCCATATAATAATCGTTTTCTTCTATCGCCTTAGTACCTGCGATTTGGGTTAAGCGGTTTATATTATACGGATTAGTAGAATACTTAATCTTTTCAAGGTCGGCTATTAGTTCAGCGTTACCGATTGCAAAGCCTAGTCTGGCCCCCGCCATACTGCGAGATTTTGAAAAGGTGCAAACGCATAAAAGATTATTATATTTCTTTGTAAGTTCTACACAGGAAGTACCGCCGAAATCGACGTAAGCCTCGTCTATTAAAACTACGCTTTCGGGGTTTGAAACAACTAACTTTTCAATTTCCTCAAGCGGCAATTCTATTCCTGTTGGCGCATTGGGATTTGCTATTACAACCAGACAGTTTAATCCACAAAAGCGCTCTGTGTCAATAGTAAAATCTTCTTTTAGCGGTATAACGGTTGTGTTAAGACCGTAAAGCTCTGCAAAAACACTGTAAAAGCCGTATGTAATATCCGCAAATGCTACTCCCTTTTGGCCGTAGGCTAAGAAACTGAAATTCAGTATATCGTCAGAGCCGTTTGATAAAAACACGTTTTTAGGCTCTACGTTGTAGCAATCGGCTACCGCCTTGCGAAGTTTTTTGCACTCAGGGTCACAGTAAAGGCGCAAATCCTCAATTTGCTTTTCGGTTATAGCCTTTATAACACCTTTTGACGGTGGATATGGTGACTCGTTGGTGTTTAATTTTATATAGCTTTTATCCTGTGGTTGTTCACCCGGTGTATAGCTCTCTAATTTTTGCAAATTTTCATTTAAAAACTTACTCATTATTTTTGCTCATCCTCAAATCTCACAGTAGCACTTCTTGCATGTGCGGAAAGTCCTTCCTTTTCGGCAAAAAAGGCAATATCGTCCGCCACCTTATTCAAGGCTTCTTTGGTGTAATAGGTGTACTGTGTTTTCTTAACAAAATCGTCTACCGATAACGGCGAAGAAAATCTTGCCGTACCTGACGTTGGAAGTGTGTGGTTAGCACCGCTGTAGTAATCTCCCAGCGCCTCGGGACAATATCTGCCCATAAAGATACTTCCTGCATTTTTAATCTTATCCAGATAATCAAACGGATTATCAACGCAAATTTCTAAGTGTTCGGGCGCTATTTGATTAGAAACCTCAATAACCTCTAAAAGATTATCGGCAACAATTATTTTGCCGTTGTTATCAATTGATACCCTTGCAATTTCTTCTCTTGGTAACACTTTAAGCTGTGCCTCGATTTCGTCTCTTACCTTGTATGCTAAATCTAAGCTATCGGTAACCAAAACTGCACTTGCGTTTTTATCGTGCTCTGCCTGAGAGAGCAGGTCCGCCGCTACAAACTTAGGATTGCTCTTAGCATCTGCAATTACTAAGATTTCGCTAGGGCCTGCTATCATATCAATCGAAACCTTGCCAAAAACCTGACGCTTGGCTTCTGCTACAAACGCGTTACCGGGGCCCACTATTTTATCGACCTTTGGCACACTTTCGGTACCGTAGGCTAGTGCCGCGATAGCCTGAGCGCCGCCTGTTTTGAAAATTCTGTCAACCCCTGCTATTTTTGCGGCGGCTAAAATAACGGGATTAATCTTGCCGTTTGAAAGCGGAGGTGTTGTGATACATATTTGCTTACAACCCGCAATTTTCGCAGGAATACTATCCATCAAAACGGTAGAAGGATATGCGGCTGTACCGCCGGGAACGTATAGACCTACCTTTTCGATAGGTGTTACCTTTTGTCCTGTAACAATACCGTCCTTATCGTTTATTATAAAACTGTTTTTAAGTTGTCTTTTATGGAAGTTGCGAATATTTTCTGCCGCGGCTTTAAGAATTTCTATAAATCTGGGCTCAACCAAATTATAGGCTTCCTCGATTTCTTCCTTTGTAACCTCTAGAGAAGAAAGTTTTGCTTTATCAAACTTTTCACAGTATTCAAAAAGCGCTTTATCGCCGTTTTTCTTAACGTTATCTATTATTTCGGTTACGGTTTCAGATACGTTAAACTCATCTTCTTTGCGGGAAAAGATTTCGCTTGACGATAACTCGTTATATTTTAAAATCTTAATCATTTTGTCTTACCTCTTTTAAAAGACCTTTTCTTATATTCTCAATTTTTTCGGTTTTGAAGCTATAGCTTGATTTGTTGGAAATAAGTCTTGCACTTATAGGAACTATGGTTTCAAAGGCGGTCAAATCGTTTTCAACCAAAGTCTTGCCTGTTTCAACTATATCTACTATAACGTCGGATAGTCCCAAAATAGGTGCTATTTCGATAGAGCCGTTAAGGTTTATAATGTCAATATCACGGGATTTTGAAGCATAATATTTTCTTGCAATATTGGAAAACTTGGTTGCAACTCTTAGCGTTGAAGATAAATCATCGCAAAAATCAGCCTTTGCCGCTACTGCCATTCGGCACTTACCAATATTAAGGTCTAAAAGCTCAAAAACGTCGGGCTCATATTCGAGTAAAATATCCTTGCCCGCAACACCGATATCAGCGGCGCCGCGTTCAACGTATATCGCAACGTCGGAAGGCTTAACCCAGAAAAATCTAAGACCTAACTCTTCATTTTCGAAAATGAGTTTTCTATTCGGTTGCTTTATTGCTTCACAAGGGAACCCTGCATTTTCAAACATACTGTATACCTTTTCGCCCAGTCTACCCTTTGGAAGTGCTATGTTTATATAAGACTTTTGGTCTGCAAAATTCGTTTTGCAAAGCGGCTCTTCTATTGCATCAAGATACACGGCAAAGCCTATAGCACCCGATTTTTTGCCCATTTTTTGCATTAGCTTATCATATCTTCCGCCTGACAAAACTCTGGATGTAATACCGTTTACAAAACCCTTAAAAATAATAGAGCTGTAATAACCTGTTGAATTAACAAGCGAAAAATCAAGTTTTAAGTTATCACCGTAGCCAATGCTTTTAACGTAATTATAAATTGCCTCAAGCTCATTAAGTGCCTTGTTTGAAACAGGGCTTAAAGCATACTTCTTAACCGATGACAAGGTAGAAGCACAATCATTATAATTCTTAACCAAAGAGCTTAGCGCCTCAAACTGTGCAGCATTACAATACTGCTCTAACTTATCTGCATTTTTCTCGTTAAGCGCTTCGATAATATTGGATTTTAAAAGTGGATCTACCTCATATTCCGAAATCAGCGCTTCAATTAGTCCCATATGAGAAATATTAAGAACAAATTCACTGCCTACGGTCTGTAAGCTTTTGAGCGCTAACTCAACAACCTGAAATATATCGTTATCGCTTAAATTACCGATACATTCAAGACCTGTTTGCATAATTTCTTTATAGGAATGTGAATTTTCCGAAACCCTGTAAACGTTTTCGTTATAATAGTATTTTTCTACAGCTTCACTGTTTTGAGCTGTATTGTTTATAATCGACAGCGTAACGTCGGGCTTTAGAGCCATAAGCTTACCGTTGGTATCGTTAAAGGTGATAACCGAATCAGACACCAAAAAGTCCTTATTTTTGGAATATAAATCATATTCCTCAAACTTATTCATTTTAAAAAGCTTATAACCAAAGCTGTTATAAAGGCTTCTAAGTGTAAAAATAACCTTTTCTTCACTCTTTAATATACTCTCGTCAAACATGCTATTCCTCCGCTATTCTCTTAAGCACCGTCATATATCCGCCGTCACCGTAATTAAGGCTTTTACTAACCCTGCAAATTGTGGCTGTGCTGGCGCCCGTCATTTTATTAACCTCGGTATAGCTTTTGCCGAGTGATAACTGCTTTGCTACCTGAAGGCGCTGAGATATTGCCTCAATTTCCTGAATGGTGCAAATATCATCAAAAAAGCTTTTGCATTCTTCTATTGTTTCAAGACTTAAAATTGCTTTGTAGAAATCCTTTTCATCCTTAATTTCATATTTAGGCATAATTTTAGTCCTCCTTTTTCAAATCACTTTAGCATTTTATCACATTAGCACACTAAAGTCAATAGTAAATTTGCAAATATTTTCACGCATAAAAAAACAAAATTACAGCAGGCTGAAGCCTGCTGTTTTAAAGCACAAAGAGGTTACTTTTTTCGTTTAGCTAATAAACGATTTTTTATTGCGGTAAAAATATCGTCTTTCGGTTTTCCCTCTTCCTTTTCAGGAGTTTTCCAGATGTGTATTACACCAGTTTTTTGAAGCTGTATTAATACAACTATAGTCAAAGGTAGTAATAGCATACCGTAAATACCGAAAAGCTTAAGACCAACGTACATACATATAAGTGTTACGAGTGGGAAAAGACCTATTCTCTCGCCTATTATTTTCGGCTCGAGTATATTACGAACTATGGTTATAACAACGAAAACAACCAGTATTCCGATAGCCTGACCTGTTTTACCAAGTGCCAAATCAATAAAGAACCAAGGCACTAAAATAGTTCCCGTACCAACTACGGGTAAAATATCGAAAACCGCAATTATTAACGCTATTATACCGGCATACGGAATTTTTAATATTAACAAACCGAAGAAAAGCTCTAAAAAGGTTATGAAAAGTATTAGTATATATCCGCCGAGCATTTTTAAAACGTTTTCAACAAGTATATTTTTAACCTTAGATGTTAGCTCTTGTTTTTTTGCATCAAACTGACAAAGAACGAAGTTTTTGATCTTATCGTAATAAACCGTAGTAAAGCAGGAAGCCACCAATGTTATAACACTTGTGAGCAGAACGTTTGGGAAATAGGTTATTATTCCCTTTGCAAGACCCGACGCGAATTTTGTTATAAGGCTTGTTGCGCCCTCAATAAGCTTGTTGGGATAGTCCATCAAAGGCTCTTCCATAGCTTCGGGGAGTTTTGCGATTAAACTGTCAAGCCCGTCGCCTAAAGAGGCTATTTCCTCCTTTATAACAGGCATTTGTTTAACAACCCAGTTAGCAAAACTGCCAAAGCCGTTATAAATGCTAATGCAAACCATAACTATAACTGCAAGTGTAACGGCAAAAAACAGCACAACAGCCGTTATCGCCCAAAAAGTCCTTGGCAAACGGGTTTTCCTAGTTAAAAAATCCACAGGTTTTTGAACGATTAGCGCTACAATAAAACCTATTATGAAAGGAAAAAACCATCCGATTGCGTATTTCATCACAAAGTAAGCAATTGCCGCCGCAATCAGAAAAAAGGCAAAGTTAATTATGAATTTTTTCTTTGCTTCAATATTCATAATAGACCTCCTTTAAAAAATGACAAACACACAAACAATTATATTATTGCACAATAAATTTATTACTATAACAAACTATATCATAAACTCAGTCAAAAAACAATAGAAATGTGATTTTTTATATTATAAAAGCATTAATTTCTTAACAACATCTTAACAGTTTGCTGTGGTATAATGTAATACACTATTTTACTAAAGTGCCGCTAAACTTTGGTAACTGATTTTGAAAACATAAAAATTTTTAAAATTGCATTACAAATCTTAAGGAGAGAAAAAAATGACTGCATCACAAATTCAAATGCTCATTACAATAATTGCCTATCTTGCAATTATTGTCGGCGTTGGCTTTGCTTACACAAAAAAGTCAAATGCCAGTTCTGAAAGCTACTTTTTAGGCGGAAGAAGCTTAGGTCCGTTCGTTACGGCTATGAGCGCAGAAGCCTCCGATATGAGTGGTTGGCTGCTTATGGGTCTTCCCGGCGTAGCACTTATGACGGGTTTGCCCGAAGCTGTATGGACAGCAATCGGTCTTGCTGTCGGCACCTACATAAACTGGCTTATCGTTGCTAAAAGGCTCAGAGTTTACACACACCACATAGGTTCCTTTACGCTTCCCGACTTCTTCGGCAAACGTTTTGGTGACAAGAAACACTTAATATCTACTGTTGCGGCTATAATAATTATCATATTCTTTATCCCTTACACCGCTTCAGGCTTTGCGGCTTGCGGTAAGCTATTTGCTTCTATCTTTGGCATGGAATACGTTACGGCTATGATACTAAGCGCTATAGTTATTATAGTTTACTGTACCTTGGGCGGATTTTTAGCCGCCTCCCTTACCGACTTTATACAGAGTATTATTATGACCATTGCTTTGTTTATCGTTGTAGGTCTTGGCGAGGGTGTATTACACGGTTTTGGCAATGTATTTAACAATGTTGCATCACTTGACGGTTATCTTGATGTGTTCAAGGGCTTTGATGTAGCCTCGGGTGAAACTATGAGCTACGGTGCAATTCCTGTTATTTCAACACTTGCTTGGGGTCTTGGTTACTTTGGTATGCCACACATCCTTTTAAGATTTATGGCAATTGACGATAAGAATAAGTTAAAGCTTTCCCGTAGAGTAGCATCGGTTTGGGTTGTAATATCAATGGGTATCGCAGTGCTTATCGGTGTTGTAGGCTACGGTCTAATGCAAAAGGGCATCGTTCCTACATACGAGAGCGCTTCTGCTGCTGAAACCATTATAGTTGATATTTCAAAATATTTAAGCGGCTTCGGTGTAATTCCTGCTGTTGTTGCAGGTGTAATTCTTGCAGGTATTTTAGCTTCTACTATGTCCACCGCAGACTCACAGCTACTAGCTGCGGCATCTAGTGTTTCTCAGAACATTGTTCAGGAAACATTACATATAAAGCTTAGCGAAAAGAAATCGGTATGGCTTGCTCGTATTTCTGTAATCGCAATCTCTGTAATTGCTATTTTCTTGGCACTCGATCCATCAAGCTCTGTTTTCGGTATAGTATCTTTTGCTTGGGCAGGTTTTGGCGCTACCTTTGGTCCTGTAGTTCTATTTGCTTTATTCTGGAAGCGCACAAACAAGTGGGGCGCCTTTGCAGGAATGGTTGCAGGTGCAATAACAATCTTCGTTTGGAAGTTCCTTGTAAGACCACATTTTAACATTTATGAATTGCTTCCTGCATTCATAGTTTGTTGCATAGTAATCGTTGTTGTTTCTCTGCTCACAAAAGAGCCCGAAAAAGAAATTACCGACGATTTCGATGCAGTTAAGGTTTCACTAAACGCATAATAACACA
>JAZSCM010000039.1:0-81559 GCA_045602945.1 Acutalibacteraceae bacterium | reverse complement strand
ATCTTTGAGATAGGTTAATTTTAAAGTATATAACCTCATTACGCACCTTTTGAAAGTGCGTAACCCACTATGACACTTTCAAACTGAAAGTGTCAATTTTATATAAAAAGAAAGTAGGGAGAACACTTCTTTATGAAGTGTCTCCCTAGTTGACAAGTATTGTTTTTTATATTGTTTATATATAGTAGGGTAAACGTAGTTTGCAGGCGGTTTTGAAAAATCTAAAAATTTTTTTAAAAAAGTATTGACAAATGAAAATTTTTTGTTATAATAAAAACAGTAATCATTACTACTTTTCAAAAAGGAGGGCAAAATGAAAAACTACTCGAAGCAACGCGAAGCGATAATCGAGGTGCTTAAAAATTCAAAAGAGCATCCAACCGCCGCGCAGGTTTACAGCGAAGTGCGAAAAACACTTCCCAATATAAGCCTCGGCACAGTTTACCGAAATTTAAAGGCTCTATCTAAAGAAGGTGATGCACTGGGACTTTCGGTGGGTGACGGTTTCGAGCATTTCGATGGGGACGTAACTCCCCACGTGCATCTTTTCTGCAGATGCTGCGGCACGATTTACGATATGCCGATTAAGGATGATACGGCGGCAAATCTTGCTCGAAATCAGGGTTTTTCGCCCGAAGGCTCTATTTACATTGTAAACGGGGTCTGCAAAAGCTGTAGCAGTGATTAAAATCAAAAAACAAAAATATATTTAAAAAGAAAAAATATTATTCGGAGGAAAAGTTTATGAAAAAGTATGTATGTATGATTTGCGGTTACACACACGAGGGTGACGCTGCTCCCGCAGAGTGCCCAATTTGCCACGCTCCTGCTTCTAAGTTCCAAGAACAAGCAGGCGAAAAGACCTGGGCTGCTGAGCACGTTGTAGGCGTAGCTAAAGGCGTTGACGAGAGAATTATTGCAGGTCTTCGCGAAAACTTCAACGGCGAGTGCTGTGAGGTTGGTATGTACCTTGCAATGTCAAGAGTAGCACACCGTGAGGGCTATCCTGAAATAGGTCTTTACTGGGAAAAGGCAGCTTTGGAAGAGGCTGAACACGCAGCAAAATTTGCAGAGCTTCTCGGCGAGGTTGTAACCGACAGCACCAAGAAAAACCTCGAGATGCGTGTTGACGCTGAAAACGGCGCTACACTCGGTAAGTTCGAACTTGCAAAACTTGCTAAGGAATTAGGTCTTGACGCTATCCACGATACCGTTCACGAAATGGCTCGCGATGAGGCTCGACACGGCAAGGCATTTGAAGGACTACTAAACAGATATTTTAAATAATTTTTAAAAAAGGTGACGACTATGGTAGAAAATTATATGGTTTGTAATTGTAAACAGGTAAGCTATGCGGATATAGCCGATGCAATACAGAATAATCAAAAATTTGATGACGTATTAAAAACCTTTGAAAGTGTTCAAAAGGTAACCCACTGTTCAACAGGCTGCGGCGGTTGTCACCAAAAGGTGCTAGACGTTATATCCAATATAATGAGCGGCGCTGAAATATAACCTTAACCGAATATTTGAGGCATTTCTTTGCAGTATTTTAAATAATAAAGTAAAAATAATAAAATCGGTGTTTCACTTGTTAGAAACACCGATTTTTTTCTTATTTGATATTTTCTATCTTCTCTTTACTTTTTGGGGATTATGTGATAAAATACATTTGCGACACCAATTGAATAAAAAAACACGCGGGTGGAAAATTACCTTGGTAAAAGGTGTTTTCCTCTAATCACCTGCGTGGTTTCGGTTGGTGTCGCAACTATACCGAGGGAACACTTTTTCGGCACGTCCTTCGGGATGTGCTTTTTTATTTTTGGAGGAGAAAGAAAATGAAAAAATTTTTTGCACTACTGACCGTTATTGTCGTGTTATGTATGGTTGTCGGTTGCGTGGATAGTGACTCAACAAACGAAAGTGACATTACACAAAGCAACAGTTCTTTTTTGGATGATTATAATCAATCCAAAGACCAATCGGAATCTAAAACCGAAGGCACTTCTTGTACACATAGCAAAACAATAATTAAAAACAAATTAGACTCTACTTGCACCGAAAACGGTTATTCCGGTGATAAATATTGTGCTTCTTGTGACAAGCTGATACAAACCGGTTTTATAATTAAAACCTCCGGGCACAAAACGGAAGTTAGAAATAAAAAAGATGCAACATACATAAGCACAGGCTATACAGGAGATACATATTGCAAAACCTGTAATCTTAAACTTGAGTCTGGCAAAACAATTCCTAAACTTGAAAGCAACAACCAACAAAACAATTCATCAACCGTATACATAACCGAAACGGGTAAAAAATACCATTCTACCACGTACTGTACAGGACTTAACAATGCAAAAGCAATCTACGAGTCAACACTTTCTGACGCTCAAAAAAAGGGTTTAACACCATGTTCTAAGTGCTACTAATGTTTTACAGCTACGGAAAAGCTTTCGAATAATTACCAAATAGATGTTTTGAATAGCAAATAACAAAAACACAAGAACAAAATGTGCCGTGCGATAGTTCGCACGGCATTAATCGTTTTTTTGTTACTTTTTCTTCATTATTTAACAAGATACACATACCGAAAAACGATAAATTGTTATCGAAAAACGATAAATTTTTCTTGACAAAACTAACTGCTTTTGCTATTATATGGGTAAAGTAGCGCAAAAGGAGGCTTTTTTTGTGAAAAAGAAAAATTGGAAAATTATTGTTTCGGCTATAGCCTCTACCCTTGTAGCAGTAGCGGTTTTTATAGCAATTTATCATCACTATCACCCGACGCATTATTTGTATAACGATAGCTTTATTATCGGCAACACAGAGGAAAATATAACAGAGCGTTATGGCGAGTTTTCTAAAAAATGGGAAGATGAGCAAACAAAGGAAACAACTCGTGCGTTTTATATGATACGCGATAATACCCCCGAGCTTATTATGAGCTACGATAATTCTCTTTGGTATATAATTTATTTTGAAGACGGGGTTGCCACAAAGGTTGATTTAATGGAAGGATGGTACGGCGGATGAGCGCGTCGTGCAAATAGAATACGTAAAGGAATGATTATAAACGATAGTTTTGTTATAGATTGTGCATTGATTTTGTAACCATTTGTAACTGGACATTTTAAAACTATTTACATATAATTATCACAGGAGGCGATTTTATGACAAACTTTTTTGAAAGCAAAGCAAAAAATATAATGGCGATAATTTTTTCCTGCTTTTATGCCTTTATGACCTTTATTGGCTTTGATTTTAATTTTGCGCATTATGCTAATTTGCGCTACGCTGTAAATACAATTTCGTCAAACGTAGCATTGTTGCTTCTTCCTGTGGCGGTAATAGTTTTTATAGCGCTCAGAAAAAAAGATTTTACGTTTAAAAAGTGGCTGTTGCCGATAGCGTTTGGCTTAATGCTTGTAAAAAGCGCTATTACGCTGTATTATAGCGTTATGAATACAATTACCGTTTTTGACGGAGAAATTCACGTAACAGTTTTAAGTTTGCTTATAATTACCGCTTTATCCTTTGTGGCAATTGCGGTTATGTTTGTCGGAACGCTAGGGGATTTTAGGCTGGCTGCTCTGCTTAAATACGGCGCACTTTCTTACGCAGTAATTACTTTACTATTTCTTGTGTTTGACTTTATAGCCGCGGGCGGTCTAGAGTATTTCGAAAAAATTTCCGATCTTACCGATTCTGTGACTTTTTGGATTATCTATATTAGAAGTCTCATGGTTTTTATAGCACAAATTCTCTTTTACATAGGTCTTTTCATTCTTTTTCCTGCTAAGAAAAAGGCAAAAGAGCAAATAACAGCTTAAAATTTTGGAGGGCGTATGAAAAAGCTATTAAAGTTCATTATTCCTATTATTTTGATATTACCTATAATTTTTTACAGCAGTATAATTATCGTAAACAACTCTATTGCGAACAAGGTTGAAAAAGACCTCAAAAAACACGAATTGCCAAAGGATACCGTTTTGGTTGAGGCTATCTCAGCTGCAGGAAAACTTACGGGAAACGGCAACGGTATGCAGTATATGGGTGCAATTTTGATTACGAGTAAGTTAACTGAGGAAGAAATAAAAGCGCATTACGGCGAGGCGTTTGATTACGTAAGTGTTAACCGACAAACCTCAAAAAGCATTGAAGATATAAATTCCAGCGCTATTCGTTTTTATAGTTACGATGAAACAAGCGACCAAAATTACTATTCGGTTATCTGCTGGGGTTCGCAAAACGATTTTGCCAACGGCTCTTTTTCGGAAATTTTGGATTTAGATATAAGAGGACATTAAGCGTTTTTACGTCTAATATATGAGAAACGGTTTGGGAGTTTTTTTATGACAAACTTTTTTGAAAGCAAAGCAAAAAATATAATGGCGATAATTTTTTCCGCTCTTTTTTCTGTTATGATTATTCTAAACAGCAATATAAAATTTTCTTATTTTTCAAATCTTCGCTATGCTGTGATTTCTATTGTAACAACGCTCTCGATACTTTTGCTTCCTGTTTTTCTGGTTTTTTTAATAATTTTAAATAAAAAGCCGTTTGCATTTAAAAAGTGGATGCTTCCGATAGCGTTTGGCTTAATGCTTGTAAAAAGCGTTATTTCTCTGTATTATAGCGTCATGAACACAATTTCCGTTTTTGACGGAGAAATTCACGTAACAGTTTTAAGTTTGCTTATAATTACCGCTTTATCCTTTGTGGCAATTGCGGTTATGTTTGTCGGAACGCTGGGGGATTTTAAGTTGGTGGGACTGTTTAAATACGCAGCTCTTTCACAAGCGGTAATTCTCACAGCAGGTTTTGTGCTTGAATTTGCATACCTGGGCGGTTTCCGATATTTTCAAAGATTGCCTTATGAATATACCGGAGCTATTATAATGAACCTTATATATTTACTATCACAAATTCTCTTTTACATAGGTCTTTTCATTCTTTTTCCTGCTAAGAAAAAGGCAAAAGAGCAAATAACAGCTTAAAATTTTGGAGGGCGTATGAAAAAGGCTAGAAAATTTATTTATCCGTTTTTCTTCTCACTAGCGTTTTATTTGGCGTTTATAGTTTTAGCTTTGCTTATAAATGCGTTTGTAACCGGTGACGGTTACGGGGGGCTTGGCTTATTTTTTATATTTTTATTAGCTTGGTGCTATCTTTTAGTTCCGCTTTACTGTGTTAAGTACACAAAGCTTATAAAGGAAGAAAAGCTAAAATACCTTTTTGCCGCATATAACTTTGTGGTTTTAAGCGCTATTCATACCGCCGGAGTTATTTTTAGCAGAGACGCCTTTATTTTCGCTCTAGCGTTTATTGCTTGGGTAGCGATTTGGACGTTTGTACCACTTGCCTTGCGCGTAGCGGCTAGAAAGAAAAAAGAAAGTGAAGAAGTAGAGCAGCAAGACGCACAAGAAAAACCTTGCTGTGAAACATACCGTTTCTTGCAAAATAAAAAACGCAGAATAATTGCTGTTTGCTTTAGCGGTTTATATTTAACCTCGTTGGTATTCAGCTCTGAATTTTTTAGTATGCTGACCTTTCAGAATTTAAGATACGTTTTTTCGCTGATGCCGACAATTGCAATATTTATATTTTTAATTTTAGCAAACAAAAGCTATCCGCTTAAAAATCTGCTTTTGCCGATAGCTTTTGGAGTAAAATTAACCGGCAATCTGTACACTATTTGTTCAGCGCTTTTCTCTTCGTATGTTCGCTTTGCCGGTACTTTAAGCCTTATTATTTCGTGTGCGCTGAGCCTTATCTTAGGCGCTATGTTTGTAGGAACAATTTTAAAAGAAAAAGGCTTATTCCTTTTAAAATACGGTGCTCTAAGCTGTGCTTTAATAACTACAGTAAACTATATCAGAACGCTCATTTCTTGGAGTGGGGATTTTGTAGGAACGCCAGACCTTAACTTCTTTTGGCTACATAGAGATTTGTTTTTGCAACCGATATTGCTAGTAACGTTTTACATAGGTCTTTTTATTCTTTTTCAAACTAAAAAGACCGTGTGCGAAAAAGAAATTTAAAAAATTTGGAAATATTTTAAGCGTTTTTTCTCCTTTAAAATGCAAAAAATAAACGGGCGGATATTTTTATCAGTCCGTTTGCTTTATTTTAAACTTTTAAAAGGAGATTAATATGAAAAAATTAGCAACTATTTTTTTATCGGTTTTATTGCTTTTTTCTGTGGCTGGTTGCGGAAACTACGATATGATGAACAAGGTAGAGTCCGAGGCTGACAAAATAAAGGACGAGGTAAAGGACGACGTATCGGATATGATGCCGTCAGACAACAATTCGAGCGATACCTCATCCGCTAAAATTTCAGCAGAACAGGCAAGAAAACACGCATTAGACCACGCAAAAGTCAATGAAAAAGACGCCAGAGATTTCGATATCGACAAGAAAACCTATAACGGAAAGCTTTGCTTTGAGGTCGATTTCGAAACCGATTCACACGAGTACGAGTATCTAATCGACGCCAATACAGGTGAAATAGTAAACTGGAAAAGCGAAGAAAACCACTAAAAAACTGCCTGTCAACTAAATTCACATTTTAGTTGGCAGGCAATCTTTAAATAATAATTAATAAATAATAAAATCAGTATTTCGCTTTGCAATTCAATATGTTTTTGAAAAAATTTACATTTAGTTTGTTTATTTATAAATTGCTTTGTGTTATACTGAATTCAAAGTAGGTGGTATTATGAAAAAGCTATTAACAATTATCTTGTGCCTTATACTTGTGTTATCTTTGTCGGCTTGTACATACAATCCGCCTGAAGGATGGACAAAAGAGCATCATACATACGATGAAGTTTTAGAATTTGCAAAATCTTTTGACCCTAACGCTACCGTTTCTGAAAAATACACAGACACTACCGATGAATACGATTGGGAATTTCGCGAATGGAAAGCGGTTATCAACGGTGCCCACTGCCACGTGGCTAGTGTTTCCGATTGGGTATGGAATGAAGGTGTTGGAGCAGGGGAGTTTGTAAAGGTCTATTACCGAATTGATACAGATTACGATTATACTGTTATAAAAAATATTCTTTCTTCGAAATATACGAATTGGGAGATTGGAGAGAGTATAAACAGCAAATATCATCACAACGAAAACACCATAGTTGCATCGCTCGTTTTACCCGAATATAGAATGTTGAGTGATGACGAACTTGAAGAGCTCTGGCAGACAGTATGTGAAATAAACGAGGAATACAAAAAACTCGCTCTTGAAAGGAAAATAGTTTTTGCTGTTCCGTCTCCGGGAGAATACTATGATTCAGCCGAGAACAGACACATAATTAAAAATGATTCCTCTGCGTGTGTTCAAGAGTTTACGCAGCAAGGAAAACAGGATTTTTTACAAGAATATAAAGAGGATTGGGCGCTGTTAGAATCAGGCTTGCTTGTTGAATAAAGTATATTAAAGGGGATCATAATGAAAGAATTGTTTTTACAAACACCGTCATTTTTAAGTATTTTATCCCTTTTAATTATACTTTTATGGTTAGTGCTGGTGCTGTTAAAAAAGCCGTCCAAGATACTTGTTTGGGTGTTTATGGCTTCTCATTATCTTTTATACATAGATGCTTTTTTATTAGAAGGCAAAGGCTTTATTTTAATAGGCAGTATTATGTTTTTTATAACGCTCTTTGTCTGTATAGCCGCATCGGTTAAAAACGGACTTGGGATAGAAAGATTACCGCTAACGCTTTATTGGTTTTTCTTAATCTTCCTTTTTGATGTTATAGTAACGCTTATTTTAATAGTATTTGCGCTCTCAAAAATGGACTTTTCCTTTTTAGCGGCAGCGGGACAATAAATAATGCACCCTGTATCCAAACGGATGCAGGGTGCTAAAGTTTTATAGATATATTATTACTTTTTCGTTGGGGTGTTTTAGTATTTAGATGATAATTTAACCTGCCCCTCAACCGATTTGTTTGTGTTGGGGTCCTCGTTCCAGGTGTATTTGAAATGATAACCTTTGTAGAAAAACGTCAGGAAGTAGCGATAAGCGCCAAACATATCGTCGAATTCTTTTTTAGGCTCTGTGACAGTAGGTGATCTATCAACCGCTTCAACCAGTTCGGGATAGGTCATAGTGCCTGTAAGATTTTCAAAGAGCTTAGCTTCGCCTTGTGATACGCTAAGAGCAATTACGCAATCGTCGTCAAGTGTATCGTAGTAACCTGTGAAAACAAAAATTGCTTTTTCGTCCTCGTATTCAGCGGTGCCTGCACCGTGATAGTAACCAAGCTTCGCGCCGTCGCCAAAAACAGCTTCAACGTCTTTAACGGTGCTTCCGACAAGCTGTGCCATTGTTCTCGGTACGCTATCGGTAACTTCCGAAGAGATATCGGACGAGGCGTTTGAGGAAATGGTTTTGTCGTTACCTGATGAGGTGTTTTTGTTTGTACAAGCGGCAAAAGAAACGGTTAAAGCAAATGCTAATAATAAAGCCAGTAATTTTTTCATTCCGATTCTCCTTTCGAAATAGAATTTGATTTTTTTGAAAGCTTTTTATTATGGCTTCTACCTTTATTATACCGATATTTCGCAAAAAAGAAAGGAACAATTTGGTTACAATTAGGTTACAAACGGCTACAAACGGTTTCAATTTGTAACTTTTTTGGTTTATAATATGTAGGGGAGGGTTTCTAGGCCCTCCCGTGTTTTTTGACGTCCCGTATTCACGGGTTGTCGCAAGCGCCAACCCCTACATAGTTTAGCGATATATTGCTTCGCAATTGATGGGTTTACCTTGCGGCAAAGTTTATAAGTCGGCAAAGTATGCAATCAATAACATTTCAAGCACTCGCTAAGCCTCTTTTTCTTTGCTTCTTTTAAAGGTGTTTCATAAATTTCGTTTGCGTTTAAAAGACCGCGGCAGGATTTTGCACAATGATATTTTTTGCCTGTTTTGGTTGTATATACAGTTGGTTCAAAGTGGCTTGGAACTCCGCTTTTAATAAATGAGACGGTTGTACCGCTAGGTATAGAAGAGGCGGTAGATTGACATAGAGAGTCCTCCTTTTGTAAGTCGGGTGAGACTAAAGGCGGAGTAGAGGGAATAAAAATTATTCCCACTGTAAAAATTGCCGTTATTAAAACAAAATAGAATGCTTTTTTCATTTTTTACACCTCTTGATATCGGTATTACAAATATATATTAAAGTGTAATATATTTTTTGTTTTGTGTCAATATTAAAATGTATTATGAGGTGATATAAAATGAAGGACAAAGCATTGAAGATTAAAAAACGCGGTGAAGACGGCAACAAAATCATTTCGGTTAGAATAAGGGAAGATATACTTGAACAATTAGACAAGATAGCAAAGGAAAGCAACTATTCAAGAAATGAGTTAATCAATCTAATTTTGAAACACGGTGTTGAAAATTTGGAGATTATATGATAAGCGGAGTGAATTTCACTCCGCTTAAATTTTTGTCGATATATTGCTTCGCAATTGATATAAAATTCAGCTTGTAGGGGACGGCAATTTCTGACGTCCCGTATTCACGGGTTGTCGCAAGCGCCAACCCCTACATAGTTTAGCGATATATTGCTTCGCAATTGATATAAAATTTAGCTTGTAGGGGACGGCGTCCCCGACGTCCCGTTATTTTCCGCAGTTTTTGTCAAAGCTCGGGTTACAAGCATAGAAATTCTTTGAGTTAAGTCGGTCGGTTGTTTTTCGTAGTGCTTCACCGAAGCGTTGGTAGTGCACGATTTCTCGCTGACGCAAAAATCTCAACGGATCCAAAATATCGGGGTCGTCGATAAGGCGAAGTAAATTATCGTAGGTTACCCTTGCTTTTTGCTCGGCGGCGAGGTCTTCGTGAAGGTCGGCTAAAACGTCGCCCTTTGCCTGAATATACTCAGCTCTCCAAGGAAGACTTGATGCCGCGATAGGATAAACCGCTGAGGTGTGGTCTACAAAATACTTATCAAAGCCCGATTCCTTTATCTGCTCTATTGTCAGATTTTTGGTTAGCTGATAAACCATAGCGCTGACCATTTCCATATGGGCTAGTTCCTCGGTGCCGATGTCGGTTAGGATTGCCTTAACATCGTCGTATGGCATACTGTAGCGCTGTGTGAGGTATCGCATAGAAGCGCCGAGCTCACCGTCGGGACCGCCGTATTGTGAAATTATGATTTGTGCATACTTAGGATTGGGGTTTTTAATGTTTATCGGATACTGAAGCTTTTTTTCATATTGCCACATTTATTTTACCTCCATGTTTGCCGCATTTTCCCAAGGCCAAGGACCGTTTACCCAGTCCCAACGTGTGTCTGAGTCTGAATCGGAGTGCTTTATTATTAGCTTACCGTATTTCTTATTGTAGTTATCAAGGGTTTCCTTGTACATCATACGGTAGCTTTTCATAAGAGACAGCGCTCTTTGGCACTCGGGATGTGTGTCTAGAAATAACGCTAGCTCTACCATTGCAAATCTTAGCTCATAAAGTTTGCGTTTTAGTCTTGCCTGTTCGTTCATCGCATATCTCTTCCTTCTAAAAAGGGCTTGTCAAGGTCGGGAAATATGGTGCCTGCTTTAAGACCGTCTGATAAACTGTAGACGGCGTCAAACGGTTGCATATTCACAAACGCCATGGCAAGTACGTCGCCGTTTACATTTTCCATAGCGGCGCAGTTTTCTGGTGCTTTTTCCATTTGTCTTGCTCCTTATTATTACTTTATGGGTATTAGCTACCCTTACCATAATATTGTTTCTTAACACAAAAGGTGAATTTTTGTTAAGAAAACAATAACAAATAAGAAAAATTGTTAAGAAATCGTTAATAATAATTTTAGCGCATTGTGGTAAAATAATAAATATAATATAATTGCTTAAAATAGGGAAATATTGTTAATTTCAATATGTCTTGAACAGGGAGGTGCAAGTTAATGCATAATTTTGAGCTTTTAAATCTTGCGGCAGAAAAGATAGGAGATACCTCAAGCGAGGTAATTGAAACCATAGGCGCGATACCACAAGAGGTACCTAACTGGTTTGTTGTGGTTATGGGTATAGGTATAGTTTTTTTAGGACTTGTATGTATAATCGTTCTTTGTAAAATAGTAGCGTTATTTTGCAAGGGGAAGAGCGCAGAGGACGTGGAAAAAGCGCCTGTACAAACAGCGGCAGCAAACACACCCATTGAGAACCGTCAGGAAATTATTGCGGCGGTAGCGGCTGCGTGTGCCGAAGAGCTTGGAACCGACGTTTCGGCAATTAGAATTCACTCATTTAAAAGGATTTAAATTAAATAAATATATATAATGCGAGGTAAAAGTTATGAAAACATATAAAGTTACTGTAAACGGAACAGCATACGAGGTTACCCTTGAGGTTGTAGATAAGGCTTCTGTTAACACTGCACCCGCCACACCTGTTCAGGCTCCCGTAGCCACACCTGTTGCTACACCTGCTGCAGCAGGCGGTGAGACCGTAAAGAGCCCAATGCCCGGCAATATTCTCGCTGTAAACGTAGCAAACGGCGACAGCGTTAAAAAAGGACAGGTTCTCTTAATCCTTGAGGCTATGAAGATGGAAAACGAAATTATGGCTCCTTGTGACGGCGTTGTATCTAATATTGTTACTAAGGGTTCATCGGTTGAGACCGGTGCTGTTCTTTGCGTTCTTTCCTAAGATATTTTTTGTAGGAGATAGTAATAATGGAACAGATAATGAACTTTATTGAGCAAACCGGATTTTATATGCTTATAAACGGTTTTATATCGAACGGCGGTTGGAAAAATCTTATAATGATTGCCGTATCGCTTATTCTTCTTTATCTTGCCATAAAGAAAAAGTTTGAACCGCTTCTTCTTATTGGTATAGCCTTCGGTATATTGTTGACAAATCTTCCCGGTGCCGAAATGTATCACGGTGAGCTTTGGAATGCATTTATGGACGAGTCGTCCGAGTTTTATCATTCATACGGATACATTTTATCAAACGGCGGACTGCTCGACTATTTATATATAGGTGTAAAGACCTGTATTTATCCCTGTCTTATATTCATAGGAATAGGCGCTATGACCGACTTTGGTCCGCTTATATCAAACCCTAAATCACTGCTTCTGGGCGCCGCCGCGCAAATAGGCATTTTTGCTACCTTTGTAGGCAGTATTTTACTCGGCTTCCCACAAACCGCCGCCGCCTCTATCGGTATTATCGGCGGTGCAGACGGTCCTACTGCAATTTACACCACCTCTCTGCTTCACCCCGAGCTTTTAGGACCTATTGCCGTTGCGGCTTACTCTTATATGGCGTTGGTGCCTGTAATTCAGCCACCGATTATGCGTCTTTTGACCACCAAAAAAGAACGCGAAATCGTTATGAAGCCGCTACGTGAGGTTTCAAAAACCGAAAAAATTATTTTCCCGATTGCCGTTACAATATTCGTTGCATTACTAGTGCCTTCTGCAACACCGCTTGTAGGTTGTTTAATGCTCGGTAATCTTTGGAAAGAATCGGGCGTTGCCGAGCGTCTTTGCAAGACGGCTCAAAACGAGCTTTTAAACATTGTTACAATATTCCTCGGTATCTCGGTTGGCGCAACCGCTACCGCTACTACCTTCCTTAACACTACCAGAACAACCGTAACAATAGGCGGCAAGGCAATAGAGCTTCTTCGCTTACCAACACTTGAAATTATCGTTCTCGGCGTTGTAGCGTTTGGCGTTGCAACTGCGTGCGGTGTTCTATTTGCTAAGTTTATGAACCTGTTCACAAAGAACAAAATCAATCCGCTTATCGGCTCTGCAGGTGTTTCTGCCGTTCCTATGGCGGCTAGAGTATCTCAATCAGAAGGTCAGAAGGCTAATCCTTCAAACTTCCTTCTTATGCACGCTATGGGACCGAACGTTGCAGGTGTAATAGGCTCGGCTATTGCCGCAGGTGTGCTTATTGCATTATTTGGTTAATGGAGGATAATAAATGGCTAATAAACTATATATAACCGATACCATTTTACGTGACGCGCATCAGTCACAGGCGGCTACTCGAATGAAGATAGAGGATATGATTCCCGCCCTAGAAAAGCTTGATAAAATGGGCTATTGGTCGGTTGAATGTTGGGGCGGCGCTACCTTTGATGCTTGTATGCGCTTCCTAAATGAAGACCCTTGGGAGAGACTTCGCACAATTAAGAAGCATATGCCAAACACAAAGCTGCAGATGCTTCTTCGAGGTCAGAACCTATTAGGATATAAACATTATTCTGATGACGTTGTTGATATGTTTGTTAAAAAATCCATCGAAAACGGTATCGACGTTATCCGTATTTTTGATGCTTTAAACGACGTTAGAAATTTAGAGCAGGCAATTAAGAGTTGTAAGGCGTACGGCGGTATTTGTGAGGCGGCGCTAAGCTACACCGAAAGCCCCGTTCATAACGAGGATTACTTTGTAGATTTGGCAAAGAAGCTCGAAAAGATGGGAGCCGACGTTATCTGCATTAAGGATATGGCAAATCTTTTACTTCCTTATGACGCTTATTCACTTGTTAAGCGCTTAAAAGAGGCTGTAAAGGTGCCTATCCATCTTCACACACACAACACCACGGGTACGGGTGATATGACCTATCTTATGGCGGCACAGGCAGGCGTTGATATTGTTGACTGTGCGCTGTCGCCGTTTGCCAACGGTACTGCACAGCCCTCAACCGAGGCTTTGGTTGCAACCCTTGCGGGTACCGAGCGTGATACGGGTCTTGACCTTGAGGCGCTTAACGACGTTGCGGCGTATTTCAGAACCGTAGCCGATAAGATGAAGGCAGAGGGCACACTTGACCCTAAGGTTTTAAACGTTGATACCAAAACACTTATTTATCAGGTACCCGGCGGTATGCTTTCAAACCTTTTATCACAGCTAAAACAGGCAGGTGCAGAGGATAAGTATTACGACGTTCTCGACGAGGTGCCACGCGTTCGTGAGGACTTCGGTTACCCACCGCTTGTAACACCTACAAGCCAGATTGTAGGCACTCAGGCTGTTATGAACGTTTTAGCGGGCGAGCGCTATAAGATGGTTCCAAAGGAATCAAAGGCTCTGCTTCGCGGTGAATACGGCGCATTACCCGCCAAGGTTAACGAAGAAGTTAGAAAGAAATGCATAGGTGACGATAAGGTTATCACCTGCAGACCTGCAGATTTAATCGAGCCCGAGCTTTTAAAGTATGCAAAGGAATTAAAGGATAAGGGCATCGGTAAGTCGGAAGAGGACGTTTTAAGCTATGCGCTTTTCCCACAGGTTGCCGAAAAGTTCTTTGCTGTAAGAGAAAGGGAAGAAGAAGTTAATACTGTTCGTGAGCTTATAGTTGAGGATTTATCATTTTAATAAATTTTGTGCCGCCGAGAATTTCGGCGGCACAGTCGCTTTATTTAAATATAAAAACACCAAAAAATGCTTGACCTTTTATGAGTTTTGTGATATAATCGTATCACCTCTGGAAGGTTCTTTTTTTTTGGAAAAGTTCCGTTCCAACGAGTTTGCACATAATGTTGTATAGTGCTTTCCAAGGGCTTCTATATGTTGTTTTTGGGTACAATTTTATTTGCAGCTTTTGAGGGAGGCGATTACTTTTACAAACGAAATTTTTAAAGAATTTCAGCGTAGGTAAAAGCAAAAAATATTTCCGTAAAGCGGGAGGTGCCGTTATGAGAGTAAAAATTACTCTGGCTTGCACTGAATGCAAGCAACGCAACTACAACACAATGAAAAACAAGAAGAATGACCCAGACAGGCTCGAAATGAACAAGTATTGCAGGTTCTGCAGAAAGCACACCTTGCATAAGGAAACAAAGTAAGGAGGGGCTGTGATGAAAACTGTCAACAAAATTTGTCAGGTTCTAGCAATCCTTTTTGGCCTTGGATCTCTTGTGCTTTTCTTCCTAAGCTTTGCAAAGCTTACCATTAACGGTCAGGTTTACACCTTCACAGGCGCACAGCTAGCTTTAGGTACTTCTAAAGAATTAGCAGGTGAGCTTGTAGCAAACATGGCTAAATCAGCAGATTTGCTGTTTTGCATGATTTTAACCTTAATCGGTCTTGCTTGTAGCGTTTTCTCTTACAAGCAGGCAGGATTCCGTTATGCAGCTTCAGGCTTTGCGCTTGGCACAGCAATCTATATGCTTGTTGTTCGCCTTTCAAGCCCTTGGAAGTTTGTTGACACCCGTGCAGATTTAAGCGACGCAAAATACGAGTATTTTGTAACCGACGTAAAGTACACAAGCTTTGTGCTCTTTATAGTTATTGCTCTATTCCTTTTTGCAGTTGCCGCTATTGCTAACCTTTTACTTAGCGATGCTATTGAGGTTGCAGAATCTAAGGGTGCTAAGAAGCCAATTCTCAAGAGAATTGTTCTTTTCTTCCGTGATTATAAGAGCGAAGCAAAGAAAATCGTTTGGCCGGGTCTTAGAGACGTTTTAAAGAACACCGTTATAGTTCTTATAATGTGTCTTTTAATCGGAGCACTTATTTGGCTCGTTGACCTAGGTCTTGGAACACTTCTTGATTGGATTCTCGGTCTAAAGTCTTAAAGGGAGGTATAACCCTTGGCTGAAAAAATGGAAGCTAGATGGTATGTTGTTCATACCTATTCAGGCTACGAAAACAAGGTCGCAAGTGACCTTGCTACAATGGTAGAAAGCCGCGGTATGCAGGATTTGATTCAGGATATCAAGATTCCTACCGAAACTGTTACCGAAATTAAGGATGACGTAACCAAAGAGGTTGTAAGAAAAATATTCCCAGGTTACGTTATGATTAAGATGATAGTTACTGACGATAGCTGGTACGTAGTTCGTAATATCAGAGGCTGCACAGGCTTTGTCGGTCCTGCATCTAAACCGGTTCCGCTAACCGATGAAGAGGTTGCGGCTTTAGGCGTTGAAAAGCACAGCGTTGAAGTTAGCTACTCAGTCGGTGATAACGTTAATATTATCAGCGGTCCGTTGGAGGGACAAAGCGGTAAGGTTAAGTCGATTGACCTTAACAATAACACCGTTTGCGTTGGTCTTTCCATCTTCGGCAGAGAAACACCGGTTGACTTTGAGCTTGACCAGATTTCTCTTGCAGATTAATTTTGAATTGTTAATACGCAGAAATGCTTATTAACTCCGGCGTATAGGTTCCTGTGGCTTGGCTAACCGTTCACAGGATGAGCGACCTATATGTCACGGTGGGAGGAATGGGTAGAAGACCGTTCCGCCAAGTGTGAGGGGAAACCCCTTGAAAACACGGTTACCACGAATAATGGAGGTGCTATAAATGGCTCAGAAAATTACAGGTTATATCAAATTGCAGATACCTGCAGGTAAAGCAACACCTGCCCCCCCTGTTGGTCCTGCCCTCGGTCAGCACGGTGTAAACATTATGGAATTCACCAAGGCATTCAACGAGAGAACAAAGAATGATGTAGGTCTTATCATTCCTGTTGTTATTACCGTTTATGCAGACCGTTCATTTAGCTTTATTACCAAGACTCCACCTGCAGCTGTTCTTATTAAGAAGGCTTGCGGTATTGAGTCCGCTTCAGGCACACCTAACAAGACAAAGGTTGCCAAAATCACAAGCGAGCAGGTAAGAAAGATTGCTGAAACAAAAATGCCCGACCTTAATGCCGCTACCATCGAAACTGCTATGAGCATGATCGCAGGTACTGCACGTAGTATGGGTATAGAAGTAGTCGATTAATTCTCTCTCGTGGGAGGAAAATTCCGATTTAACCACTTATTGGGAGGTAAACTAAACTATGAAACACGGAAAAAAATATAATGAAGGCGCAAAGCTTATTGAAACCGGTAAGCTTTACGAAGCAGAAGAAGCATTAGCAATAGCTGTTAAGACAGGTACTGCTAAGTTTGATGAAACGGTTGAAATTCACGTTCGTTTAGGTGTTGACTCTCGTCACGCTGACCAGCAGGTTAGAGGCGCAGTAGTTCTTCCAAACGGAACAGGTAAGACCGTTAGAACCCTTGTTATTACCAAGGCTGACGATAAGCAGGAAGCAGCAAAGGCTGCAGGTGCTGATTTCGTTGGCGCTGAGGATATGATTGCTAAGATTCAGAATGAAAACTGGCTCGATTTCGACGTAGTTATCACTACACCTGATATGATGGGCTTAGTTGGCCGTCTTGGTAAGGTTTTAGGTCCTAGAGGCCTTATGCCAACCCCTAAGGCTGGTACCGTTACTCCTGACGTTGCTAAGGCTGTTACCGAAGCTAAGGCAGGTAAGATTGAGTACCGTCTTGACAAGACAAACATTATCCACTGCCCAATCGGTAAGGTATCCTTTGGTCCTGAGAAGCTTCAGGAAAACTTCGATACCTTAATGTCAGCTATTATCAAGGCTAAGCCTGCAGCTGCAAAGGGTCAGTACGTAAAATCTTGCGTAATCGCAACAACAATGGGCCCCGGCATCAAGCTAAACGTAGCTAAGTTCGGCGCTTAAAAAATGCTTTCAAACCCCGAGTTTTCTCGGGGTTTTTCTTTTTATCCAAAAAATTCTCTGGTTTTTTTACGTATCACAGGCGAGAGAAGAATAAGCGCTATAAGGTTTGGCAAAGACATTAGACCGTTGAACAAATCGCAAAAAGCCCAAACCGTATTAAGATTTAATATAGAGCCTAAGAAAACCGCACCGATATACAGTAATTTGTATATCGGTATTATTTTTTTTAAGTGGGGGAAAAGGTATTGTACGCATTTTTCGCCGTAATAATACCACGAGGTGATAGTAGCAAAGGCGAAAAGGATAAGCGCCACAGCCACTAAATATCTGCCGCCCGAAAATCCTTGCTCAAAGGCTTGAGACATAGCGTTAGCGCTGTCTACTCTGGGATACGCCTTCCAAACGCCCGAAACGATTATTACCAGCGCCGACAGTGTGCACATTATAATACTGTCAAAAAACACCTCGAAAGCTCCCAGAATTCCCTGACGGGCGGGGTGGTCTACCTTGGCGGTAGCGTGGGCAATAGGAGCCGAGCCCATACCTGCCTCGTGCGTAAAAACACCCCTTGAAATACCTACTCTACAGCATTTTATGACCGTCGCGCCCATAAATCCGCCCACAGCCGCACTGCCGCAAAATGCAGATTTGAAGATAAGCAAAAAAGCCGAGGGTAGCGCTTTAAGGTTTAAAACAAGTATAAAAAATACGCCTAAAATATAAAACGCAGACATAAAGGGCACTAAAATTTCCGAAAACCGCGCAATGCTTTTTATTCCGCCAAGCAGTACCAAGCCGCTTAAAACAGTGATAATAATTCCCGTGGTAACAAAAGGGATGCCGAAAGTGTTATTGGCGCTGTTTGTCAGCGCATTTGCCTGAACCGAGGCGCCAATTCCGAAAGAAGCTAAAACCCCGAAAACCGCAAAGCAAACGGCTAAGGACCTTAAACCTAGTCCTTTTTCTATGTAGTACATCGGCCCGCCAACCGTTTCGCCAAGTAGATTTTTTTGCTTGTAGGTAACGGCAAGAGTGACTTCGCAGTATTTTGTTACCATACCGAGTAGTGCTGAAACCCACAGCCAAAACACCGCACCGGGACCGCCTATGAAAATTGATAGTGCTACACCCACAATATTGCCGGTTCCTACCGTCGCGGCAAGGGCGGTGCAAACGGCGGCAAAAGGGGAGATTTGACCGTCGCCCACGTCCCTTTTAGACCTAAAAAGCGAGTAGTAGGATAGTTTTAAAACAGTAAAAAAGCGGCTAAAAATCACGCCGTCGGTAACCAGTGTCAAAAAAAGGGCAGTACCTATCATAAAAACTATCATAGGTACGCCCCAAATAAATTTAGCGTTTAAAAATTCTATAAACTTTAAAACTCTTTCCATCAAAAACACCCATTTAATACTATTCAGAAAGGGTGTCTTTTAAGCTAAAAACCTTAAGGTCACAAGAATTACGGTGTCCTTTAAAAGAAAGATTAAGGAAAAATATGAAAAAGGGTTAAAAAAACTTTGTTTTGTTACAAGGCAAAACCATAAAATTCCGATTATATAACAAATAATTAGTCCTAAAAACGAGATAAAAAAGCGGAAAAGTTTGCGCTTTGCAAGATTTGATAAAGAGCACAAAACGGCTAGTGCTATAAAGCCTAATAAAAAGCCGCCGCTAAAGGAAAACAGGTGCGAAACACCGCCCGAAAATCCGCTGAAAACAGGTATACCTATAAGACCTAGCAGAATGTAAGTCAGCACACTTAAAAGTGCGTAAAGGGGCGGCAAAAGAAATCCGCACAGCATAACCGAGAGGCTTTGCAGAGTAAACGAAACGCCAAACGGAGTAGGTATATAAATTTGCGCTAAAACCGCACAAAGCGAACAAAAAAGCGCCGATAATAAACTAGCCTTTAGCCTGTCTCTTGGTGAAATAATTTTTATTTTAAAGCGGTTTAGCATTTTACCGAAACCTCACCCGAGAAAAGAGATAAAATACGCCCGTCTTCTTCTACTAATAGGTGTGCCTTTTCGTCGGTATGAAGTGCCTTTGCCGTGTGCAAAACACCGTCTTTCAGATATGTTATTTGTTTGCCCAAAAGATACGAGCGAGAATTGTATTCGGATAAAAACTCTTTTTGCTCTATTGTTTCGTAAAGTGCGAAAAACTCATCTAAAAATGCCTTTAAAAAGTTAGCAAACTTAAGTGAAGAAGGTCGCTTGTCAAAAATAAAATCGGCGGTGTTTTTTATATCGTCGGGAAGTAAATTTTTATCGCCGAAAAGATTAAAGCCGATGCCCAGCACTGCGTAGTCAAGACGGGCGGTTTCGGCATTAAATGCGCCCTCGGTTAATATTCCGCACACCTTTTTAGAGTCAATATATATATCGTTTACCCATTTAATTTGTGCCTTTTTATCAGAAAACTTTTCTATAACCCTTGCCGCCGCAACCGCCGCCGCAGTGGTTATCAAAACGGTGTTTTCAGGGGAAAGACTAGGTCTTAAAATAACCGATAAATATGCACCGCCAAATGGCGAATAGAAACTGCGAGAAAGCCTGCCTCTGCCGTTTGTTTGCTCTAGCGCTAAAACTACGGTTTTTTCCTTAGCACCATTATCGGCTAAAGCCTTAGCGGTGAGGTTTGTAGAAGGTATAGAATCAAAAAAGTGCAGATCAAAACCCTCTAAAACACGAACTAGCTGACCTTCAAAAACGGGCAAATTCGATAGGGATAATATATAGCCGTCTTTGGTTTTCTCGATTGAAAAACCGTCGGCAATCAGCTCGTTTACCGCCTTCCAAACAGCTGTGCGGCTAACACCTAAATTCCCTGCAATATAGCCGCCGCTTTTAGCGCCGTGAGTATCCAAAAAGTTAAGAACGCCTAGCTTTAGCATAAAAACCCCCGAAACAAAAAAGTCTTTACAAAAAGTTTACCCCAAAAAACATTGCTTGTCAACTAAAAGCACCCTTTTAGTTGACAAGCAACAATTTTTAATTTAAAATTCCTAGTTAATATTTTAATAAACCAAGGTTCGAATCTGTTTTCTTACGGAAACTAAAAAGCAATCGAAAGGAGGCTGAGTATGTCAACTAACCATTGCTCGACAAAATAAGGCAATTATGCTATAATTGTCGCAGAAAAGTGGTGGTATTATGTTTGATACAAAGAAATTCGGTGGGTATCTTTCGCGGTTGCGAAAAAAAGCAGATATGACACAAATAGAACTCGCAGACGCCTTAAATTTAACCCGACAAGCGATTTCGCGTTATGAACACGGAGACAGTTTCCCCGATGTTTCCATCCTTGTTTTGATTGCGGATATCTTCCATATTACTTTGGATGAACTAATAGGCTCAGGCGAACCGACACGTGGCGAGTCAAAAATACTCGAAGGGGTTGCAAACGGTGATGAAAACGTAAAGGCAGAAAATATCGAGGATATCGTTAGTATAGCTCCGTATCTTAAGCCAAGTATTCTGACAAAACTTTCAGTTGATTTATCAGCGCAAGGTGTTGATATTTCGAATATTGTTTCACTTGCGGAATATTTGAATGATGATAGCGTGATTTCTATGATGGAAAATGCAAAGTTTGAAACAATTGGTATAGATTTGCTTGAAAAGCTTATGCCGTTTTTAGAGGCAAAATCAAAATACACAATTTTTCAAAAAATCCTCGACGGTGATATGGATTGGCACTTTCTCCGTCCGCTATTGATTTACTCAGACGGGTTGTACAGCCAAGTAGAAGCCGCTGTTGTTGAAGGCGCACTTCCCTGGGATGCACTCGATTTAATGAGGCAAGTGTGGCGCGAAATGTGGGAGCGTCAGCGTAAGAATGGTGAAATATGAAAAAGAGATTTAAAAATTTATGTTTTCTGCTTATGTATGCGTGGAAAAAATGTAAAACCTTGTACTTTGCCTCGCTGGGAAAAGCTATATTCAATGCACTACTACCGTTGGTCGACATCGCGGGACTCGGTCTTGTGGTAGATGCACTGGTGAACAACCGTCCTCGCTATGAAGTTATGCGGCTGATAATTTATTTCCTTATATTTAATCTTTCGGTTGCATTGTTTTCACAGCTTTTGACACTTGTAGAAAATATTGTTATGCGCAAGGCATCAGACATTGCACAGCGCGACTACGTAAACGATAGCATTCGAATTAATTATCATTATGCACAGGACCGAAGTATTCTTGATCTTAAGAAAAAGTCTATGGGCGCGAATCCTGCTTGGTTTATTTTGTCGGTCGGTAAGCTTATAAAATGTATCGTACAATTTGCAGGAATTGCCTATCTCTTTTCGGTTTTAAGTCCGTTGTTTCTGTTCGTACTTGTGCTGACATCATTTCTTTCAATTTTGTTTATTATCTATGAGCGAAAATGGGATTTTGAATGTCAAAATGCTTTTATAGAGGATGGGCGGGCAATGGATTATCTGTACAAGATTATGACCGATTCTTCTTACGCGAAAGAGGTGCGGATAAACCGTGCTGACAATATTTTGACAAGTAAATATTCCGAGCGGTATAAAGCGTGTTTTGAGCAAAAAACCAAGTTGGAAAACAAACGTGCTTTTCTTAATATATGCAGTATAATCCTTGCTGTTGTACAATCTATAGCAATGTATTTGTATTTTTCGCATCAGGTGTTATCAGCACAAATCAGTATCGGCGAATATACTGTGCTTCTCGGTGCAACCACACTACTCACAGGAGTTTTGCTCGAGTTCTTTAATTTAACGGTTAACGAAATGGCAAAGACTCTTGATTTTACCGATCTTTTCCGTGAATATCAGAACCACGTAACAAAAAACAGCAAAATTTTTGCAAGTTGTGAACTTCCGATGCAGGAATTTGATGTTTCAAATCTGAAAATAGAATTTGAAGACGTATCTTTTACTTATCCGGGGTCGCAACGTCCGGTAATAAAGCACATTAGTTTTAGCATTACAAATGGAGAAAAGCTCGGTATCGTTGGACTCAACGGTTCCGGTAAAACAACCTTAATTAAGTTACTGTGCCGTTTGTACGACCCGACAGAAGGCAGAATTACATTAAACGGCGTTGACATACGCCAAATTCCACACGACAAATATACTAAACTCATCGGAATTGTCCTACAGGATTTCTGTTTGTTTGCTTATTCTGTGAGGGAAAATGTGGTGTTTGACGGGCAACTGGATGAGATACGCTTGAATGATAGTATAGAAAAAAGCGGACTTTATGAAAAAATTAAGGCTTTGGCAAAAGGCGTAAACACCTACATCAATAAAACGTTGGATGATAGCGGTGTGGAATTTTCAGGTGGAGAGGGGCAAAAACTAGCATTAGCGCGCGCGATTTACAAGGATGCAGGAATTCTTGTTCTTGATGAACCAACGTCTGCATTGGATCCGTTGGCAGAAATTGCTTTATTTTCCAGACTTGCTGATATTTCACAGGGCAAAACAACAATCTTTATCTCGCATCGACTGTCCTCTACCAAATTTTGCGATCGTATTCTTGTGCTATCAGATGGCAGAATTGCTGAGGAAGGCTCTCATAACACGCTTATGGAAAAGGGTGGTATTTACGCGGAGCTTTTCTGTACACAGGCTAAATATTACGAATCTGCTCAGGTGATATAATGAAAGTTAAAATAGGAATTCTTCTCAAAATATTCCGATTGATTTTAAGGAAAGAGCCGTCGTATCTTATTTGGTCTTTCCCTCAGATTATAACGAATTCTGCTTTATCTCTTCTTGCGGTTTATCTTCCAAAGCGAATTTTAGAAACTTTGACAAGCGGCAGCACATACAGGACATCTATTCGGGTGATTCTGTTTTACAGTATAATTTTGTTGTTTTTGAAAATTATTAATAACTATTTTTTAAATCGTAGCAACCTATCTGCCTCAAAATTTGCAGGTAAGACTCGATTTGAGATAGGCAAAATTACAATGCAGCTTGAGATGAAAGATATTGAAACGGCAACGCAGAGGAAGGTTATTCAAATGGCAAATAACGCTACGGGACTGACCGGTCTTCTCGGAATAGTTCGAGATATGGTATCGAATATCATTACGATTGTCGGTCTTGTGTGGGTTGCGGTTCGACTAAATGTACTCTTTTTACTTGCTATAGCTGTTGTTTTAGCTGTAAAAACACTTTTTTCGTATTTGCAGTTTAGTTTTAATATAAGAGCGCGGGAGCTTTATGCAAGAAATGACCGAACAGGAGATTATCTGATGGGCCTTGCGTATTTTAATAATGGAGCACAGAAGGAGCTTCGGGTAAATAACTTGCACGATTGGTTTATGGAAAAAATACTGCGATATCGCGGAGAAATGCTACGTCTGCAATATAAGGACTTCAAACGCGACGCACTGTTTGAGTCGATAATGGCTGTGATTATGGGATTGCAATCGCTGGTTGTGTTGGCGATTTTGGCAGACAACTATTTTAGCGGTGTGATTACAATTGCTGATTTTACAATGTATTTTTCCGCTGTGACAGCTTTGACCTCTGCTCTGAATGCATTGACCCAACAGATTCGTCGCTATAACGAGCAATTGTTACACTTTACCGATTATCAAAAACTTATAGATTTGTTTGCACTCACTAAGCTCGAAGCTACGTCGGACATAGAAATACCTAAACAGACGGAAATAGTTTTTCACGATGTTGCATTTGCTTATCCGGGTAGCGAAAAAAAAGTATTGGAGCATCTCAATTTGACTGTCCGAAACGGAGAAAAGTTAATGATTGTGGGTGCAAACGGCTGCGGAAAAACGACGCTTATCAAATTGCTTTGCAAACTATACCGTCCTACAGCTGGTCGCATAACACTAAACGGACGTGATATATGGAGCATTCCAAATCAAGTGTATTATCATGCGCTTGGTGCGGTGTTTCAAGATTTTCGAAATTTTGCTTTTACACTTGCCGAAAATGTTTCCTTTTCCGAAAATTCCGATAATAAGCTTGTGCATACAATTTTTGGACAATTAGGACTCGGTAGATTTATAGAGAATCTTCCGAATGGCATAAACACAAATCTGACGCGACAATTCGACTCAAACGGCGTAGAGCTTTCGGGCGGACAAGATCAAAAGCTCGCTATTGCTCGAGCAATTTACAAAAACGCTCCATTGCTTATACTGGATGAGCCGACCGCGAGTCTTGATGTTAAAGCAGAAAGTGAAATTTATGCAGATTTCAACAGAATGGCAGAAGGAAAAACTACGGTGTTTATCAGCCATCGGTTAGCGGCGGCAATGTTTGCAGAACGAATCGTAGTAATAGAAGACGGACGTATTGCAGAAAGCGGATCTCACGAAGAATTAATGAAGCTTGGCGGCATATATGAAAAAATGTTTACAGCGCAAAGTCAGGCATATTTAATTGCTAAGTAGGAATGACACAATTAAAATCTGAAAATTTGTTAGATATTAAACACTTTAAAATTCCTAGTTAATATTTAGATAAACTGCAAGTTCGAATCTGTTTCCTTACGGAAACTAAAAAACAAGAAGTAACCTAAAGGTCACTTCTTGTTTTTTGGTCGAGGTGACAAGATACGGTGCGCTCTCGGTTTTGAAGATGGCTCTAAGCCAAATGCTCCAAAACCTTCGTGCTCCCGACTCCGCACACTAAAAATGCTGTCGCGCTTTTTAGGTGCTCCGACGAACTAGAAGTTCGAATCTGTTTCCTTACGGAAACTAAAAAACAAGAAGTAACCTAAAGGTCACTTCTTGCTTTTTGGTCGAGGTGACAAGATTCGAACTTGCGACTTCTACGTCCCGAACGTAGCGCTCTACCAAACTGAGCCACACCTCGCTATACTATTTAGTTTTATAAAAAGCTGAGTTGAAAGTGTGTCCGTTCGCGCTACTACTCCGCGCCCCTCTTGCGGTGCCCGACATTTTCTCGGGTGCTATAAACACCCTCGCCTCTGTCGACCGCGGCGCCTTTTCGCTTTCCCTTAATCCGCCACAGGCGGCGGTCAAGCTTAAAGCTACCAAACTTAAGCCACACCTCGATAAAAGTTACATTTTTAAACTAACAGGGAATATGTCAGCCTATATATTATATTAAATCACTTGCGAAAAGTCAACCTTCTTTTTGCTGTATTTGTGCTTTTTAGTCTGCTTGTCAACTAAATGGGTGCGTTTGGTTGACAAGCAGACTAAATTAGCTTTGTTGACAGGGGATTTTGGTTGTGTTACAATGGTTTTGGAAATTGATTTTCTTAAAATTTTAAGGAGTAGTGGTAATGAGAGAGGTTATAAATCATTCGGTTTACGGAGAGATAGTTTTTGACGAAAACGCTTTTACGGGCAAAAAGGTATTGACTGTAAACGGTGTAGAGGCTACTGCTGTTTCCAAGAAAGAATTTTTAATAGACGGCAAAAAGGCGACCCTAAAGGGTAGCTTTATTACTGGTGTTGAGCTTTTAATTGAGGACGACGTTGTCGTTTTATCGCCCAAGCCTCGTTGGTATGAAAGTCTTATTTCCATTCTGCCGTTTCTATTTGTAATAATTTGGGGTAACAACGTATCACTTTGCGCTGTTTTTCCCGTTTTGGGTGGAGCCTTGGGCGGTGCGATTGGTGCTTTAGGCTCGATATTATCGTTGTTATTTATGAAAAAAGCAAGGCTTATAATAAACAAGCTTTTAATCGGTTTAGCGGTATTTGTTTTATCCATTTTAATAAACGCCGTTTTAGCGTTTTTAATAATAACGCTGATGTTTTAACAAAATGAAATATTAAAGGGAGGACGCTTGAGACTTCAAGCGTCCTCCCTTTATGTCAAGAGTTTTTAATTTTCACTATAACATTCAAAGATTTTTTCTACGCGTTCTTTTTCTTCTGATTTATTCTTGGTGAGTGCGCTGACGAGAGGTACTACAACCATAGAAATTGCCATTGCGGCAACGCCCATTTCGGGAGATTTTGAAGCGGCAACAGAGAAACTGTCGGTAAGGGTGATTACAAGAGTTGCACCGCCAACCGTGAGAAGTCCCGAAAGGATACCTGCCAGTGCACCAATCTTTGTAATCTTCTTTGAAAACAGTCCCCAAATGTACGGACCGATAAAGCAACCTGAAACTAAACCCCAAGAGAAAGACATAAGGCTAACTATAATCGGAATGTTTCTTGTTGCAAAAACAAACGAACAAGCTACAAAAGTCAGGCACAAAAGACGAGTGAGTAGCATTTGTGCTTCGGGTTTTGTCTCCTTCTTTCTGACCGCGGGAATAAGGTCAACCGCAACGGCTGAAGCCGAGGTCAGCACTACGGCTTGAAGCGTTGACATAGAAGCTGAGAGAAGCAACACCATAATTATTGCAAGTAAAATAGTGCCGAGTGTACCGCCGCCTAAAACCTTCATAAGAAGCGTTGGGATAACTGCGTCAATACCGCCCTCGGGTAGCTGACCGCCGAGGATAAGGCGAGAGGTTGAGCCTATAAGGTATGCACCGCAACCGATAACTACACAGAAAATAGTTGAAATGATTGTACCGCGCTTAATAGCGGCTGTGTCCTTAATCGCGTAGAACTTGCCAATCATCTGAGGAAGTCCCCATGTACCGAAGCTCGTTAGCATTATATTAAAACATAAAAATTTGAATGACGAGCCGCCGAAAATATTTGTTAACTGACTGCCTGTTATTGGATTAGGGTCATTGGGTAACGATTTGAAATTAGAAAGATTTTGGATTAGTCCGCCAATACCGTCAATACTCGAGTGGCGCATAACCGAAAATACTAACAACACAACGCCTGCAATCATAATAACGCCTTGAACGAGGTCGGTATAAGAGGTTGCAATATAACCGCCCGCAACAAGATATACTGCGGTAAGTGTTGCGATAAGAAGCATCCAAACCCAAGTTTCAACCCCGGGGAAAATCGCACCGAAAAGTGAACCCAAGCCCTTGTATACAGCGGCAGAGTAGGGTACTAAAAATACAAAGATTATAACTGCCGATAAAATCTTCATACCCTTTGAATTGTAGCGTTTATGGAAGTAATCGGGCATAGTTCTGGCGTTTAGCTTTTTGGTCATTTTACGGGTGCGGTTTGCAAACAAGAGCCAAGAAAGCAAACAGCCAAGCACCGCGTTACCGATACCGATCCAAATAGCACCGATACCGATGTTCCAGCCGTGCTGACCTGCATACCCTACAAACACAACGGCAGAGAAATACGTAGTGCCGTACGCAAAGGCGGTAGCCCAAGCGCCGATGTTTCTGCCGCCGATTAAAAATCCGTCAAGCGTTTTGGATTTTCCGTAGCTAAAACAGCCTATAAAAACCATTATTACGGCATAAAGTGATAGCGCTACTATGGTGTAAAGCTGTGGAGCCGTCATTAAAATTCCCCCTAAACCCTAAAAAGTATATTTTAAGTCTTGTTTTTTTACGCTTTTGATTATATAATGATAAGTATCATTAGTCAAATGAATGGTTTTAATATTTATCATCTATATTTTCGATGGCGGAGGGTGTTATGGAACTTAGAAATTTGATTACGTTTATGCAGGTTGTAGAACTTGGAAGCTTTACAAAAGCGGCAGAGCAATTAGGTTATTCGCAGTCTACCGTTTCTTTCCAAATAAAGCAGTTAGAAGACGAGCTTGACTGTCTTTTGTTTGAAAGAATTAATCACACAATTACCTTAACCGAGCGAGGACGCGAGCTTGTTGAGTACGCCCATCAAGTAAGGGCGCTGACCGATGAATTTAAGGAAAGCTTAATAAAAGACCACGAGCTTTCGGGACATATTCATATAGTAACGCCCGATTCGGTGTGCGACGATATGATTAACTCTCATTATATTGATTTTCATAACAAATACCCTAATATATCGGTAAAGTTCACAACGGCGGATACTTTAGTTATGTTTGATATGCTTGACCACAACGAAGCAGACGTTATTATCACGCTTGACAGTCACTCATACAACAAGGATTACGTTATTGCAAAGGAAGAACCGCTTTCGATGCACTTTGTTGCAAGTGCAAATTCAAAATTTGCAAATATTAAGCGACTTTCGATTAATGATATTGTTAATGAACCTTTTATCCTTACAGAACACGGACAGGGCTATCGCCGAGTGTTAGATAAGGAACTTGCAAAGAATTCGCTTGAAATAACCCCCGTGTTAGAAATCGGAAGGACCGATATAATAACCTCACTTATAGCAAACTCCAATATGCTGTCCTTTCTGCCCGATTTTGTCACTCGGGATTTAATAGACAGCGGTGAGCTTTGTTACCTTGACGTATGCGATATGGATATGGAGATTTGGAAACAGCTCATTTACCATAAAAACAAATGGATGTCAAAAACGCTGAAAACTATAATTAATTACATATCGGAAAAGGAGTTTTCCTGCTAAGAAGGTTAAAAATGGCACGTCTTATAATAAGACGTGCCATTTAACTTATTTTTATACAACTATGAGTTTACAAAATAGTCTTTCTTAAATCCGTGTGCGCCGAAAATTTGCCAAGAGCCTATGCCCAATCGCCCGATAATTGCTTTTCTTTCCTCTAGACATAACTTTGGATCGGTGTCAACCGAGGTCATAAGAATAGGTGCGTACTGGTTATATTCGGCTTGTTCTGCGGTTAAACCGTGGGTGTTGATATAGACGTCACCCGTAATTGCGATATGCTTTGAATAATCAATCAAGACAATCTCGCCCGATAAATGTCCGCCCTTGCCCTCATACACCTCAAAATGCAATTCCTCAAAATCAAAAAAGCCGATTTGTGTAAGCGGTTCGGTAAGCTCCTCAATATCACGCCAAGGTGACGTTATTTTATCGGGATTTACCGCTTTGTAAGAGGTCAGTATTTTGCAGATATTTATATACGGCTTGTGAAGTGGGTTTGACTCTCTGTAGCCGTTCTTGCCTTCGTATTCGTTTATAAGACAGTTGGCGGTTTTTTGGCTTGTAATTATATTATCGAAAATCGGCAACAAACCGCAGTGGTCAACGTCGGCATGGGTTACAAGAATAGTTTTTTCCATACTGTCAAATTCGGGAAGAATTTTTCTAAAGACGGCAATCATTTCGTCGTTGTAACAAGCGTAACCGCTATCAACAAACAACACCTTATCGTTACTTTTTATGATTAGCGTGTTACTTCCGCAGGGCGGCTCTATGAGTGTTATTTGGGTGTTATCGCTTATTTTATGGGTGCTTATTCTGGGATTGAAGTTTTTGCCCTTTGATGCGCCCAGTAATTCTGCAAATTTGCTGATACTGTCAAAGGTGCGATAGGGTGACAAGCCTTGCTCGTCGAGTGTTTGCATAGCAAGGTTTACGTGTACCAAAAGCTCACTGCTAACCTCTTTTGAAAGCCCCATAGTTTGAGATAGACCTAAAACGTAGGTGTTGTAGAAAATGCTGTTATCGTAAACCTTTTCGGAACTGTTATAGTCAATTACACGGACTCTGCAAAGCTTTTCCGCTTCTTTTAAGAACTCTGAAATTTTTTGGTAGTCCTCAACGTACAAGCCCATTTTAAAATACTGATAATCGGTTCCGTTTTCCTGAGAGCTGATATAAGAAATATTGAAATTAAAATCGTTAATTAGTGTTAAAACGTTTGTAACACTTCCTGGAACGTCTTTAAGGCAAAACTCTATCAAAACGACGCTTGTTTTGTTTGTGCCGCTTTGCAAGTAGCCGATTTTTTCAAGTTCTGTATCCGCCTTCTTTAGTTGCTCTTTAGTGCCCTCGGCATCAATGAACAGAGTGTGGGAATCAACCGCCTTATTGTAGCTAACACGGGTGATGTTGATTCCAAGCTCAGAAAAGCATTTACTCGCCTTTAAAAATGCGCCTATATGGTTTGGCATAGAAGTTACGTAGGTCTTTTTCATTGTTTCTCCTTATTTTTCGGCGGCTTTGCATTTAACAATAGCTTCGGTTACGTCTTTTAAAACCAGCTCACCGTTTTGATTGTAAACGTCGATTGTTACCTCTGCAAGACCGTTTTTTTGGTTTCGCTTTTCAAGTCGCGTTAGGGTTGCCGTGCCCTTTAAAATATCATCGGCAAAAACAGGCTTTAACCATTCGATTTTGGTGGATTTTCCTGCAAGTAACTGTTCGCCGAAAAAGTCAACCTCAAGATATTTTGCCCACACCGACATAAAAGACATCACGCCGGGAGCAATCAATCTTCCAAACGGAGAGCTTTTTGCATATTCCTCGTCGGTGTGAAGCGGAACGTTATCGTAAGTCTTAGCAAATTCAAGCATTTTTTGTTTTTCGATTACAACGGGCGACGTGTCCACCGTCATACCGACTTTAAGCTCTTCAAAATACATTTTAACATCAAATTCCTATTATAATATCTTTTCCATACAGGTCTTTTGAGGGATAAGACCTTGCGCCTCGTAAAATTTCATTGCCGAGGTATTACAGCTCCAAACGTTAAGCGTCAGGTTGTAACAGCCGCTGTTTTTTGCAAGTGTTACCGCCGCTTCATAAAGCTCTTTGCCGATATGACAGCCTCTTTTATTCTCGTCAACGCAAAGGTCGTCGATATAAAGGGTTTTAATATCGGTTAGCACCGAGTTGTTAATATGTTGCTGAAAAATGCAAAAGCAATAGCCTAAAACCTCGTCGTCTTGGTTTGTGTATACAAGAATAGGGCGGGTATCGTCGTTTAGCATTTCTGACAGCTGAGCTTCACTATATTTTCTGCCAACGTTAAAGATGTCGGGTCTGCCGTTGTGATGCACAAGGCAGACCTGAGATAATAAATCGCTGATTTTCGGTATATCCTTAATTTTCGCTCTTCGTATCATACTATTATAGCTTATCCACGTCGGCTTCGGTTATTAGATGGAAGCCTGCAGCCAAAAGAGCTTTCTCGGCGGTATCGTTATCCTCAACACGAATAACAACGTAGGCGTGTTTTTCGGTACGCGCCATAAAAGCGTATAGATACTCCATATTGATTTTGTTGTCATCAAGAACTTTAAGTGCCTCGGATAGTTTGCCGGGCTGGTCGCCTATTTTAACGCCGACAACGTCGGTAATCTTAATCAAATAGCCTTCTTCTTTTAAAATCTTTTCGGCGGTAGCCTCATCGTTAACTATAAGGCGGAGAATACCGAATTCTTTTGTTTCTGCGATAGAAAGCGCTCTAAGGTTTATATTGTGCTGTGACAAAGTATTTGTAATAGAAACCAGTGCGCCCTGCTTGTTTTCAACGAATACTGTTAATTGTTTAATAGCCATAACTAAAACTCCTCCCTTATATTATATAAGCTTTCTCTTATCAATTACGCGAACAGCCTTGCCTTCGCTTCGTGCTATAGACTTAGGCGCTACAAGGTGAACGGTAGGATTAATACCCAGCATAATCTTCATAGAGTTTGCAAGGGCTTTTTCCATAGCAAGTATATCGCTTAGCTTATCGGTAAATTTGTCAGCCGTCATTTCAACTCTTACCTCGAAGGTGTCGTTATTATTTACACGGTCAACGATAATCTGATAGTTAGGCTCATAGCCCTCTTTAAGAAGTACCGTTTCAATCTGGCTTGGGAATACGTTTACACCGCGGATAATAAGCATATCGTCGGTTCTGCCCATCGGTTTTGCCATCTTAATAAGAGTACGGCCGCAGGAACATTTTTCGCGTGACAATACGCAGATGTCACGGGTGCGGTAACGAAGTAGCGGAAATGCTTCCTTATCGAGTGAGGTGAACACAAGCTCACCCTTACTGCCTTCAGGTAAAACCTCGCCTGTATCAGGGTCGATAATCTCGGCAAAGAAGTGGTCCTCGTTTACGTGCATACCTGTCTGCTCACTACACTCAAAAGCAACACCTGGGCCCGTGGTTTCGGTAAGACCGTAAATATCGTAAGCCTTAATGCCGAGTGTTTGTTCAATACCGCGGCGCATTTCCTCTGTCCAAGGCTCTGCACCGAAGATACCTGCCTTTAGCGGAATGTCCTCGGGTTTATAACCCTGCTCTTTAAGGTTTTCGCCGATATATGCGGCATAAGATGGGGTGCAGCAAAGAATGGTTGCCTTTAAATCCATCATAAACTGAATTTGTCTTTCGGTATTACCCGACGACATAGGAAGTGTAAGGCATCCGATTTTATGCGCACCGCCGTTAAGACCAAAGCCACCTGTGAATAGGCCGTAGCCGTAGGCTACCTGACAAACATCCTTTTTATCACTGCCAGTAGCCACAATTGCTCTGGCACAGCAGTCATCCCAAAGGTCTACGTCGTGCTGTGTATAAAAAGCAACTACACGGCGACCTGTAGTACCCGAGGTTGAGTGAATACGAACGCAGTCTTCAAGCGGCTTAGCTAAAAGTCCGTAAGGATAAGCGTCTCGAAGGTCTGCTTTTGTAAGGAAGGGAAGCTTATAAAGGTCGTCAATACCCTTAATATCTTCAGGTGTTACGCCCTTTTCGTCCATAAGATTTCTGTAATAAGGTACGTTTTCGTAAACGTGACGAACCTGTTTTACAAGCTTTTCGGACTGAAGTTTTTTCATTTCTTCCCTTGGCATTGTTTCGATTTCTTTTTGATAGTAGTTTTGTGCCATTTTAACCAACCTTTCTTAAAATTCGGAGTGTAAACGGCAAATAAAAAACGCCCTTAGCATTCCGATTGGAATACAGAGGACGAGAATTTTTAATCCCGTGGTACCACCTCAGTTTGCCACCACCTCACGATAGTGACCTTTTCAGGTACTACAATACCTTAGTTCTATGACGGGAACGCCCGTTGCATCCTACTAAAGATTTCTCTTATTCAGCGCACTGCTAACAGAATGAATTCGAAAGGACCGCCGCATTGTCTTGCACCAACCGACAACTCTCTAAAGCTTTTTTCCAGCCTACTACTTTCTGCTCTTCGCATTTAGTGTTACAACCTATTAACTTGTTGTTTGTATTGTAGCACTTTAGAGCGATAAAGTCAAGAATTTTTTTAGAGCCAACTTTTCTGATTTATTTAGTAGAAAAATGGTGACAAAATGATGAAAATATGATATACTACTTAAGTTAGTAAGAAAAATTAGGGGGAGATTTTATGCCAAAAGACAAATGGATAAAACCAAGACATACGGTAGTAAGGAGTCTCCTCGGCGTTTTTTTAGGCACCTACGTTAAGTTGAAATACAACATAAAAGTAGAAAAATTTAAAAATCAGGAAAAAAGGCCGTACCTTATTTTATATAATCACCAAACGGCGTTTGACCAGTTTTTTGTAGGTCTTTCTTTTAAGCGCCCCGTATATTATCTAGCTTCTGAGGACCTTTTTTCTATGGGGTGGGTATCCTCGCTGATTAAATTTTTGGTAGAGCCTATTCCTATAAAAAAGCAGACCTTAGACGTTAGCGCTATTAAGACCTGTATGCGCGTTGCGGCGGCGGGTGGCACTATTGCAATAGCGCCCGAGGGCAACCGCACCTTTAGCGGTAAAACCGAATACATAAATCCGTCTATTGCCTCGCTTTGCAAAAAGTTGGGGCTCCCTATAGTGCTTTATCGTATCGAGGGCGGCTACGGTGTACACCCTCGCTGGAGTGACGTTGTTCGCAGGGGTAAAATGTGTTCGTTTGTTTCGGAGGTAATTTTTCCTGAGGAATATAAGGATTTAAGCAAGGAAGAACTATTTGAGAGAATAAGCAAAGGTCTTTATCAAAACGAAGCAAACGATAAAAATATATTTAACCACAAAAAAAGAGCCGAGTTTTTAGAACGCGCTATGTACGTGTGTCATAAATGCGGACTAACTACCTTTGAGAGTAACGGCGATAAAATAAAGTGTAAAACCTGCGGTCAAACTGTTTTGTACGATGCAACAACCAGATTAAAATCAGAGCAAAAGGATTTTCCCTTCAGGTTTGTTCTTGACTGGTACGAGTATCAAAAGGACTACGTAAATCACCTTGATTTAACACCTTATTTTGAAAAACCGATGTACAAAGAAACGGTAACGCTTTTTGAGGTTAAGCTTTATAAAAACAAAAAGCTTTTAAAGGAAGTAGCTCAAATTTCGCTTTACGGCAACCGTATAGTTATAGACGAGGGCGAAAAAAGTGAGCTTATATTTAATTTCGATGAGATTTCGGCAGTTACCATACTCGGTAAAAACAAGTTAAATATTTATGATAACAAGACCGTATATCAGATAAAGGGTGAACCGCGTTTTAACGCGCTGAAATATGTAAATATTTTTAACCACTATAAAAACGTAAGCAAAGGAGATACAGATGGAAAGTTTTTGGGACTCTAGCGTATGGGGCACGGTAAGCTTAATCGGTATACTGCTGATGAGTTTGCTTGTGGCTAACGCGCTAAAAAAAGGAATAAAATTTTTAAAGGTTTCTTTAATACCTACCTCGGTTTTGGCGGGTATAATGCTTCTTGTTTTTGTGGGTATATACGACTTAATCACGGGCGACGTGCTGTTTGAAACTAAATTTTTCAACGGTAACGGCTATAATACACTCGAAATGCTTACTTATCACACTTTGGCGCTTGGCTTTATAGCGTCTACGCTTAAATCCTCTAACGCTAAGTTTACAAAAAAGAGAGCAACCGAAATATTCAACACGGGTGTTACTACCGTATCAACCTATCTTTTACAGGCTGTTGTAGGCTTTGGTATAACAATTATTATTGCCAACTTTGTTATTAAAGGCTTTTTTGAGGCGGCGGGTGTACTGCTTCCGTTTGGTTACGGACAGGGAAGCGGTCAGGCGCTAAACTACGGCACCATTTATGAAACCGAGCACGGCTTTGTGGGTGGTAAAAGCTTTGGTCTCACAATTGCGGCTTTAGGCTTTTTAAGTGCTAGTCTTGGCGGTGTTATTCATCTTAATATTCTTAAAAAGAAAAACAAGATTAATTTAGATAGCAAATCTAAAGCAAATGCCACAACCGAAAACATTGAGGGCGAAAACGAAATACCGATGCAGGGAAGCATTGATAAAATCACCATTCAGGTTTGCCTTTGCTTTGCGGCATATCTTATAGCATATCTGCTTATGTGGGTATTAGGTAACCTTTTGCCCGGTATGCGTTCGGTAATTTACGGCTTTAACTTCCTTTTAGGTGTGCTTGCGGCAACGCTGTTTAAGTCTATTTTATCCCTTTTGAAGAAGGGTAAAATTATGAAAAAGGAATACGTTAACGACTTTTTGATGACTCGTATCAGCAACTTCTTCTTTGATATTATGGTTGTTGCGGGTATTGCCGCAATAAGACTTGGAATTCTCGGCAAATATTGGGGCATTATGTTAATCCTTGGCGTTGTAGGTCTTGTGATTACATATATTTACGAGCTTTTTGTAGCAAGAAAGCTGTTTAAGGATTACTCCGAGGAGCAGTTCCTTATGATGTACGGTATGTTAACGGGTACTGCAAGTACAGGTACAATATTGCTTCGCGAAATAGACGGCGAATTTAAAACCCCCGCGGCTGATAATATGGTTTATCAGAACTTCCCCGCAATAGTTTTCGGTTTCCCGATTATGCTGCTTGCAAACCTAGCACCTGTAAAACCGCATTTAACGTTAATTCTCTTAGCCGCATTCTTTGTTGTTATGAATATAATCCTTTTTAGAAGCTTTATATTTAAACGTAAGAAAAAAGCTACAGCCGAGCAAACAGAGCCTACTATTACTTGGCAGGAAAATGAAACGGTGAAAAAATAAAATTTAAAGTAACTTAATTCGCCTTGTTTTAGAATAAAGCTAATGCCATGCGAGTTTTCGCACGGCATTAATTATTTAGCTGCTATTTTTAATTCAATATTTAATCTTGTAGGGCGGGGGCTCGTCTTACGCCGTTTGACAAATGAATAATTAATAATGAATGGTGAATGATGAATAATTTCGGTGTCGCTTCGCGACCGATATACATCATTAATTTTTAATTAGTAGTTTTTGTAGGGGACGGCAATTTTTGACGTCCCGAATAATTCACGAATTGTTGTTTCAAAAAATCGGACAGCCGCACCAAATTGAATTGGTACGGCTGTCCTAAATATGCTAAAAGCGAGGGTACTTAATTTAGCTGTTTAAAAGTTTTAGGGGATAATAAAACAGCAAATTAAAATATGAAAAGCAAAGTATAAGGTTTGAATTTTAATATTTAATGATTAATAATACCAAGACAGAGCGTAATAGGTTGTTCTTTCGGTAGCAGTTGTACTAACTACTATTTGATAGTCTCCCGGAAGGGTAGGAACAAATTCTATTATTTCCGTATTATTTGTCATACTACCTGCAATTTTCACAAGAATACCGTTTGGATTATATACCCTTAAAGTAAGATTTGGTAATGCTCCTTCGGTTTGTGTAGGATCTGTATGTTCGCCTGAAAGCCAGTTGTATTTTAACCAGGTTAGTGAAACTCTTTTCTTTGCACCTGTAGTAGTTATATTAAAGTTGTAATAACGTGAGGTTCCCACAGCAGTATTTGCCGCAAAGCTTGATGAAACGTAATTGTTGTGATTTATAGTATATAAAGCCTCTTGGGCGTTTATTACGCCTGCGCCGAATTCATTGAACTCATCATCCGAAAAACTATATGCGTGTTCGCTATGATTTATTGAAGCAGTTAAAATAGCCTTCATAGCATCCTGTTTAGTTCTTAAAGTGGTGTGCCATTGGCAAAGCTGTGCTATAACCGCCGTTACGTGCGGTGCCGCAATGCTAGTCCCAGATGTTCCTACTCCTGCGGCAGAATTTATATCTTTGCCTGGAGCCATTAAGTCGGGCTTGTTAGTTGCTCCAGCTTCTTCTTTATAGCAGGAGTCGTAATCTCTTATATCATCCGATTGATTTAAAGTATTCCTATCGTTAATAGCGCCAACAGTTATAACGTTATATGCCATACCTGGACTAGGTATATTTTCATCATCAGTGTCGCCAACGTTTCCTGCGGCTACAACAACATGGACACTATGGTTAAGTGCAATATGGTCTATCCAAAGATCTTGTTGAGTGTATACACCTTTTGTTTCAACACCAAAAGCAAAACTCATATTTATAACGTGTACTCCTTGCGACAATAACCATTCTACTCTTACTCTCCAGTCAACTTTCGGATTGGTGTTTGTGTATGTGGCGTATAGCTTAGCATCGGGAACAATTCCTTAGTAAGTTACACCACTTTCATTAGTTGTAGCTTTAGCTACCATAATTGCTGCAACTTTGTCGGCATGAGCAACACGATTGGGATTTTGTATATTTGGATCATATATTATATTAGCAGAAGTAAAATAACTATTATCTTTATCCGGAACTCCGTTTGCCTCTACCATTCCTATTTTCATACCGCTTCCTGTATATCCTATGGTATCTCTAACAACATCAGCTTTAATTAAAGGAATGCTAGTGGTACTCGTCGGTATCGCTTCTACATCAGGACTATAATAGATATACTGAACTCTTTCATCCTTAGCTAATTGCTTAATCTCAGCAGGGGTTAATTCAGCGCTGATTAAAGGTGAATATTGGCTAAAAAACAATCTTTTGTTTTCTCTTGTTTCATTTAATGCCTTTATCTTGCTATAGTCCTCTAAAAAGTCTTTATATAGCGCATTCATTTTTTCAGAATAAAGCGCTCTTTCGGTCTCAATATACTCATCCACCTTTTTAGCGGACATAGTTCTTTCTTCGCTTTGGTTAATTTTTTCTTTATTTAGTCCTATTTTTGAATCAATTTCCTTTTCTAATTGTTCGGTAGTAAAGGGTTCGTATAGCCAGATATCTACAGGGATTTCCTCAATTTTTTCTGAAGATAGCATAACACTACGCAATTCAGAATCTATTTTTGATGATGCTTCCTGTAAAATTGATTCATTTGCATTTGTTGGTAAATAAACGGATAGTGCCATAATTGTTGCTAAAATTATAGCTGATAGTTTTCTTAATTTTTTTATAAACACACCTCATTCTTAAAAATTTTTTCTTTAGCCCTTTATTAAACTACATTTTACTCCCCCTAATAGTTAAATGCTTTATCACCCATTAAACAATATGCTACACATTGTTTAATGGGTGTTGAATTAGGAATCTATAGCGATAGGTTCTTTTTCATATGAACTACTATTGTTGTTCGATGTGCTGTTTGGATACGGCGCTAGACTAAAGGCATAACCGCCTTTTTCCGTTAAAATATTTATCTCTTCAGCGCTTAAAGTCATATAATATTTATTTGTATTATTATATTCAGCGGTGTTTTCACTGAACTGTTTGGCATATTCTAAACGTTCGGTGATTATATTTTTGCAAATTTCTTTGTAAACTTTGAAAGACATCTCTTGGTACTCGCGTTGCAATTTATCAGTAATTTTTTCCTTTTCCTCAATAATTGCAACGAATTCTTTGTTTTTTTCTATTATTTCCGGAGTATTTCCTGGATTTGCTTCAGAAAAAGCTCTGTATTCAGCCCAAGCTTTTTGCTCTTCCAGGTACGCTGCTTCTTTTTGTTCATAAAGTAATTTAACATCTTTATTGGCGATTACCTTTTTGTCTGCTTCAATAGAGTCTTCTTCTGCAATAAATATTTGTACGATAAGACGGTATACAACATCTTTGTCTTTGTATATTATCATCTTTTCTTGCAATTCTTCTGATAAATATTTTTCATCTAACCTTCGTATAGATTGCTCTAATTCAATATTAGTGTCATTGGAGGCATCACTATATATTACATTACTATTTTCATTATTAAGCAAACTACTATTAGTAGAAGTATCGTTTTGGCTGTTATTATCAGAATTTATATTGCTTTGGCTGTTTTTTGTTTCAAACACTCCGCCACGTGTAAGACCTACAGAGAGTGCAGATACTAACACCACGGCGCATAGGGAAACAGAGGTTATAATTTTTGTTCTTTTCTTTCTGGTTTTAACGAATTCATCTCTGCGAGAGAGTAGATTGTTTGTTATTTCATCATAATTCTTCATAGGTAAAGCCCTCCTTTTCAAGCTCTGACTTCAAAGCACTTTTAGCACGGTAAACAAGGTTTTTCATCTGACGGGCATTCTTTTTCAAAACCCTTGCCGCCTCACCGCTTGATAACTCTTCAAAGAAAATGAGGTGCAATACCTGACGGTAATCGGCACTTAAAGCTTTAAGCGCTTTATGTACTAAAATTTTGCGCTCATTCTTTAAATACTGCTTTTCTAAATCACATTCATCCTTTGTATTGTTTTCTATACTATCAAAAGAAAAGTCGGCTTGTTTCTTTTGGCGCCTTAGGTAATCGAGCGCTAAGTTTCTGCCTATTGTATAAAGCCAGGTTTTAAAGGAATATTTCTCGGTAAAATGCGGCTTTTTGGTAATAAGCCTGAAAAACGTTTCCTCCATTAATTCCTCGGCAACAGAAATATTGTTTACAATACTGTTCAGATAAAGCGTTAGTCCGTCGCTGTAATCCCTTACTATTTCGGCTAAGCCTTTGTCATCACCATTAAGGAAACGGCGGTAGCTACGTTCACCGTTATCCATTGATATTCTCCTTTCAAAGTAAAAATTTTACTTTTCACCTATTAAACGAACGAAACCTTAAAAGGTCTCACTTAAACTTTATAATATTTTTTCTAAATTGTCAAACGAGGATAAAATTTTAAATAATAAAACAAAGCCGTGCGAGTTCGCACGGCTTTGGTGTTTGTTTTAATCCGCAAACTATACATTTACGTCAAACATTCCTTTACCAAAAAATTTCATAGACATACTGTTGGTAAGGCGATGGTCTGCGTCGGTCCAATCAGAGTCGGGAATTTTAACAAAATTAAGAGATATTTTGTCCTCGGTTATCACTCCGTTTTTGATATAATAATCGAGTATAACCTTCATTTCGTCATCTGTTGCGGGAGACTTTAATAAGGCTAAACGCTCTTTTTCGGTATAACCGCCCTGTTTTGTCGGCAATAAACCGCAATAAAAGTTTTTATATCCCTTAACCCAGAAATATACGTCCAAGCCGTTTTTGGTATCTAGGTCGAAATAGTTAGGTAAACGGCGTTTTACGTCCTCAAGTATCGGTTCAGCCTTTGCAGTGCCGAAATCTGCGTCAAACTCGATGCAGTTTTGGGTGATCGCTTTTGGTACTGCCACGGTTACAAACCAATATCCAACGTCATCGGTCTCACCGGCTTTGGTTTCTATAACGTTCACGTTTAAAAAATCCTCGGTGAATTCAAGGCTGTGCACGTCAACCCTCGAAGATCCGGAGCCTGTATACACCCATGTTATTACAAGACTGTGTGTGCTGAAAAACTCTTTGTCGAAGTATTCTTTTGTTTTGCCGAAATATGAATAATCATCAGGAAGAATAGGATCGTATATTTCTAACGACTCGTCAAAATCCTCGAACTCTTTTAACGTATCGAATTTATAAACAGGCAAATGTGTTTTATCGCGAATGTCAAGTTTATCCTTATTCAAAGCATCAAATTTATTAATACCATCTCTGTTACAAGCGCCTGTCACGGTTGCAAAGAGCAATTTTGTATCTTGCCAAAAAAGCTCTTCGAGATTTTTCTTATATTTTGAATTTATCTCGTATTCATAGTTTATAAGCGGATTTTTTATTGGGTTTAGGGTTATCTTATCGCGACCTAGATTATAGGTGGTTAAAATTGCTCTCATCTCGCTAATACTAACACCGCCGTAAGAAGCATTGTCTTTCTCAAACGACTTATCGGAAGAATTGGTTAAATAACAGAGATGATGGTTTTGAGAGGTCTGCCATATATGAACGGTCAAGCCGCCCTTGGTTGAGATATCAAAAAAGTGCGGATAAATCTCTTTAAGCCGTGTCATACTTGCTATCGATAGATTGTTTGCGGTAGATAGGCCTCGGGGTAGATAATGTTTTACCTTATAAAAAGCGTTAAAGTACGAAAAATCTGAGTTTTCAGGGCTGTCTGCATCGTATCCCGCGGGACCGAAGCCCAGATAGAAGCTGCCGTCAAGCTGTTCTAATAGGATATAAAAATACGGTTTGTGTTGTTTTGTAGTGCCGTGAAGCTGCCAAGCGCGGCGGTTGTTTTTCTTAATAGAACTGATAATATTAGTTTTGTCTCTAAATCTTGAATCAAAGGTATCCTCGTTCAAATCTATGCTTTGCAATGTGCCAAGCGTAGTAGATGAATAAATGCCTTGTGGACCTATAAGCTCTAATTCGCTAGAAAGCGTATACGAAGCTAGTTCCTCGGCGGATACTACTTCGGTATATTCTTTATCCGAGTAGAGTAGCTCCATAGGGTCAAAATAAAAGCTTTCGGCAAAGTTTGCGTCACTCGTCAGGCTAAACTCAACCCACGCGGTATATTCGGTTTCTGATTTGCTGTCTATAAAAAACGGTGCTTCAAAGCGGTATTTACCCGCCTTGCCAAAGTTAAAGCCCGCTAGTTCATAAAGCTTTGTGCCTGATTTTTTAGGCTCCATAATATAGCCTATGGCGTGCCAATACATTTCTTCGTTTTGACAGCTTTTCCAACTGCCGTTTTGCCAATATAATATGTTAAACTCGTCTCCGAAAAGAATTTTGTCGGACGTTTCATTAATCCAATCAACCTCTATATAAGGGCGGGGTAAATGAAAACCGTTATTTACAATTTCAAGAGAAACTCCTTTAAGGTCAGAGCCTGTTTCTTGCGAAGAAATTATAGGGGTATTTACGTTGCCGTCTTCATTATCCTTTTTAGGATTTGTAAGGAAGCAAACTGCCACTGCGATACTTGTAACTATCGCTACAACAACAATCCAGAATGCAGGTTTTTTATAATTTAGTATTGTTTTCACTCTGTTTTTCACACCCACCTCTCCAAAGGCAAGAGGACATGCCGCAATAATGCGGCGGTTTACACTACAGTTTAAAAGAGCTTCGGAATAGTCTGCTTTTTGCAAGGTGTCAAACTCTTTTATAACCTTTTCGTCACAGGCAAGTTCAATATCTCTGCAAAGCAGTATATAACCTAGCCACATTAAAGGGTTAAACCAATAAACCGAAAGAATTAAAAATCCCAACGGCTTCCATAAATGGTCTTTGCGGCGAATGTGTGCGTTTTCGTGCGCGATAACGTGCTCTAAATCCTTATTTGCCATATTAAAGGGAAGATAAATTTTAGGCTTTATAATTCCTAACACAAAGGGGGATACAACGCTCTCGCTTTGATAAATATTATCCTTTAAAAGCACCGCCGTTCCGATTTTGCGGCGAAGTCTTAAATAACTTATTGCGGTATACAAAAGCATACCTACTATACCCACAACCCAAGCGATAGCTAAAAGCGGAACGATAATTTGCAAAGGGTTCGCGCTGTCGTCAGGGTTTGGCGCAAAAGACTCGCTTATATATGGGTTTACTATGGTGTTTACAATCGGAACGCCTGAATCTATTTGCGGTACTTTTTCCATCATTATCTCGGGGCTTATTGTTTCGCCGCTTGGCATAAGGCTTAAGATGCTCTCGATAGAGAACGGGCATAAAAGCCTTACAGCCACCAAACCCCAAAGCAGCACCGTAATCCATTTGGGCGCTTTTTTAAGAAGCAACCTCAAAAGCATTACCGCCAGTACAATCCAACCCGCAGATATACTCATATTAACTATTTTTAGGAAAACTTCGGACATTGTTATTCTCCTTTCCTAAAGCGGTTAATCATCTGCTCGACCTCGGCTATCTCCTTTTCGCTTAAACGTTGGCTTTTTGTGAATGCCGCAATAAAAGCGGGTAGGGAGCCTTCAAAGGTTTTTTCCACCATTTCGTTTATTTCGTGCGCCTGAACGTCGTCCTTAGAAATAAGAGAGGCAACAACGGTGTTTTCGTTTTTTAAAACGCCGCGCTCAGACAAACGCTTGATAACGGTGTAGGTTGTAGTAGGCTTCCAGCCGAGTTGTTCTTTGCAAAGATTTACAAGCTCGCTCGATTTTACAGGCTCGTTTTCCCATAAAATAAGGCAAAAACGATATTCACTTTCAAAAACTTTTGGTGTTTCCATATTGAAGGCTCCTTTCTCTAATGTGTTAGAGTTCACTTACACTCTAACATATTAGAGCAAATTTGTCAAGAGTTTTTTATAGAATAAATTGCAAAACAAAAGGCTGTCTCGCTTTTTAGCGAGACAGCCCTGTCATTTTATAAAAATGACTAAGGGAGATTTTTATGTTCGTATTTGTCCTTATTGAAACTAAATGTAAAAAAATGTATAATATTTTTAGAAATTTCAAGACCAAGAGTGTAAATAAACGTACTTAATAGATGAAAGCGCTTTTAAGCAAAACAAAAAACAGGCTTTGAAAGGGGTGAACAACGTGGAGGATACCAAGATAATAGAACTCTATTTCGAAAGAAACGAACAGGCGATTAAGGAAACCGAGCAAAAATACGGAAGACTTTGCCACAGCATATCGTATAACATTTTGCAAAACGCCCAAGACACAGAGGAATGTGTTAACGATACTTTCTCTGCCCTTTGGAACGCCATTCCGCCTACTAAACCCGATAATTTTATAGCATTCGTTTGCAAGATAGCAAGAAATATATCGCTTAAACGTCTTGAGTTTTTAAGCCGTGAAAAACGCTCGGCAAATATTACCCTTTCTTTCGAAGAGCTCGATTGCATATTGCCTGACACCGATGCTTCGGTAAATCTTGACGATGAAGAGCTTGGCAGATTAATAAACAAATTTTTACTCGCTCAAAAAGAGGATACAAGAAACGTATTCCTTCGCAGATATTTTTTCTTTGATTCTATCGAAGACGTTGCAAAGCGTTACGGTTTTAGCAACACAAAGGTTAAAAACATGTTGTTCAGCACCCGCAAAAAGCTTAAAGATTTTCTAACTAAGGAGGGCTTTCAGATATGAAAACACCTAAAATAATAAATGCAATAAGTTTTGTAGAAGATGACCTGATCTCTGCGGCAAATAACCAAAAAGCAAAGCCGTTTTATATTAAACCTGTATTTAGAAGAGCAACCGCTGTCGCCGCCTGCCTTGCAATAGTAGCAGTAACAGCTTTTGCACTAACAAACAAAACTAATAAAAATATAAATTCTAATAACAACAGTGAAACAAGCAGCCAGAATAAAAAGGTGATATACGTAACCGGCGATGAGCCTGATGATTATACCATTATTGACAGTTCTGTCCTGAGCCTAAACCAAAAATATATAGCACCGAAGCTTCAAGAAAAAATGGACTTATATAAGGATTATAAAGATGCGGAAGTAGTATACAGTGTTATTGTGGAACTTTTCATTGCAAGAGAAGATTCTAAGGCAGGATCTAAACTAGCCAAAGCAACCGAGGAACCACTTTATGAACAATACCGTATGGCAAAGGAAGACGAAGAAAAGGCAAGGGCTGAATACAGAGCATTTTGCGAAGAAAACCCCGGAACTGAGCCAGAAATAATAGAAAAAGGCAAAGAATTTATTGATGTTATTGAGAAAAAGCGTAAAATCAGAAATGATCTCTACGCTAAATGGGAAACCGCACGTGAAAAAACATATAACGAATATATTAAGCAAGTACAGGAAGAGCGACTGACATTTGCAGCACAATTTAGTGAAAAAGAGCCTGTTGTCACTTCTTATAATAGTAGTAAATATTATATGGATTTGACAGGCGAAGAAATAAACAAATTATCAGAAAAAGGCGGATATATTTTTAGATTATCTTCTAATGATATAATGTCGAGCGATATTGATCTATAATTTAACAGCCCTTTTAAAAAGGGCTGTTAATAGAGTTTTATAAAAAGAAAAAGGAGGATAAAATTTAATCAAAACTAAAAACAAAGAATAAAAAAGATTGTTTGAAAGTGAGGAAAAATTATGAAAAAGACAAGAAGAATATCGGCAATACTGTTAGCTATAATTATGGCATTATCGGTGTATTCACCTACAAATGCGGCTGAATCTGTTTTACAGGAAGCATCATCGAAAATAGATTCTGAATTGCATAGCGTTATGTTATCTTCAGAAAAAATTGATGAAATTCCTGTAGATATTTGGCTATATGAACCATTTTCTACCGAACAGTTAGAAAAGGAAATTTATTCAAAAATAGGAATTACAAAACAAAAAATTAAACAAAGTGAAGAAAGAGACATATCTGCCGAAAAGGTAGATGAATATATTGAGACAGAGCGAGCGCTCTATTCAGAGAAAATGGATAAGCTATACAAAGACTTTTTAAAGGATTATAGCAAGGTAAAGGCTTTAAATGAAACACGAAGCAACAAAAGATTGTTTTTTAGTAAATATGCTCCGCTAATCAGTGCCGAATTAACTCCTGCTGAGATTAAGCAACTAGCTAAAGATGAAAGAGTTCGGTATATTTATTACAGCCCAAATGTTGAGTTAGTTCCTCAAAGTAACATTAGCGTACCTTTGATTCAAGCTGATTATGTGCGAGACACATTAGGATATACAGGAAACGGTATAAAAATCGGTATGATTGAAAGTGGGCTGCCAAATAAAAACAATAGTTATTTTACAGCCGCCAACATAACATATGACCCCAATATTACAAATCCAACATACACACCTCATGCCAATCGGGTTGCTGCAATTATGGTTGCTAAATCTACTACCGTAAACGGAGTTACCTATAAAGGAATCGTTCCCGACGCAACTCTCTATGCTACAAGTTATAACGGACATCCTACAGACTGGCGCACAAGAGTTGAATGGTTATTGTCTCAGGGTGTACACGTTATAAATATGAGCGCCCGTCTACTTGGAGTGTCCGATGAAATAAATAATGGTGTAGTAGATGGAGAATACGGAAATCAGGAACTTTGGTTAGATCATATCGCACTTAACCATAGCGTTCATTTTGTTGTAGTAGCAGGAAACAATACTCAATACATAACTAGTCCAGGTATGGCGTATAACGTAATAACAGTTGGCGCTATTAACGATAATAACACGGCAAACCATTATGATGACCATATTTACAGCGATTCCTGTTATCGAGAGGATTCGGGATTGACAAACAAGCCCGACTTAATGGCTCCGGGTGAAAACATAGCTACCGCCGCAGGAAGCGATTCCGGCACTAGTTATGCAGCACCACATGTAACTGCAACTGTAGCACAGCTTTGTCAGCGTCAACCTTCTTTAAAAACGCAACAGGATGCTGTAAAGGCTATTTTGACAGCTTCAATAAATCACAGCACTCTCGCTTTTACCTCTGCAGATACACTTAACTATAATAAATTCGGTGCAGGTGTTATCAGCGCACAAGCGGCAGTAGCTAGTATTACCTATTCTAGATATATTTCATCTTCCTTTGCCGCAAACACACCTAAACCAACTTCGCATTATTATAATTTCAATGTAACCACTAAAGGTTCTAAAGAAAGAGTTTCACTTACTTGGTTGAAGTATTCTTATCTTACCGGTACACATACTAACCCAACGCAATATGAAGGAAATTTAACCAATCTAAATTTAACTATATATGATCCTAACGGCAATTTCGTAGTATATTCAGCCGACACTTATAACAATACAGAAATAGTTGAATTTACATCTAATATGATAGGAACCTACCAAATAGTAGTTACTGCTGCTAGCACCTCAAACCGAACAACCTATTATGCTGTTGCTTGGTACTAAATCGTTGAATATTAAACATTGCTTTTTGCAGTTTATATTCTAATTTGTTATTTGCTTGTTTCCCACCTAAAAGCTGAATTATTCAAATATTCAAGTGAATATCCTCGCTTTTAGCATATTTTTAGGGCAGTCTCACTTTTTATAAGTGGGGCTGTCCGCCTTTTTAACGTTTTATAGGACACAAGGTAGCGCTTATCAGTCTTGCATAAACCCCTATTAAATAATAAAGAAAAAATTAAAATAAGAAATAATACAAAAGGGGCTGTCTCACTTGTTAGTGAGAGAGCCCCTTTTGCATTGCGTTTCGCTTTTGCGAAACACCATTTTTATTATTATTTGTTATTTATTATTTAACGGAACGGCACATAGGCCGTTCCCTACGAATCGGTTTTTTTGGAAATTATTGATTTATATTGTGATGTAGGGGACGGCAATTTTTGACGTCCCGAATTTGCGGGTTGTCGTGAACGCCTGCCCCTACGTAGTTTGTCGATATATTGCTTCGTTCTTGCCCGTGAGGGATTTATATCGCTATGTTGTGCCTTAACGGTACAACTGCTAAAGCAATTCCTTTTTAATTAAATTTATCATTATATTAGTATTAAGCGTCATAGCGTCAAGTGGGTAGACCTCTTTAAGTTTTCCTTTGTAAAATCTATCGCTGAAATACTCGAAAGCCTCTTGGTCGTCGGCGCCGCCTTCGAGCATATCTAAAATATCCTCGGTTACGTCTATAGCATTTTCAAGACTTTTTTGCAAATAGGTCTTGGTTTGCTGTTTATCTAAAAGACCATAGTGTGCAACAAGTATGGTTTCGATATCCATAGCCATTACGCGCTTTATAGAGCTTTTAGCCATTTCGTAGCCCACAAGGAAGCAGGGCATAACGTCGTCCTCGCCTGTATAAAGACCTAAGGTTTCACAGCCTATAAGCAGTTTGTTGTCATTAAGGTAAAATCCTACCGAGCATTTTGTATGACCGGGGAGTGCTAAAACGGTGAACTTAAAATCACCTAAAGTTATAATATCGTTATCCTTTACGGCGATATCTACTGATATATTATCTATTAAATCCTCATATTCTAAAACACCGTGGGCTACCGCGTTGTTTTTATCAAGCTCACGCATAAGCGCTTTAGCGCTCGGCTTTTCAAAAATTTTCGCCGCATATTCACCCGCAACCGTTTTAGCTTGTGGGTATAGCTTTTTAACGTAAGGCGAACCTAAAACGTGGTCGTAATGCGAATGGGTTAAGAGAATAAAATCAAGCTTTCTGTCGCCTAAAATCTCTTTAACGTTTTGCGCTAACTTTTCACCCGCAAAGGCAAAACCCGAATCACAAAGAATTGCAGTATTGTCACCTACTAATAAATAAGCGCTGTCGCCCTCTATGGCACCAACGTGATAAACCTTTAAATTTTGCATTTTAAAGCCTCCTTATAAAAATATTATAGCATAACCGCCCGAAATTTTCTATAAAAACTTAAAATCCCCCCTTGAAAAGTTTTAAAACAGAGTGTATAATAAAAACATAAACGGCGCCAAACGAACAAAATAACAGTTCGTTTGACGAACAATAGTATACTTCGCTTGACGAATAATATATAGGTGGTAAAATATGAATACTGGGGAATATATAGCTTTAAAGGAAATGGCAGAGTCTTGGGGTATATCGGTTCGCAGAGTGCAGACCTTATGTGCTAACGGCAGAATAGAGGGTGCTGTGCGTCAGGGCAGGGACTGGATGATACCAAAAAACGCAACCCGTCCTATTGACGCCAGAACAAAACTTGCCCGTAAAGAGTATCAGCTTCAAAGCGCTCTTGATATGCCGATGCCGCTTAAAACACCCTTTTTACATATGACAAATTTATACAACACTCCGGGCTGTGCTACGCAGGCTATAGAGGAATTAAATTATAATCCCGAGGCGCAGATACTTTTTGCCGCCGAGATAGCCTATTCGCGCGGTGAAATAGACACGGTTTACGATAGCGCAAACTATTTTTTAAAGAAACATTCAGGCTTTTATGCCGTTATTTCGGCAGGTATGCTTTTAGCCCTTTGCGCTATTTGGCGAGGCGACCTTACTATGTGGCGCCAAGCCAAGATTCACATTTCTGAGGCAAACGCTAAGGACGACCGAGAGCGCGATATAATAACCTTGGCTCTTTGTGCGGTTGACAGTATGCTATACGACGTTAGAAGCTTTCCTGATTGGTTTAAAATAGGTTGCTTTGAGCCGCTTCATAAGGATTCTATGCCTGCGGCTAAGGTGTATTACGCTAAATATTTGTATGCTACGGGTCACGGCATCGCTTCTAAGACTATCGAGCTGCCCGGTATTTCGGGACTGGCTCTAATGGGACTTTTACCCGCTACTATTGAGCCCATGATATCTCAGGCAATGGCGGATAATACCGTAATTCCCGAAATATATCTTCGTCTTACCTGTGCGGTTACGTATCACTATACCAAGAACGATACACAGGCTATCCGCCATATTGACAGGGCGCTGTCCCTTGCACTCCCCGATAGGCTATACGGCATTTTAGCCGAATATTGCCGTACCTTAGGCGGCCTTTTGGAGCAAAGACTAAAGCGAATAGATGAGGGAGCGTGGGAAAAAGTAAGCGCTTTATATGAGGTATATCTTGAAAATTGGTCAAGCCTTAACAGCAAAATCACGGGCAGACAGATTATTGCAAATCTTTCTCCTCAGCAACGCCAAATTGCCCGTCTTGCCGCATTTAAGCTGTCCGATGCCGAAATAGCGTCGAGAATGAATATGTCGGTTTCGGGCGTTAAACAGGCAATTAGAATTATTAAACAAAAAAGCAATCTCGAACGCGACAGCTTTGCGGCGATTCTTTAATAAATGCAAAGTGCAAAGTGCAAAATGCAAAATTAAGATATAGAAGGAAGATAAAATGGAAAATATTATTGAGAAAAAAAGCTTTGATTTTGCTGTAAGAATAGTAAATTTATATAAGTATTTAATGAAAAACAAAAAAGAATACGTTATGTCAAAACAACTCTTACGAAGCGGCACAAGTATAGGGGCAAACGTATGCGAAGCTCAAAAAGGGCAGAGTAAGGCTGACTTTAATGCAAAAATGAACATTTCTTTAAAAGAAGCAAATGAAACTATTTATTGGTTGAGGTTGTTGCATCAAACAGAATATTTGACAAATGCCGAATTTGAAAGTGTAGAAAAAGATGCAAAAGAACTCGTTGCCATTCTGGTTGCTATTTGCAAAAAAACAAATCATTAATTTCAAGACGAACTTTTACAATTTGATTTTGCATTTTGCACTTTGCATTTTCCGTATACTAATTTTTTAAAAAAAGACATACAAATTGTGGGCTTATATATCTTGAAAAGATTGGAAAAGTTATAGAGCGGGAAAAAACTTTGTACTTTTTTTGTCCCTTTAGGTAATACCCAAAACGAAAAATATCTGCTATGCTTTTATCAGAACGAAAAAGCGTAGCAGATTTTGTTTTTGCTAACAGGAGGGAAAAGATGATTGCAAACGTTTTGGGTATTGATACCGACAGGGTACCCGCCATTCCAAAAGAGGGAGAGCTTTATAAGGTTATAACCGTACACGGTAAAACCTTTGAAATAAGATACGGCTTTTATGAGGAAAGCGATAGAAATTCAAGCTTTGCCGAACCTATGGAGATATATCCCGATTTTATAAAGCAACCGCACTATACCGAGTTAGGAACACCGTTTGTCACCGCAATTCAGACTCCGTGTGAAAACTTTAGCGGTGAAACAGACGAAAACAGCACCTGTGAGGAATGTTCTTTTTATGAACACTGTGAGGAGCTACTGGGAATTTGTAAATGCCCTCAAAACAAAAGAAAAAACGAATAGCCGAAATAACGCTATATATAATAATGTATAAGGAAAAATTAACCATCTTTAAGGAGGAAATACAATGAAAAATAAACTTTCTAAGAGAATAATAAGCGTAATACTTTGCGCCGCAATACTGTTTAGCAGTATTCCGCTATTCGCGGCGGCAGACGCTTCGAGCGCAAAGGCAGGAATTGTCGTTGACCCCAGCACTGCTACCACTTGGGAGCAGATGCTCGGCACCGACTCCGATGGCAACCGTTATGCAGGTCGCGTTTGGGTTGACCGCTCGGTTTATAAGGACGGCGACACCGTAATTTTAAATTCAAGCGGAGAGCCGGGTTCGTCCTTTGAGGTGTCTTTAGAAGATGACGAGGCTTTTCAGGTTATCTTTTCAGCGCTTGGCTCTACAATGAATACAACCGAGTCTAAAACCTCAACAGGTCCTATGGACGTAGTTCTGGTACTTGATACCTCTACCTCTATGGATGATGAAGACTCAAACGGCGTTACACGTCTTGAACGTACGGTTGACGCGGCTAACAAGCTGCTTTCGGATTTACTGTCGTTAACTAATATTCGCGTAGCTATTGTTACCTATAATAACGATAGCGAAACGGTAATTCCTCTGGCTAAATACGATAACGGCGTTAAATTGGTTGTTACAAATTATTATAATAACAACAAAGCTGATGCAGGTGTTGTAACTGCTTATGATAAGAATAACAAGGTATTAGGCAAGGATAACGGTTATACACAGGGCACCAACCTGCAGTCAGGTATTGACAGAGGCTTTAATATCTTAGCAGATGCCACCGACGTTCAGGGTAGAATACCCGTTGCTATCGTGCTTACCGACGGTCAGGCAAACAGGGCCAGTCAGCAAGGCTTTTATGAGATAGCAAACCATACCGATAAGGACGGCACCTCTGCAAGCAACCGCAATTTGTATCTCAGCACACTTCTTAACGCGGCTTATAACAAAACCAAAATAGAAGAGCATTATAAAAAGGACGCTACCGTTTACACAATAGGCGTGGACGTTACAAGCAACACGGTAGCAAGACTTCTTATGAATCCTTCAGACGCCACCAACGGCTTTAAGGATTACGGAAATGATAGAAGCAAAACCGAAATCACACAGGCGTATAAGAATTTTGAGAATTGGGCAAAAGGACAAAACGTTACCCAAAACGGTTGGACCTTTGACCACAATTACCCCAATCAAAACGGCGCTATCACCGATGCAAAAATTGCCGCAAACATCTATTATGCAGACACCTATTATGACGTTTCAAATGCCGATTTGGTTAAAACCTTCGAGCAGATTTATGAAGAGCTATCCTCAGGCGCATTCAACCCGATTTCTACAACTACAACAATAGAGGGTGCTACAGGCGTCAAAAACACTCCTTTAATATACGTTGACTATATCGGTCAGTATATGGAAATTAAGGAAATCGAGGCAGTGTCACTGTTTGGCGCGTCCTACGGTGTTACAAAGAATGCAGACGGCACCTACTCGGTAGCCGAGGCTACAGGCGTAAATCCAACCACAAACGAAAAGTGGAATACCGCCGAGGACATCTTAATTTCTATAACAAAACAGGCAGACGGCACACAAAAACTTGAAATAAAAATCAATCAGGAAATACTTCCTATTATTTTAGAGCACGCTGTTTCGGTAACTATAAACGACGTTACAACCTCAACCATTACCGAGTATATACAAAATCCGCTTCGTGTGTTCTACACAATAGGACTTGATTCTAATATACTTTTACCAAACGGCAAGGTTGACGTTTCTAAAATTCAGGGCTATGAATTTATAAACGATACCGACGGCACAGTTTCTTTCTACAGCAATCAGTTCGGTGTAGAAAATCCTGCCGATGCTTCGGGTGTTGTAACAAAGGGCGACGCACACGTAGGCTTTGAGCCGTCAAAGGAAAACAGATATTATTATCATCAGAAAAATCAGGGTATCTTTACCAAGATTACCGATAGTTTGGGCAAGGAAGTAACCGTTTCCGAAAATGATGAATACGGCATTGTTTGGGACGAGGACGAGTACACACTTACCTGGATGTCTTATGATGAGTACAAAAAAGCCGACGATGACGACAAGGTTTATACCTACGTTACCTATTACCATCCGACACCGTCTATTACCGATAGCGCTAACGCGGCTGAGGAGGTAACCTATTTAGTATATACCGATTGGAAATATCTTAAAGAATCGGTGGCTTTCTATGATGCGACAAGCAAAACCTATTTAAACGACGGTAAGGCTATTCCGGAGGCTGAGGTTGAAGCCACAATTAATGCGTATATCAGTAGCAATCCTAACGCCGAGATTTATGCGGTTTTAGGTATAGGCTCACTCAGAACAAGCCGCTTCCATAATATGACAAGCCAAAAGCAAGAAAATCTAACCGGCACCGCAACACTTCGTTACGCTCCTGAGTACACCCACGAAAGAGCGGCGGATCACAACGAAAACGACGTTGTAGTATGGCTCGGAAATAACGGCAGACTAACCGTAGAAATCGAAACAGGTATAGCACTTACAAAGAACGTAACCGAGGCAATAGGAAATGCCGACGATACCTATGCGCTGACAGTTACTGTGCCGCAAGGCGTTACCGCTACTCCGACAGTTGTTGACGGCGAGGGTAAAGCAGTAGATTTTAGCTTTGCAAATAACGTTATAACAGTAAACGTTAAGGCAGATGAAACTGTATACGTTAGCGGAATACCCGGCGGAACGGTTTGCACTATTGACGAGGTTATAAACGGCGAATATTATATCGCCGATAAGACCGATACGGTAAAGGTTCCGCTACTTAGCGAAGTGCTAAACGGCGCACCGCAGTTTGAAAAGGCTTTTGTTACAAACGCGCCTTATAAATACGGCAATCTTTATATAACAAAGGAAATTTTGAGTGACCACGCTATTCCTCAGAGCATTTTAAACGAGTCTTTCTATATTTCCGTAGACCTAGGAACAGGTCTTAAAGGCAAAACCTTTGAGGTTGAGGACAGTGCACACGATAAGCCTTACAGCGTAACAGTTGACAATAACGGGAAGTTAACCTTTGAAATTAAGGCTAGACAAACAATTGAAATTCTAAATCTTCCCGAGGGAACAAGAGTTACCGTTACCGAAGTAAATCCCGACAGTCACTTTGAAGTAAGCTATAAAACACGTAACCATTCGGGCGAAGCCGAGGACGATAACAACCAGGTTATAATTCCGCAAAACGGCAGTGCTACCGCAGTTATCACAAACAAATATACTCCTATACCCGTTTCGGTAGATTTGGATATTAACGGCACCAAGAATTTTACCGTTGAGGGTAACCACGACGGCGGAAAGTTTAGCTACAAGGTACAAAGCTACAACGGCAGCGAGTGGGAGAATATAAGCGGCAAGACAGCCGAAACTCCATACGCTGTAAATGAGAGCGGTATAAAGACCTTTAAGATTGAAAACGTGCTTGAAGGTATCACCTATGAAGAGGTTGGCACCTATGCTTATCAGGTAGTAGAGGTTAAGGGTAACGTTAACAACGTAACCTATGACAGAACACGCTATACCTTTAACGTTACGGTTACCGATAACGGCGGTCAGCTTGAAGCTGCAGTTACAGACCTTAACAACACCGTTATTACCGACGGCTCTTACAAGGTAACCTTTAACAACACCTATAACACCGCACCCGTTAGCATTGACGTTATAAAGGAAATTGTAAATAAGACGGGCGATGATACTGTATCTGCTAACGGCTTTGAATTCAAGGCTGTCCGCACCGACGCTGACTTTGTAGCGTTAACAGGCGAGGGAGCCTGCGAACTTTCGGTATTCTCCGATGCATCGGGCGAGGCTTGTTTTACTGCAACCTACAACACAGCAGGTAAATACTACTACGTATTATCCGAGGTTAACGATCAGGCAGAAGGCTTTATTTACTCGACTGCCGAGTACCGCGTAACCGTTACGGTAGAACAAAACAACGGCGATTTAACCGCTACTCTTGACGTTGTAAAGGTTAATTCCGAAAATGAAGACGAACAGGTAATTATCGACGAAAATGATAAGACAAACGCACAGATTTGGTTTGTTAACACCTATGAGCCACAGTCCGCTACCATTAATTTGGACGGCGCGGTTTCAAAGGTATTAGAGGGTATGACCTTAAAGGCAAATCAGTTTACCTTCTACGTTTATAACGACGGCGACCGCAAGACACCTGTTCTTATAGGCACAAATAATTTAAACGGCGACGTTCATTTTGTGGATTTTGATAAAGAGTTAATGCTCGACAAAATAGGCAGATATGAATTCGACGTGGTAGAGGCGATACCTGACGGCGCAGTTTACAATGCTGCTACAGGCAAATACGTGCTAAACGGTATGAGCTACGATGCTACCATTTACGATTTAGTAGTTGAGGTAGAAAACGATATTACAACAGGAAAGCTTATTGCAAGTTACTATTTTGAAGATGCAGTAGGCAACACTGTAACCTTTAGAAACAGCTATAAGGCAAAGTTTACACAGTACACCTTTAGCGGAGTTAAAACGCTGACAGGCAGAGCGCTGAGAGCGGGCGAGTTCTCATTCGAGCTATATGACGGCGATACTCTTATAGAAACCGTTACAAATAAAGCAGACGGAAGCTTTAGCTTTAGTACTTTAGGCTTTGATGAAGTGGGCGAATATGTTTACACTATCAAAGAGGTAAAGGGCGACGTTAACGGCGTAACCTACGACGGCGCACAAAAGCCTATCACGGTTAAGATTACAGTTACCGATTTGGGCGGCGTTTTAGAGGCTAAGGCCGACGTGGCAAATTCGCAAATCAACTTTAAAAACACCTACAAGGCGCAGGACGCTAAGGTTACCTTTAACGGTACTAAGACCTTGGTGGGCGATACGCTAAAGGATAACGATTTCACATTTAAGCTATATCAGACCGATAACTTCTTTGACGTTAACGGCGCTTCCTCGAAGCTACTCGCGGTAGCCAAGAATATTGACGGCACTTTCAAGTTTGAAAGAGCTTTAAACGCTGCCGGCACATATTACTTTGTAATCTTAGAGGATAGCACTGTCGATACAAAGGACGGTATTATCTACGACGGCACAAAGCATAAGTTTAGCGTAAGCGTAATAGATATAGGCGACGGACAGCTAAAGGCTAGTATTACAAATATGTTGACAGGCGTTCAGGGTCCTGTTTTAGCAAACGTTTCTACGGACATAAAGTTTGTAAATGCAACCAACGACGAGGCAACCGAGAAGGAAGTTTACCTTGAGGGCGCAACCACCACCGAAATAGACGGTAAAAAGGTTAAAGCAGGCGACAAGCTAACCTACTTTATAACCTATACTAACTATCACGGTCAGGACGTAGTTGCAGACATTATGGATACTATACCTGAGTATACCTCTTACGTTGAAGGCTCTGCTTCGCACTCCGGCACCTATGCAGGTACCCACCTTAACTGGATTTTAAAGGTTAAGGCAGGCGAGAGCGTAACAGTTACCTTTGACGTTGAGGTAACAAAAGAGGATGCAATAGTTGCTAACACGGCAGTAGTTCGTGACGGTTTTAACACCTACTATACCAACGAGGTTGTAAACCATACCTTTGAAAAACCGCTTAAAAAGGACGTATTCTCACCTGAGGATACCGCAAACAGCATTAACGGTAAAAAGGTTTACTCGGGCGACGAGCTTCTCTACGTAATTACCTTTACAAACGCAACAGGTAATGCGGTAGACGTTAAGATTACCGATAAAATCCCTGCAAACACAACCTATCTTGATGCTTCTGCCGACAACGGCGGTGAGTATAAGAACGGCGAGATAGTTTGGGAGCTTAAAAACGTTCAAAAATGGTCAACGGTAGAGGTTGCGTTTAAGGTAACCGTAAACGAGGAAATCGGCGCTGCAGAGATTAATAATCAGGCAACTGCAACCGACGGACAAAACAGTTTCGAAACCGAGTGGGTAGCTAACTACACGGTTGCCGACGAGGTAGCAAAGCAGGTATTCACAGCTGACGGCAAGGTAAATATTGACGGTAAAAAGGTAAATGTAGGCGACGAGCTACTCTACAATATTACCTACAAAAACACCGATAAAAACAAGGCTTTAGTTACCATCACCGATAAAATCCCCGAGCATACGGTATACGTCGAGAATTCTGCCGATAACGGTGGTATCTATAAAGACGGTACAGTTACTTGGGAATTAGAGGTTGAAGCCGAGAGCGAAATTACGGTTAGCTTCAAGGTTAAGGTTCAAACCGAAACCGAGGTTACGGTTACTAATACTGCCGAGGCAGTAGAGGGTAAAAATTCCTACACCACAAACAGTGTAAGCAATCAGGTAGAAATCCCTAAGGAGCCTGAGAAACCCGAAGAACCAGAGACTCCCGAAGAGCCCGAGACCCCTGAGGTTCCAACTGCTCCTCAAACAAGCGACAAAACTAACTTTAGTCTTTTACTCGGCCTATTGTTTGTAAGCGGCGGCGTTTTCGCAGTAAGCATCTACAAACTCAAAAAGATTAAGAATTAAAGTTTAAAAAACTCTCTTGTAAAAAACAGAACGGACGGTGGTTTTTTCCACCGTCCGTTCGCATTTATGTTGTTAATTTAATAAATTTGAAAGATTGGCAAGGGCATAGAGGTCCAGCGCCTCACCGCGTATTGTTTCAGGGTATCCTAACTCTAAAAGCGCTGCCCTTAGAGTTTCTTTTTCTATTTTCATAATATTAGACACCGAATTTAAAAGGGTTTTTCTGCGTTGTGCAAAGCAAGCAGATAAAAGCTTCCAAAAAAATTCCTCGTTATCTACCTTAACGGGAGGCTCACTTAAAACGTTTAAGCGGATAACCGCCGAATCAACCTTGGGACTTGGCAAAAACGAGCCCTTTGGCACCTTAAAAAGAAATTCGGGCACAGCGTAGTAGTTAACCTCGGCTGTGAAAAGTCCCGCCTCGCTGCTTCCTACCTTAGCGCAAATTCTATCGGCAACCTCTTTTTGCACCATAACCGTAACCGACGAAATATTGGCGCCGCTACGCAGTATTTGCATTATTATTTTAGAGGTTATGTAGTAAGGAAGATTTGCACAAACAGATACCCTTTTGCAGTCCGCAAACTCCTCGTTTATTAGTTTTTTTATATCGGTTTTTAAAACGTCGTTAAATATAACCTTAACGTTTTTAATATCGCCCACCGTCTTTTTAAGCACAGGTTCTAAGGTTTTATCTATTTCGAGTGACACAACGCGCTTTGCCACCTTTGATAATTCAAGGGTTAGCACTCCCGCGCCCGGACCTATTTCCAAAACGCCTGTATCACAGTCGGCAGAGGCAAGTGCCATTCTCGGACACACGGTGTTATCGGTTAAAAAATTTTGACCGAGGGATTTTTTAAACGAAAAGTTTTCCTCTTTCAAAATCTCGTTTAAACGCTTTATGCTTGTAAGGTTTTCACTCATAAAAAATCTCCGTTTCAACAAACTATAACTATTATATATTATATAATAAGTTACTTCAAGAAAATTTTAGTTGCCCTAAACTAAAAAGTGTGGTATTATATGTTAAAATGCTTTTTTGGAGTGAAATTAATGGATAACAGATATATAAATAAGGTTTTAGAAGAATTAAATCCTTTATTTACAGAGCAGGGCTTTAAACTAAAAGACGGCGTTTATAAAAACGATAAAAAGGCTGTAAAGGTAGAGTATAACGAGGCAAGACAAAGCTACGTTTTATTTGTAGCCGATATAGATGGAGAGGGAAATCAGACCGATTTTTCTGAGCTTACCGCATGGCTTTTCGACGATAGCCAAAACGAAAAGGATGCAGTATCGGTTGGTATGGACTTTGCAGATACTCTTAGAAAAAATATGGGAGTAAAGGCTAAGGCGAGTGCTATAGCAGTAGAGCTTCCAACCGCCAGTAAGGACGGTAATGTTAAAATATCAGGCTTTACAAAAAAGCTTCTTGATATTTATCCACAGTATAAGGATGAATATAAGGAGCATATGGCGCTTTACGGCAACTTCTTATATCTTAACTTCTTTGCAAAAACCCTGGTTGTTCAGATTAAGGAAGCAATGGTAAGCGGCAATAAAAAGACGGTTAAAAAGTTATACGAGCTACTTGAAAATGGCTATATTCACGGTGATAAGGACACAATTAACGCAATAGTAGTCTCCCTTGCCGCCGCCGCTTATAACGACGCAAAAACAAAAGAGGCTATTGATAATATGTTAGCCGATAACAGTCATTTCAAGGCTTCGTTTGATAATTTTTCTAATACCTTTGCTTCTAAGAAAAAGCTTTTAAAGGTGTTTGAGTTAGAATAGTTTTGAATAGTCTTTTATTAAATTGAAAGGGCGGTTTGATACTTTGGCTATGGATAAAATAATCCAAATATTATCAAACTTCAAAGCTGAAGGTGAATTGGTTTGCTGTGAGCCGTTTGGTAACGGACACATAAATAATACGTATCTTGTAAAAACAAGGACCGAAAGTGCCGAGAACAAGTATATTCTTCAGGGTATAAACACCTACGTTTTTAAAAATCCGCAGGCTATAATGGAAAATATCGAAAAGGTTACTAACTACCTTAGAGAAAAATCCTTAGGCAAGAGGATTTTATCCTTGGTTTATACTAAGGACGGGCATACCTATTACAAGGATAGCGAAGATAACTTTTGGCGCATGTATGATTTTATAGAAAATTCTATTTGTCTGGACTATGTCGATAACCTAGAGGATTTTTACGAGTGCGCCGTAGCATTCGGCAAATTTCAGCGTGATTTATGCGATTTTCCGGCACACACGCTTTATGAAACCATACCCGATTTCCACAACACGCCAAAGCGTTTTGAGGCGTTTTTAGAAGCGGTAGATAAAAACCTTTCGGGCAGAGTGGGTACTGTAGCAGAAGAAATCGAGTTTGTAAAGTTGCGACGTGACTTTTGCTCTGTTTTAATTGATGCCAACAAAGAGGGCAGACTGCCTCTTAAGGTTACCCACAACGACACAAAATCCAATAACGTTATGCTCGATAAGGATACAAGAAAGGCTATTTGTGTTATCGACCTTGATACTATAATGCCCGGCTTTTCGGTAACCGATTTCGGTGATGCGGTGCGCTTTGGCGCCTCAACCGCCGCCGAGGACGAAAAGGACCTAAATAAAGTGCAGTTTGACCTTGACTTTTTTGAAGCATACGTTAAAGGCTTCATAAAGGGTTGCGAGGGAATGCTGGAAAAGCAAGAAATTTTGCTTCTTCCCGAGGGCGCTAAGATGATGACGCTCGAATGCGGTATGCGTTTTTTAACCGATTATATCGACGGTGATTTGTATTTCAAAACCGCGTATCCTGAGCATAATTTAGTTAGAGCCCGTACCCAGTTTAAGTTGGTTTCGGATATGGAACAAAAATGGGATAAAATGAAGCAGATAATTGAGAAATACGTATAAATTTAAAATAATAAAGAATAAAAATATGCCGTGCGATACAAATTCGCACGGCATTATTTTATATATTACTTTGCTTACGGGCAAAACCAGGCTATTTTAATTTGCTTTTTACATCTTGAATTAAATAGGCTAAAGTTCCGCTGTCAGTATAAGTGTTATCATGGTCGGTACTAGTGGTGATTATATCTTTGCACTCAAAATAAACAATTTCAAGTTTTGCTTCTAGTGTTTTTTTCACTTTGTAAATCCTCCTTAATCACGGCTTTACAACCTGATTATAATATCCGTCTTTATCTAGTTCGGGCTCATTTTGGTTATTGTCAGGTTTAACGGTTTCATCCATCACGTAGCCTATTAAAATGACAAGATCCCTTGAGTCGATATTATTATCGTTATTATAATCTGCGTTAGATATATCGCTAGATAATCCTGCAAGATATTTTTTAAGACGGACTAAATCGATTATATTATATGTATTTGCATTCTCTGCTTTTTGTGCAAGACAATATCCTGTGCTTGAGAAAACGATAGCGCACAAACACAATACAACCAAAAGAATTTTGAGCTTTTTCATACATATTCTCCTTTTAGTTGGTTACTATATTGCGCACTGCAGCAAAAGAGGTGCTGCAACCGCCATAGAAGTGTGTACCGGTATAGTTGTTATAATAAACTCTTTCAATACCGTTTGCATCTACATAACGAATATATGAGCGAGCGGCAAATTCTTGCTGGTATTCTTCCTCTAATCTTTCACCAGTATGGTTTTTATAGGTTATAACCGCAGTATAAAGTCTGTAGTTTTCACCTGCATAATGGTCCTTAACGCCGCTACACTTCATGTTTTGAACGTAGCTGTGTGTAGAATTTGTATCCACACCGTTAACGTTTGTACATTTAATTTGCAGAGTGTAATTGTCATTACCGTCGGCATTTCTTGTAGCTGTAGAGGATCTTGCCAAAACAAAGCCGTATTCGGCATCGTAACCGGTTATAGCGTTAATCTTTGCATACAATTCTTCACTTAGCACAGTGATAAATCTAAGACCGCTACCAGCAGTACCGTGGTGATTGCCGTTATCTGTTTCGGCATCTCTTATCTGAACGCCGATAAGATCAAAACCTGCATAGGTGCCGTTTTCGGTTTGTTTTCCGTCTTCCTCTTTTGCAACAGAGCCTGTTTCTATCCAATGAGCATATACGTGGGTTGTTCCTTCGTAAGAATCCGACCAATTAATAGGTCTGTCTTCGCTGTCCTTATCGAGATACCAACCCTTGAATACATATTTGTTATGTGTATTGTAATCAAATTCTGGTATATCGTAGAACTGAGAAACAGTACCGTCAGAATTGAGGGTTAAAAGTTTATTTGAAGAAGAGGCAATAGTATTTGGATAATACGTGCGAAACTCGTCATCACATATCACTTCACTGTTATTAGCGTGGAAAACAACCCTATTAACGTCGATAACAGCACCAACTGTGCCTATCTGAATGTGTGAATCTTCCAAAGGCTTCGCATATACGCCGGCAAGTGTTGTTTTGCCTTGCTCTTCGTTTTCTATCACAGGAACACTTCCGCCGTCTACTACAACTTCCGCGTTATAACCGCCGCCGCTATATGAAACGTCGGCAAGAGTTTCATTCATTGTTACAGCGGTACCGTCTGCAAAGTTAAGTTGAATTACTTCTAAGCGAAAATGGTAAGGAATGGCTTTTTCTTCATCGAACCAATGCCAAACAGGATAGGTACCCTCACCGTAGCCTGTTTTAGGATCAATGTTAACTGTAATTGTAGTAAATTCGTGTTGAGTTATTCTGATCCAATCCCAAGTAGTATCAATAGAAGGATCGTCATACCAAGAAGTTACCTTTATCTCAGCCGATTGTGGATACGCTTCTGGCTGAACACCGTCTGCCATCTTAACGTAGAAGTGCATATCAAACAAGTCTGGGTCATATTGTAAGGTAATGTTAACAGTGTGCAATGTAGAACCGTCAGGACGGTCGGTCTTTACAACCTTCTTTTCTGTTACGTAATATCCTTCAAGATGCACGTTTATACCGTAATCATATTCAGAGGAAAGGTTTGTATAAAAACTTGGAACCTCGAAAATATCTTGCTCAACTTTGTCGCCATGGGTATGCCACTGACCGTTTGGATACTGCCTAGAAAAACCTGACATATCAATATATATCTGTTCTTCAAAGGATATACCACGCTCAGCAAACGTAAGCTGTGTATATAAAGTTTTATTGTAATTTCCTGCCAGACCGTCTGTATACAACTGATTATGTTTTACTGTAACAATCAGGTCAACAACGTCCATAACCTGTATCCACTTAGCATAGAGATTAACGTCAGCTGCTACGGATGCATCGATAACGTCACCTGCCGGCTGAGTGAAGTTCTCATCTAAATACCAACCGTCAAACTTAAAGCCGTCAAAGGTGGGAGTTACACCCGATATAGAGGTTTCAAAGCTCCAGGTGTGCTCGGTTGGATAGCTTCCGCTTAAAGTACCGCCGTTTGTGTTGTAAATTACGTTGTAGGTTTTAGGAATAAGTGTTGCTACTAATTCGCCTACCTGAGCACCGTCCATATAATAAGCCGGAGCCTTATATTCTACGGTAAACGGTGAGTTTTCTGAGAACAGTATGTTTGTTCCGTCTGCTAAAACAACGGTTTGAACCCTTAAACCGTACTGATAATCTGTGATACCGTCTGCACGGCGAATCCACACGTAATCGGAGCCTTCGCCCTTGCCATTTTTAATTTCAACAAAATTGCCTATAAGTTTATCGTCAAATACCATTTGGCTGATTACAGTCCAAAGTGATGGAATAACACCTGTGTTACGTTCATCAAACGTTACTAAAACTTCGGTTTGCTGTGGTTTGAAACCATCACCTATTTGCTCTGCATCCACAGAATACTTAAGTTCGAACTCTTCAGGTGAGAAATGGGCGTGAACGTTAACTATAGCTTTGGTTGTATCTTCTGTTCCAAAATCAGCTATATAATCGTTAAGATTATATGATGGATAGTTAAACGGTTCCTTAATGCTTTGGTCTTCATTTTGGAATGTGGCTCTGTAATTAGGAATAAGCACCTGTATTCTGTATTGATTACCAATATCAGCAATTCCTGTAAAGGAATATGTTGCAAAGCCTACTTCACGACCCTCGTGATAATAATCTTTGTTTGTATAATCTAAGTATAAAAACTGCTGATTTACTGTATCGGTATATCCGTTAGGCTCAACCCTTTGTAAAAGAACGATAAGAGACTTAACCCATTCAGATTGGGGTATTTTCTGTATAGTAACGCTTCCATCCTCGTTCTTTTGCTCGTAGGTAGCGCCAACAGTAATTATACCCTCTATTGTTAGCGGTTCTCTCCATTTAGCATATAAAATAATATCTTCACTAAGATATACGCCCTCTGTAGCAGAAATGGTGTAGGCTTCATCTAAATACCAGCCCTCAAACACGTATCCACCGTTTCTTACGGGAACAAATCCGTCAAAATTGGGAACCTTGTATTGATTTTCAAGTTTTTGTTCATCAAAGCCGTTAACCTTACCGCCTTGAGCGTCAAAGATAACATTATATCCTAAGCCTGTGATAACTGCATCTAGCTTACCTTTTTGAACACCTTCTTCAAAATATGCACCTTTAAGCGCACCTGTACCAATATCTTTACCCTCTGCAACATCACCAAAAGTTACAGTATAAAGATCTGTAGTATTTATCTCTAGATTATCGAGACTAAGGCCGGTTGTTTCTACAATAGTTCCGTCAGGATAAATAATACCTGTAATAACTATACGATAGATGTATGGTCTCTTGATATTATCTTCAAGAATTTCATTTACCCATACAGGATAATAGCCTGTTCCCATACGTGTTTGGCTATCAATATCCACACGAACACCCGGCTTACGAACGCCGTTTGCATTTTTGTGTTCAGCAATAAATTCCCATCTGTTATCTTCTACCGACCAACTCAAAACCTTTACGATTACCGCCTGAGGCACAAGATGGTCGGGCACGCTCTCGTCTACCCTAACCTCAAAGTTAAGATCCTCGTTTTCCGGTGCATACTGAAGTACAACGTCAATAATAATATCGCCGTTTTCATCTATTCTTGTATTGGTAGAAACTAAGTCATACGCATGCTTACTTACAGCAACAGTATATAAATAATCTTTTGAAATACCAAGCACGCTCGGTGCTTTGGCGGTGTATATTGTTTCTAATATTTCGCCTGCATCACTTACATTGTCAGGTGTATATGTATAGTTGTGATTTGGATGGTTTGCATTATTTAAAGTAATACGATTGCCTGTTTCAAGGTATGGGACGTTGGCACTTGGAGTATAAACTAAATCTAGGGTAATTTCGTCTTTAACGCTAGAATCATCGTGACCAAGACCATTTTTTTCGTTATGATTTATTGTAACGTTGATATACACGTCTGCCGCATCTACCCACTGTGCCGTAAGTGTATAGGATTCGCCTATAGCAGCAGAAAGAACGTCACCGCTGTTATAAAGCTTTCCGTCCTCGTCTTTCCAGCCTGCAAAGATATAACCGTCTCTTGTAGGTGCATTTTTAGAAACGTTTACAATTACGCCTTCATCATAATATGAGAGTAATGATTCAGGACCGCCAACGCCACCGTTTAAATCATATATAACGTATTCAAAGAAAATATAACGTGTACGATCCTCGTTGTTTATGCTTAAATACTGATCGGACGAAAGAACGTAATTTTCACCGTCATAATAGTATATTTCATAAGTGCCGTTAATAAGTTTAGCAGAATAAACGCCCTGTGAAGTGCGCTCAAGCGGTATATATTCAGTGCTATCTGTTTTCTTTACGTAGAGACTAATATCTTCTCCCTTAACAGTTGTGATATCTATCTTTTCACCTGTTGCTGTTGCTGTTGTAGAATCATAATAACCGTCGAGAATAACCTCAACTGTACCTGTATACTTGCTGGGAGCAACCATATACACAGCAACAAAGGTTAAATCCTCTTTAACAGAGGTGTATTTATCTAAAATTTCTTTTTGAGATAATACGGCACCGTCGCCACCCTTAAGTGTCCAACCAAGGAAAATATAGTTTTCTCTGTCGGTTTTGCCAGTAAAGGCTACGGCAGGCTCGCCTGTTTTAAGCGAGTTAACCTGATCGTTAAACACCATATCCTCTATGCCGTCTGTATATGTAAGGATGTACTCTACTTGCTCAACGCTTACAGGTTCAGACTGGAATGTTGCAAGATAATAAGTATCGGTCTTCTTTTGATATTTAATTTTATTTGGCGCATCTTGGGTTGCCGACGAAATATTAGTTTGAACTATTCGCAGATTATACTTATATTTTCTGCCGTTTTCTTCGGTAGTATAGTAGCCTTCCCAAACACCATCTTCTGTTTTTGTCCACTCAATTTGTTGATCGAAGTGAATCGTATAAGCGTCTAACAGCTGTTCTATTGTGTAAAAATCTGCATCCGCAGTGTTTTCGTCATTTGTAAAACCGCCAAAAATCTGTCCCTGATGGTCATACATTTCTATAACGTAAACGGGTGGATCTATGGGAGTTATATTGCCATCTTCGACCGAAGTGACAAGTATACCGTCGGCATGGTTATCAGGACTTGATGCTGAGCCTTGGTTTTTTAGGCAATATATAATGTAGTTTTTAAAAAGTCCTGTTGCCTCAAACGCTTTTTTGGATTCTTCGTCCATACACTCCTTTACCGAGTTCCAAAAAGCGTTAGCATATCCTACATTTTCTTTATACGCCTCTTCTTTATTATCGTTATCGGATATTTGCTCAGGTATAAAATGATATGCGTTTGTAACGTTTTGCTCGTATAAAACGTTAGGCATAGTTTTTAACTTTGTAGTGTTAATGTTTATGGTAAGAAGCGGAGTATCATCGCCTGCAGGACCGTAATCCTTTGAATCACCCGCGCCGTAGAAAACCTCAGGGAAATGACCGTCTGCGATATAATATATATCGAAGGTCTCCCATTTATCCTCTTGAGTATAGTCATCTAGCGTAATTACAACCGAACTAGCATTTTTTGCAACCTGTTCGGTTGCTGTGTATTTCATATTATTTACAGTAAGAGTTACAGTTACTGTATAGTATTGAATTACAGTATTATTACTATTATTGTAATAATTGTAACCAAAAATGCCGGGATCAAAGGATTTTACCGTGATATTTTGATTTCGGTTAGAATTGCCCCTTTTGTATGTGCAGGTAACCTTAACCGTAGGCGACGCATCTGTAATAACGTTACCGTTTGAATCCAGCACGGTGATTGTAACGTCGGTGTCTGGCTGCAGTGCAAATACACCAATCCCTATATTAAAAACAGACAATACTAAACAAAATGTTAGCAATAGGGAAAGTATCCTTTTCTTCATTTTTGCAACAAATCCTTTCAAAGTTAATTAATCTATATACTAAAACTTTAAAATCAAAAAACAAGCATATTTTGAGATGACGTATTATAATAGGTTTATGAAGGAATTATAGCAAAAAATACAGTAATTTTCAACAATTATAAATGGATTCAGGAAAAAAATTAAATATTTGTTAGATTTTTATCAATGAAAATCAAAAACCACCCGTATAAAGCGTGATGTCCTTAGCGGAGGATTTGAAAATTCTTTCAATTCAAGTAAGAACAAGTTAAGAACCAGCATCGCATTTGTATGCACAAATTCAGTTGGGCAGTAGCCCAAACCCACTAACAACAGAAAAGAGAAGATTCGTATGTTAACGAGTCTTCTCTTTCTTTTGTCTGTTAAGTGATATGCTGACTAAAGTCAGCGTGATATTTTCGCTTTGCGAAAGTGATATTGAAGCCTTACGGCTTCAGTGATATTCTATTCGCCATAAACTTGCTAAGCAAATATCACTCGGCGTAAGCCGAATAACACTGCGTAGCAATAAAACTCGCCGCAGGCGAATAGAACTGGCGTGATACTCCGTTAAGAGTATCACGCCAATAGGTGGTTTTGTTACAATTTTGTCGTTTTTAAGATTTTATTAATAGTTCTCAGCGTGGATTTCAAAGTAGCTCTTTGGATGTGCGCAGGTAGGGCAAAGCTCGGGGGCGGCAGTGCCAACTATTATATGACCGCAGTTGCGGCATTCCCAAACCTTTACTTCGCTTCTTTCAAATACAGCAGCGGTTTCAACGTTGTTAAGTAATGCACGGTATCTTTCCTCGTGATGCTTTTCAATAGCGGCTACCAAGCGGAATTTACGGGCTAGTTCTATAAAGCCTTCCTCTTCGGCGTCCTTAGCAAAGCCTTCGTACATATCGGTCCACTCATAATTTTCACCCTCGGCGGCGGCTTTAAGGTTAGCGGCTGTATCGCCTAAGCCTTCAAGTTCCTTAAACCACAATTTTGCGTGTTCCTTTTCGTTGTCGGCTGTCTTTAAAAACAGTGCTGAAATCTGCTCAAAACCCTGCTTTTTAGCGACAGAGGCAAAGTACGTATACTTGTTTCGTGCCATTGATTCGCCCGCAAAAGCAGCTTCTAAATTCTTTTCGGTTTTAGTACCAGAATACTTACTCATAATAAATTCTCCTTTAAAATTATTTTTATATTTTGTAAGATAGTATCATAAGACTATCTCCAAGGTTTACGTTTTGTACAGGAATTTCGGTGTTTTTAAGCGTTAAATCAAACTGTCCTAAATTCCAAAAGCCTTCTATACCTAAACGGATAAGCGGCTCTGCTACCGCTTGTGCCTCTGCTTTTGTAAGGCAAAGAATAGCGGCTTTAGGCTTCCAGTCACGGCAAAATTCATCTAACATCGGCATACTTCTCACAGGGATATTTCTGATAGTTTGGCCTACAAGCGACTCCTTATTATCAAAAAGACCTACAAGCGAAAAGCCGAAGCCTTCAAAATTTACCTGCTGTGCAACGGCACGGCCGAGAGAGTCTAGCCCTATTAAAATAGCGGGGGTAGGAGTGTTGAGTTTTAATACCTTTGCAATTTCCTCTTTCAAAAGCTCTATGTTATAGCCGTAGCCTTGCTGACCGAAATCACCGAAGCAGTTTAAGTCCTGACGGATTTGACTAGCCGTAAATCCCATTCGTTCTGCAAGTTCGCGAGAAGAAATTTTTAAAACACCCTGTTTTTTAAGTTCGCTTAAAAAACTGTAATAGCGGGGAAGCCTTGAAATAACCGAATCGGATATATACGTGCTTTTCAAATTTTGCACCCCTTTTAAATATCGTTACAAAAATATTTTAACGGATAGTTAAATTTTTGTCAAGCAAAAAGAGTCCTTGATTTATTTTGCAAAAAAAGGTATACTAATATTTGGTATAATTTTTAAATTTTGGGGGTATTTTTAGGTGAAAAAACTGCTTGAATTGTTTTTTACCTTTTTTAAAATAGGCCTTTTCACCTTTGGCGGCGGCTATGCTATGATAGCGCTTTTGGAGGATGAATTTGTTGAGCGCAAAAAATGGCTTACCCACGATGAATTTTTAAATATAACGGTTATTGCAGAGTCAACGCCAGGTCCTATCGCTATCAATTCTGCTACCTATATAGGCTACAAAATAGCGGGAGTATTAGGCTCTGCCGTATGTACTATCGGTGTTTGCATACCCTCGTTTGTTATTATATACGTAATTTCACTTTTCTTTGATAGGTTTATGGAGTTTAAGGTTGTTGCTGCGGCGTTTAAGGGTATACAGGCGTGTGTTGTATATCTTATCTTTTCTGCAGGTTTAAAGCTTCTTAAAAACGTTAAAAAGAACGCTTTTTCTTACATTTTAATTTCTTTAACCGTATTTGTGATGGTAATCTTTTCACTCTTTGCCGTTAAATTTTCGGCTATCCTTTATATACTTATAGGTGCTGTTGTGGGTATTAGCGCCTATCTTATAAGGCTTGTAGCCAAAAAGGAGGAAAAGAAATGATTTATCTAAAGCTTTTTCTCACCTTTTTGGAAATAGGCGCCGTCTCGTTTGGCGGCGGCTACGGAATGTTATCCTTAATACTTGAAAAGAGCGTTTCAAATGGTTGGGCAACCGAGCAAGAGGTTATGAACTTTATCGCGGTCTCTGAGTCAACGCCCGGTCCTATTGCTGTTAATATGGCAACCTTTATAGGCTCTAGCGAGGCAGGTTTTTGGGGTTCGTTTTTTGCAACCTTAGGACTTGTAATTCCGTCCTTTGTAATAATACTCATAATCGCCGCGGTATTTAACAACCTTATGAAGCTAAAGGGTGTTGAGGCGGCGCTGACAGGCGTAAAGCCTGTGGTTGTAGGTCTTATTCTTGCAACGGCAATAACTATGTTTTTATCGAGTATTTTAAATCTAAAAGCAATTAGCGACGGCTTTAAGTTTGAGCCCTTAAGTTTAGTGGTTTTAGCGCTTGTAGTTATAGTATCTCTACTTTATAAAAAGCTTTTAAAGAAAAAAATATCACCTATATTACTGATTATTTTCTCGGCGATACTCGGAATAATATTCTTTTAAGGAGTTGGCAAGATGAAACAGCATACAAGAAAGACTATTTTAATAGGCTTTGCGTTTTTATCTATTTCTGCGTTTTGGCAGATGTACGATAACGTAATCCCTAAAATTTTAACCGAAACCTTTAATCTTCCTGAGTCAATATCGGGTTATATAATGGCGGCAGATAATATTTTGGCGCTGTTTTTACTGCCGTTTTTCGGCGGGTTATCTGATAGGTGTAAAAGTCCGCTTGGCAGAAGACGTCCCTTTATCTTAACGGGTACACTTTTAGCGGTTGCCCTTATGACCTTGTTACCGCTTATAGATAACAGCTATTTTGTAAACCCTGACAAAACCAAAATACTACTCTTTATCGGCGCGCTGGCACTTGTTTTGATTTCAATGGGTATATACAGAAGCCCTGCGGTAGCCTTAATGCCCGACGTTACACCAAAGCCGCTTAGAAGTAAGGGTAACGCTATTATTAATCTTATGGGCGCTATAGGCGGTATAATGTACTTAATAGTTACCACCTTCCTTTATTCTGCTAAGAGAACAGAAGGCTTAGAGCACATAAACTACCTGCCGTTATTTATAATAGTTGCGGGTATAATGATAGTAGCGCTTTGTGTAATAATGTTTGTTGTAAACGAGCCTAGACTCGTAGCAGAACAGGCAGAATATGAAAAACAGCACCCTGAATTCACCTTAACCAAGAAGGACGAAAACAAGGGCAAAGAGATTTTACCCAAAAAGGTTAAAATAAGTCTTTTGTTCTTGCTTTCTTCAATAGCGCTTTGGTATATCGGCTACAACGGTATTTCAACCTGGTTTACAACCTACGCAAAGCAGGTTTGGGATATGAATTTAGGCGACGCTTCGCTATGCCTTACAATAGCCACCGTCGGCGCTATAGTTACCTATATTCCTGCAGGTGCTATAGCGGGTAAAATCGGCAGAAAAAAGACCATTTTATTCGGTGCTATGCTACTAGCCTTAAGCTTTGGCGCGGCATACGTGTATACACTTTTCTTTGACAGCTTTTCACCAATACTCTACGTTATATTCGTGCTGGTAGGTATTGCGTGGGCGGCTATTAACGTTAACAGTCTGCCTATGGTGGTTGAAATGTGCTCGGGCGCAGACGTCGGCAAATTCACAGGTTATTATTATACCTTTAGTATGGCGGGACAGATAGTAACACCGATTCTTGCAGGTTATATCCTAAAGCATATCAGTTATCACGTGCTATTCTTGTATTCAAGCGTATTCGTAGCGCTTTCGTTTGTTACAATGTGCTTTGTAATGCACGGCGATAATAAAATAGAGGTTAAAAAGGGCTTAGAGGCTTTTGACGTAGACGATTAATATGACTGTATTTTTAATAATTTTATGTGTTGCTTTGCTTTTATGCTTAGCCTTTATCTTGGCGGTAAAAGGTCAAAAAAGCAAGGAAATGGAATATTTCAAAAAGTTTAAATATGCCCACCGAGGTCTTTATAACAATATAGATATTCCTGAAAACAGTATGTCTGCTTTTTCAAAAGCTCTCGATAACGGTTACGGAATTGAGCTTGACGTGCATCTTTTAAAGGACGGTACACTCGCAGTTTTTCACGATGCTACTCTTTTAAGAATGGCAGGCGAGGATACAGTAATCGAAACGCTCACAAAAAACGAGCTTAAAAAATACCGCCTTATAGGGACTACAGAGTTTATACCGCTGTTTAATGATGTTTTAGCGCTCGTAGACCAAAAGGTACCGCTGCTAATTGAACTAAAATCCAATAAGAACGTAGACAAACTGTGCAGTGCGGTCAATGATATTTTAAATGATTACGGCGGCAAATATACCGTGCAGTCGTTTGACCCGAGATGCCTTAGATGGTTTAAAAAGCACTCGCCCGACAAGATAAGAGGGCAGATAGCTCAAAACTCTTTAAATAATAAAGATATTAAATTCCCCGTCATTTTAAAACTGATAACCACTCTTTTGCTTTTTAACTTTTTAACAAAGCCAAATTACGTTTCATATCGCTTTGAGGATAGAAAAATATTAAGCTTTAAACTCTCAAAAAAGTTTTGGAGAATAGACGGTTTTGTGTGGACTGTCAGAAACAAAGAGGACGCGACCAAAGCCGAAAAAGAAAATTTAAGTATAATATTCGAAAATTTCAGCGCATAACAAAAAGCCTTCCTTAAACGGAAGGCTTTTGCATTTATGTTTATTTAAATAAATTTTTAAAGAAATTACCTATTGCCTTGAAAACGTTAGCAAAGAAGTTCCCGATTTTTGCCCAAAACGAAAGAGTCGCCTTTTTTTGCTCTTCTCTTTTGTTTTCTTCTTCTATTTTCTCGTTTTCCTTTTCTATTTCTTCAAGCTTTTCCCAATCGTCCGAGGTGATTGTGGAGTCCTCGGTGTTTTCAAGCTCGTTTTGTTCGCTTTCTTCTAATGAGTAATAAACCTTATCGGTAACGGCAGAGCAGTTTTCACAGTGCCTTGACATAATGCCCGTCTGCTCGGCGGTGGCTACAACGTCAACCGTCCAATCCTTGCTGTAAACGTGCTTGGCCATTTCAAGTTCTTCTGATTCGGTGTGGCCGCAAAGAGTACAAGAACGGGTTTTAAGTCCTGTTGCGATACAGGTGGGCTCTATAGTGGTTTTGAATTTATTAAAGGTGTGACCGCCGTTAGAACAGGTCATGCCTATAGCAAGGGTGTCGCCTATAGCGGTGGCGGTTATGGTATCGTGTTCCTTGTTGGCAAAGCAGCCCTTTAAATCCTCACCGTACTTTTCGGGATGTATATTCATTATTTTAAATTCGTGTTCACCCGGCTTGGCTTTTTCCTTTACCGTGAAATAAAGGGTGAAAATAGTGCCGTTATACTTTCGGTTTTTAACCTCGCAGTTAACGAAACTAACGTAGCCTATTTCGGGATGGTCAACTATAGTATAGTCGTTCCATTTACCGAGGGTTTTGCTGGTATAACTTAGCGCGTCCTTGTCATACGAAACGGTAAAGGTCATAGCCATAATACCGGGGTTATTCGAAATATCCACCGCAACCGCAACCGTATCACCGGGCACTGCCGTTTGGGTGCAGGTTATGGTAACAACAGGACCCGTTTCGGCAAAGGAGGGAACAGTAAAAACCGATAAAAATATTATTGCACAAAGCAAAACCGCCAAAAACTTATTTAACCTCATAAAATTTCTCCATATAAAAAGATACACTTATTATACATTGAAATTGATCATATGTCAAATTAACAGTTTTTGAATATTTTTTGCTCTAGTTCACGTGTAAGTATTTCAGTTTTAGAAAAATCCATAGCGTCAACGTAAAAGCTTTCTAATTTATCGTGTGAAGCCAGAGCAAGACGTAGCGTACTAACAGCGCCCTTTAAAAGCTCGGTGCCCATTTTCTTATTAAATAAAAGATGATTTTTAAAACGGCTTAAAACGTTGTTGTCGGTAAATCGGCGTGAATGAATTCGGCGAAGCTTTGAGTCAAAACTAATATAACTATTTTCAGTAACCACCGCTAAGGATAACTCGGGAATTACAATGTGCTCATATATAAGTGAGGGAAAAAACGGACTCTTATAGCTTATAATATCATAGCCGCTATTTAGCGCATTTTTGCGAAAGGCTTCGCAAACAAGCGAGGCAACAAAACCTTTGTTATCCTTTATTATCACCATTGTTTTACAAGAGCTTTCAATAGTTTTAGGAAATGATACTACACCTTTAGGTGTTACCGCACTTAAAAAGCGCACCTGTTCTGTGCCGTAAAAGCCCTTAGGTTTTAGGTGCTTTTTACAAAGCGCATCGGTAAAGCTTGTTATCTTTTTTATATCGGTAGCGTCTCTTTGAAGCGCTAAATTTTCTCGCATTATAACACCGAGAGCCGAAAGGTAGGCAGAAGCCTTTTTGTGATAAAGCTTGTTTTCGGCACTTGCAAGCATTATTTTTTCTTTGTTTGCTTTTAGTTTTTCCGAGTCCCAAAACTCGCCTAAATTAACTAGTTCCTCACAAACACCCGGATATTTTGGCTCTACCACGTGGGGCGCGGTGCCGTCAAGCAAAACGGTTTTAAGCTGTGGCAGGATAAGACCGTCGAGTGAATCAGGGTCACTCGAGCAAGGGCATAAATCCACCGTTAGCCCTTTATCTAAAGCCTTTGCGCCAATACGCTTTAAAAGTGATGATTTTCCCGTACCGGGACCGCCCTTTATAATGTATACGTTATAGCCTTGCTCTGCCAAATAGCAGTCGCCAAAATGCGACACGAATTTTTCACATGAATTGGCACCTAAAAAGTATTTTTTAAAATTTTCCACTAAAAAACCACCTTTCCAAAATCAGTACATCATATTCAAAAAATAAACACTTTGACACTCGATTTACTTTGTGATATACTAAATTTATGAGTCGGCCGCACGGTTGCGCAAAGAAATTTGTGAGGAAAGTCCGAGCCCCGCAGGGCAGAATAGCGGCTAACGGCCGCCGAGGGTGACCTTAGGGAAAGTGCAACAGAGATATACCGCCTGATTTTTCAGGTAAGGGTGGAAAGGCGAGGTAAGAGCTCACCGACGGTGCAGGAGACTGCGCTGTCCTGTAAACCCTATTCGGAGCAACGCTGACTGCAGCGATACATCGGCCCGATGTGCTGCGAAAAGCGGCTTGAGCGTCATAGCAATATGCCGTCGAGATAGATAATCGTGCTAGACAGAACTCGGCTTACAGGCCGACTCATAGACCAAGTATCATTCATGGATACTTGGTCAGTTTTATTCGCCTTACGGCGAGTTATATTGCTTCACAGTTATATTCAGCTATCGCTGAGTTATATTGCCTTCGGCAGTTTAAAGGCGAATATAATATCACTGAAACCGCAAGGTTTCAATAACACTATTGCCAAAAGGCAATAATATCACTCCGACTTGGTCGGAATAAAACTCAAAAAACTCTTAATATAAACAAATAAGCGAGGTGAAATTCACCTCGCTTTAATTTATTCCTTAACCTCAGGCAGACCGCCGATGCTGGTAAGCAAAGACATTATACCTGCAAGAAGAGTTGTACTTATCACCGCAATCCAATCGACCTCGCAGATAAATGCGGTGGTGCCGATTGAAGCTATAGCGGTTTGAGCTACAGTTTTGAGTGCGCGGATAAGTGCCGCTTTAATCCATCGTTTTGTTTTGTCCTTCATTTTATCACCTCAACAATTCGTTAACCTTATTTTGAATTTCATTATAGTTGTAACCGGCTTTTGTAAGTCGGTTTTTTCTATCCTGACCGTTACCCCAAAGTCCTTTTATTACCTCTTTTGCAATTTCTAAAGTGCTTTTTTGAACTTCGGTCTTTGAAACTATAGAGTTTACTAATGACTGAACCTCCAAATAGTCATAACCTGCCTCGGTAAGCCTTTTGCGTCTTTCCTCGCCGTTGCCCCAAGCCCCCTTAATTACCTCGTTTGCAATCTCGTTTAGCGATTTCTTTTTTGGATTTTTAGCGAGGTTTGCCTTTTTTACGATCACGTCGGCGCAAGCCTTAGCCGCCTTATCGGCAAAAGCCTCGTTTAAAATAATGGGGGTATCGCTAAGAGAGTCCATAAAGCCTAGTTCCAATAAAACGGCGGGCATTTTGGTATCGCGAACTTCTGCAAAGTCGGCACTTTTGAGCGGTGTTGCACGGTTGCCGCGAAGGGTAGTCTGTTTTATAAGCTCTTGATATAAATCGTTTTGCCAAGAGAGTGTAGTGTTATCTACCTTTTTATAAACATAAGCCTCAATTCCGCCGCCTGTACCCCCATAAATTCCTGCATTGTGGTGGATTGAGAGATAAAAATCGGCGCCGAAACTGTTCGCTTTATCAGTTCTAAGCCTTAGTGGGATTTCACTGCCGTCGTCAATTCTTAAAATCTCTATTTCTTGGAATTCGGATAAAATACTTTGGATTTTGTCGCAAACCCTTTTATTTAGCACGTATTCTCTGGTTTCGTTAGGGTCTATAGATTTTAAACATCTTTTTCCTGCTGTTAAATAACTATGACCTGCGTTTAATGCTAATTTGAACATATTTAATTTCCCTCCTTTGTACATGTTATGTTAGTTTTGTTTGTGTGCCATATTGTTTATATATTTGTCAAGCTTGTCCTTGGCGGTTGTAACGGTGTGGTTACAGCCAAGCTGTATAAGACCGTCAAGACAAGCAGAAAGTCCAAAGCAAACAAGGGTTAACTCCTCGTTTTGTTTTGTGTTTTCAAGCTTTAATTTTTCAATTTCGGCTTTTTGCTTTTTATAGTTTAAATACACCCTTATAATGCTAAGCACCGCTGCGGTGATAACGCCCAAGGCGGTCAGCAGTTTTGAGATGTAGATAAGTGTATCTGCGTTAAGGTACACAAAATCCCTCCTTTGAAAGTTTTGATTTAATAATATGAAACCGTTTGCGACTTTCACCGACAAAAAAGCCTTGACATTTTAAGTTTTAAGTGATAATATTAACACACTAATAAGTGTAAAACCTGCGACTAAGAGTAGTAGCCTTAATTTGAAACTTAAAGCGAGTCTGCGGCGGTGCAAGGCAGATAGTGGAGATTTTGGCAAATGGACTTATGAGGGCGGCCGAAAGCGAAAGTGAGTAGTAACCGACGGGGCGTAACCGTTATATTGCGAGCTGTATGTCAGTACAGATTTTAAGCGGATGAGCATTTCATCAATTAGGGTGGCACCGCAGGATTTAAATTTTAAGTCTTGTCCCTTTTGTTAGGGACAGGATTTTTATATTTTAAGGAGAATTTTATGTTTTTACTCGTTAAACGATGGCAAATATCTTAATAGAAATAAACGTAACAATATATTTAGGAGAATTATTATGATATTTAACAACGTAGATTTTGATACCTATTTTAAAAATTATCCCGATAAGGACGGCTTTTTCGGAAAATACGGTGGCTGCTATATTTCTGACGACCTTAAAAAAGCAATGGCAGAGATTACAGATGCATATTTCAACATCTGCAAATCAAGAAAGTTTATTGCCGAGCTTCGCAGAATAAGAAAGGAGTTTCAGGGCAGACCTACACCTATTTCACACCTTGAGCGCCTTTCTAATAAATACGGCGACGTTCAGCTTTACGCAAAGCGTGAGGATTTAAACCATTCGGGCGCACACAAATTAAATCACTGTATGGGCGAGGCGCTACTTGCAAAATACATGGGCAAGAAAAAGATTATTGCCGAAACAGGTGCGGGTCAGCACGGCGTGGCTTTAGCTACTGCGGCGGCATATTTTGGTCTTGAATGTGATATTTATATGGGCACGGTTGATATAGCAAAACAGGCTCCAAACGTTGCGCGTATGAAGATTTTAGGTGCTAACGTAATCGAGGTAAAAGAGGGCCTTGCTACCTTAAAAGAGGCGGTTGACGCGGCTTTTGCGGCATACGCTAAGGAATATAAGGACTGTATCTACTGCATAGGCTCGGTTTTAGGTCCTCATCCGTTTCCGATGATGGTGCGAGATTTCCAGAGTGTTGTTGGAATTGAAGCGAGAGAGCAGTTTATTGATATGACGGGCGAATTACCCGATGCTATCGTTGCCTGTGTCGGCGGCGGCTCAAATGCGGCAGGTCTTTTCGCAGGATTTTTAAACGACCCTGTTGACATCTACGGCGTAGAGCCTTTAGGCAGAGGCGAAAAGCTGGGCGACCATGCGGCTAGTCTAAAATACGGTAGTGAGGGCATTATGCACGGCTTTAACAGTATAATGCTTAAAGATGCCAACGGTGAGCCTGCTCCCGTTTACTCGGTTGCAAGTGGACTCGACTACCCGTCTTCAGGCCCTGAACACGCGTTTTTACACGATTTAGGACGTGTAAAATACGACGTTATAAACGACGAGGAAACAATTGACGCTTTCTTTGAGCTATCCCGTCTTGAAGGTATAATCCCTGCTATTGAGAGCGCACACGCCGTAGCATACGGTATAAAACTTGCAAAAACCTTAGGCAAAGGCTCTGTGCTTATAAATCTTTCGGGCCGCGGCGATAAGGATATGGACTACGTTATAGAAAATTACGGAATAAGATAAAAAAATAAAATTTATAAAATACTTTATTTTTTAACAATTTTATAATATAATAAAGGTGATGAGTTTTTCGTCACCTTTAATTTTTATCTAAAACTAAATTAAGGAGATATAAAAATGAAAAAAGGATTAATTGCTTTAATAGTTGTAGGAGCTGTTTTGCTCACCGTTGTTTTAGCGGTGGTTGGCGGCTATAACGGTCTTGTTGACAAGCAGGAGGCGGTAGAGTCCGCACAGTCACAAATTTCAAATCAGTTACAGCGAAGAGCTGATTTAATTCCAAACTTTGTAAACACCGTAAAGGGCTATTCCGATTACGAGCAGTCAACCTATACTGCTGTAACCGAGGCTCGTGCCGCTGTGCAAAAGGCTAATACAGTAACCGAACAGCAGCAGGCTTCCGAGCAGCTTGACAAGGCGGTATCAATCTGGGTAAACGCTATAACCGAGGCTTATCCTGAATTAAAGGCTGTAGAGCAGTATACCGCTTTAACCGATGAATTAGCAGGCACCGAAAACAGAATTGCAACTGCACGTAAGGATTATAACGAGATAGCACAGGAATATAATACCTCTATCAGAAAGTTCCCAAAAAACATTTTGGCTTCGCTTTTCGGCTTTGAAAAGGCAGATTATTTTGAGGCAGCCCAGGGTACAGACAAGGTTCCCGAGGTATCGTTTGACTGATTATGAAAAAGGGGATAAGATTTTTTGCGGTTATAGTTTGCGTTTTAACTCTTTTTTCCTTTTGCGGTTGTACTGAAACAAAAAAAGAATTAAAGCCAACCGATAATTTCTTTGTTAACGACTTTGCGGGTGTAATAGCTCAGCAGGACGAAGAGTCTATGCTATCTCTTGGCACCGCGCTTTATGAAAACGAAAAGACCTTTGGCGCACAGGTGGTAGTTGTAACCGTAAACACGGTAAACGGTGCCGATATGGCAGACTATGCGCTAAACCTTGGCAGAAGTTGGGGAGTCGGAAGCGAGGAAAAGGACAACGGTATTGTAATTCTTTTAGCCGTAGAGGACAGAAAGATTGAAATGGCGGTAGGCTATGGACTCGAGGGCGCTATGCCCGATAGCAAGGCAGGTAGATTTTTAGACGCTTACGCTATACCGTACCTTAAACAAGACGATTTTTCAAAGGGACTTAAAGAACTATACACCGCCGTTGTAAACGAGGTGTACGTTGAATACGGCATAACGCCCGAAAACTACGTTCCGATAGATGTAGCAGAACAAAACGCAGGAACAGATGACGGCGACGTTGTTTACGCTTGGATTGTTCTTATGATTTGCCTTGTGATTATCTCTCTCTTCTTTGGAAGAAGAGGCGGCGGATTCCCGGGCATCTTCTTTATAGGCGGTCCGCGCTTTGGCGGCGGCGGAGGCTTTGGCGGCTCTGGCGGAGGTTTCCGCGGAGGCGGAGGAAGCTTTGGCGGCGGAGGAGCAGGTCGAGGCTTTTAAAAAAATATAAAAATCTCGGGTGTGTAACAGCACCCGAGAAATTTTGGAGTATATTATGTCGGATTATAAGGATTACAGCGATTATTTGTCTAAACTTGAAAACAGCGTTAAAGACGAGAAAAAGCAAACCGCAACCATTAAAAAACTGCCAACAAGTAAGCCTAGAAGAAGGCTTAATCCTAAAGCAGTTTTTGTTTTGTTGTGTATCGTTTTAGCGGTTGTAATAATAGTTGCAGTAGTCACCACGCCCGATTCTTTGCCGAGTATAAAGGGTGACAGTCCTGTGTCAAGCGTAAAATCCGAACCAAAAAAAGAGGAAGTAAGTCCTCTTGCGAAACGCACCGATAAAACTGTCACCATAGGTGACGATATAAACAGTAAAGCGGTAGTCTTTATTGACACTAAAACCTATACTATAGTATCGGCTAAAAACGAAAACCTAAGGTGTTATCCTGCTTCTACAACCAAGATAATGACTCTGCTTTTAGCAGTGGAAAATCTAAAGGATTTAGACGCTACCTTTAAAATGACCTATGAGATTACCGATCCTCTGTGGGATGCCAAGGCAACCGTAGCAGGATTTTTATCAAGCGAGGTTATAACGGTTAAGGATATGCTTTACGGTAATATTCTACCGTCTGGCGGTGACGCTTCAATAGGTTTAGCGCAAATGGTTGCAGGAAGTGAAGAGGAATTTGTAAAGCTTATGAATAAGAAGGCTAAGGCTTTAGGCCTTGAAAACACAAACTTTACAAACTGCACGGGTCTTTATAATAAAAACCATTACACCACACCGCAGGACCTTGCCGTTATTTTAAAAGAGGCTATGAAAAACGAGCTTTGCAGAAAGATTTTAACCACCGAGAAGTTTACAAGCTCTAAAACCCCACAGCACCCCGAGGGAATTGAGATGCACAGCACGTTATTTAATTATATGTACGGTAACGAACCCGAAACCGCAGTAATCGAGGGCGGTAAAACGGGCTACGTCGGTCAGTCGGGCTACTGTATTGCAACCTTTGGAAAATCAAATTCGGGCAACGAGTATATATGCGTAGCGCTAAATGCCGAGGCGCGCTGGCCCGCAGTATACGACCAATTTAATCTCTATAAGGCATATGCAAAATAATAAAATTAAGGATTTTGAAAAAAATTTTAAATTTAGTATAAAAAATGCTTGACAACGATATTATATTATGGTAATATAGTTTTCGTCGCCGGTGAGTAGGTAACAGTTAGCGCCAGCGAAACCAGCAACGTGGGAGCATAGCTCAGCTGGGAGAGCATCTGCCTTACAAGCAGAGGGTCACAGGTTCGAGCCCTGTTGTTCCCACCACATTTGGCCTGGTAGTTCAGTTGGTTAGAACGCTAGCCTGTCACGCTAGAGGTCGTGGGTTCGAGCCCCATCCAGGTCGCCATTTTGCCTCTGTAGCTCAGTCGGTAGAGCAGAGGACTGAAAATCCTCGTGTCGTTGGTTCGATTCCGACCGGAGGCACCATTGTATGCGGATTTAGCTCATCTGGTAGAGCGCAACCTTGCCAAGGTTGAGGTAGCGAGTTCGAGCCTCGTAATCCGCTCCATAGGGCGCTTAAAAAAAGCGCCCTTTCTTTTCCCTTAAATTCAATACGGCACCATGGCCAAGTGGTAAGGCAGAGGCCTGCAAAGCCTTTATCCCCAGTTCAAATCTGGGTGGTGCCTCCAAAAAATAAAGCACTTCGAAAGAAGTGCTTTATTTTTATCCAATCCGAAGGATTGGTATGTAATCGCCGTCAGGCGTATGTAATCACGCGAAGCGTGTATGGCATCACCGTAGGTGTATTTTCTTCGGATTGATTACATACCGAAATAAATTTCGGATTACATACATTTTCTTGCGAAAATGATTACATGCAACACTTCGTGTTGATTTCATACCGTAACAAGTTGTGGATTACATA
>JAZSCM010000038.1:0-33329 GCA_045602945.1 Acutalibacteraceae bacterium | reverse complement strand
TCGGGAACGAGGTTCCAATCAGGATGAGCCTTAGTAACAGCGATTGCTGCGCGAATAACAGCAGAGGTCTGCATCTTAGCAATTTCAGGATAGGTAACTGCAAGACGGCATCCACGGTGACCCATCATGGGGTTGAACTCGTGGAGAGAAGTGATAACATTCTTAATGTCTTCAACAGTTTTGCCCTGAGCATCAGCAAGTGCCTTAATGTCTGCCTCTTCAGTGGGAACGAACTCATGGAGAGGAGGATCGAGGAAGCGGATGCAAACGGGGTTGCCTTCAAGAGCTTCGTAAAGCTTCTCAAAGTCGCCTTGCTGATAGGGGAGAATCTTCTCAAGAGCAGCTTCTCTCTCTTCAACAGTGTCAGAACAAATCATTTCACGGAAAGCAGCGATTCTGTCAGCTTCGAAGAACATATGCTCAGTACGGCAAAGACCAATACCTTCAGCACCGAGTTCACGAGCCTTCTTAGCATCAGCAGGTGTATCAGCATTGGTACGAACCTTAAGAGTTCTGAACTCATCAGCCCAATCCATAATTCTGCCGAACTCACCAGCGATTTCAGCGTCAACAGTAGGAATAATACCGTCATAGATATTACCGGTTGAACCATCGATAGAGATAAAGTCGCCCTCATTGTAGGTCTTGCCTGCAAGAGTGAACTTCTTGTTTTCTTCATCCATAATGATATCGCCACAACCTGATACGCAGCAAGTACCCATACCACGAGCAACAACGGCAGCGTGTGAGGTCATACCGCCACGAACTGTGAGGATACCCTGAGAAGCCTTCATACCTGTAATATCTTCAGGAGAGGTCTCAAGACGAACGAGGATAACCTTCTCGCCCTTAGCGTTCCAAGTTTCAGCATCTTCAGCTGTAAATACAACCTTACCGCAAGCAGCACCTGGGGAAGCGCCTAAGCCCTTACCTGCAGGAGTAGCAGCCTTTAAAGCCTTTGTATCAAACTGTGGGTGGAGAAGTGTATCAAGGTTACGAGGATCGATCATAGCAACAGCCTGCTTCTTGTCGATCATGCCTTCGTCAACGAGGTCACAAGCAATCTTTAAAGCTGCCTTAGCAGTTCTCTTACCGTTACGTGTCTGGAGCATATAGAGTTTACCATGTTCAACGGTGAATTCCATATCCTGCATATCGCGGTAGTGGTCTTCAAGAATAGCACAAACCTTGTTAAATTCAGCAAATGCCACAGGGAACTTGTTAGCCATCTCAGCGATTGGCATTGGTGTACGAACACCTGCAACAACGTCTTCGCCCTGTGCGTTGGTGAGGAACTCACCCATAAGACCCTTATCGCCAGTAGCTGGGTCACGTGTGAAGGCAACACCGGTACCGCAATCGTCACCCATGTTACCGAAAGCCATCATCTGTACGTTAACAGCGGTACCCCAAGAATAAGGAATATCGTTGTCACGACGGTAAACGTTTGCACGTGGGTTGTCCCATGAACGGAAAACAGCCTCAACAGCGCCCATTAACTGCTCCTTAGGATCAGAAGGGAAGTCTTTACCAATCTTGTTCTTGTATTCAGCCTTGAATTGCTCTGCAAGGGTCTTAAGATCGTCAGCAGTAAGCTCAACGTCCTGAGTAACACCCTTTTCTTCCTTCATCTTGTCGATAAGCTCTTCAAAATACTTCTTACCAACTTCCATAACTACGTCAGAATACATCTGAATGAATCTTCTGTAGCAGTCGTATGCCCAACGAGCATTGCCTGACTGAGCAGCCATTGTCTCAACAACTTCTTCGTTAAGACCGAGGTTGAGGATAGTATCCATCATACCAGGCATAGATGCACGAGCACCTGAACGAACAGAAACGAGAAGAGGATTTGTCTTATCGCCGAACTTCTTGCCGGTGATACCCTCCATATCGTCGATGCCCTTCATAATCTGTGCCATGATTTCATCGTTAATTTTTCTGCCGTCTTCATAATACTGTGTACAAGCCTCAGTAGAAACTGTGAAGCCCTGAGGAACAGGAAGACCAATCTTTGTCATCTCAGCAAGGTTAGCGCCCTTACCGCCGAGAAGCTCACGCATTGATGCGTCGCCTTCTTTAAAAAGGTAAACGTACTTGTGACCCATTAAGAATCAACCTCCTAAAAAATTTATGGATTTAATCCAAGATTAACAATACTATAATACCCAAAAATTAGGTATCCGACTTATTATACCAAATAATCACAAAAAAATAAAGAGTTTTTTTAAATTTTCCACCTAAAATAAAAAGATTTTCAAAAAAACATTTCTTTTGTGATAATTGTACAAAAAATATATTCATTATATAATATAAGCCCCTCAAAACGAGGGGCTAAAGGTTTTTAAACTATAAAGATAAAGCGCTTTTAATTTCTTTTGAAATGCGTTTTGCCATTCGGTAAAAGCCTAGGTCGTTGGGGTGGCAACCGTCAACTGTGCAAAGGTCCCAATTTTCTCCCTCAAACAGCGTGGCACCATCCACAAAATAGACGTTCTCGTCGCCGTTTTTAAGTGCGTTATTATAGGTTTCCATTACTACGTTTCTACGCGGATTAAAGGCTTCGGGATGAAGCAAAACATCGGGTGCCGAAACAAAAATAAACGGGGTAGAGGGCTTATTTTTCCTAAACTTTGTATATAGAGCGGGGAGTGTCTTTTTCAGATGCTCTACCGATGGGGCATTATGATCATAATCACAAATAAATACACTCATATCAAGGCCGCAAATATAATCAGCCATAACACTTTCGCCCAGACAATTTCCCGAAAAACCTAGGTTTATAAAGTCTATATTAAACTCTCTTGAAATGATAGCGGGATATGAGTTACCCGGACGGGATGCACAACCGCCATGTGTTATAGAAGAACCGTAAAACACCAAAGGTTTAAAGCCTTTATAACCGTCGGCATTTAAAAGCACCGCATCCTTATCGAGCGCTATATACAACTCTTTGACCTCGTCATACAAGGGGAAGTTTATCGTGTATTCTAAAACCTCGTCTTCGTACGAAAGATTAGAGTCATAATATTTTTGTTTTACATAGTAAACCGATGAATAGCCTTTTGTCATACCAAAAGGGGGAAGAAAGGTAGAACAGTAGCGGTCAATTCCTAAATTATCTCTGACAAAAAGGTCAAAGCCGCTTTGTGCCGCCAGGGTTATATGCGGCATAAGCTGACTGTTTTCCATAACTGCTTTAATACCGATAAAACGTGAATTTGTTTTAAAACGAATTCTTCCGCCCGAGGTGTTACAGCTAAAAACCTCAACACCTTTAGATACATTTGCGGCAACGCTTTTTGGCATACGGGCAAAGTGATGATTTTCCTCATCGTAAAACACACCGTAAAGCTTAAAAACGTCACTCTTAGCATCAAGCCAAACAGCGCTTTGCGGTATATTGCCGTCAGAAACCTTAAGGTTTTTATCGAGATCGCTAATCTTCATAAAATCTTCCTTGAAACTAAACTCTAAGTTTTTTCACGTACTTGTATATAACCTTGCTGATTGAAGTGCCGACAAGAATTGTAACAAGAAACTCTACCAAGAAGTTAATGGTGAGAATTGTAAGCAGAACGTTCATAACAACACCGCCGAAAGAGGTGTTAGAATAGAACAGGATATAAGATGACATAAACAAAGCAGTATTAAGCACAGGAACTACTGCAGATGAAAGCGAAAAAGCCAAAAGGTTTGTTTTACCTTTTCTCTCAAATAACCAAAATACAAATCCTGCAACTAAACCTGTAAGAATTCTCGGAACAAAGCAAGTGATGGTGTAGCCCAAGGGATTTTCGTTAAAAAGCGGAGCGGCACTGGGGTCTATCATAAAACCGATACCAAATGCCTGTAAAAAGCTTGTCAGACCAAAGACGAAGCCAAGTATTGCACCGCCTGACATACCCGTACAGGTTGCACCTAAGGCAACGGGGATGGTCATAAGCGTGATTGAAAATGCACCCGTTACGGTTATATAACCTAAGGGTGTGAAGTTCATAACCAACATTATGGCAATGAACATAGAAATCAACACTAGTTTGTAGATTCCTTTGCTTTTGATTTTTGACATAAAATTACCTCCGATACTGTCCTTTAAAGGTACAGTTCATTAATATTTGCAAACTGCCATTTAAAAAAAGCAGATAATGCCTTAGTGATTTTTTTCGTATATTTCTCTTAGTCCTTCTAAAAGAAGATTTTCGTTATATATAATGTTGTTACTGCAGTGTTCAATAACCTCTTTTGAGAGACCGCCCGTTGCTACAACGGTAGGCTCGTCGCCTAATTCGTCGGCAATTCGGTCAATAAGTCCGTCAATCATAGCAGCAGTGCCGTAGATAAGTCCCGAGCGCATACAGTCAACCGTATTAGTACCTATTACGGAATGAGGCGCAGATAGGTCGATAGACGGAAGCTGTGCCGTATTTTCACAAAGTGCTCTAAGGGTAAGCCTAACACCTGCCGCGATAGCACCGCCTATAAATGCACCGTTACGGTCGATAACACTAACTGTTGAAGCGGTGCCCATATCAATAACGATACAAGGCAGTGTGTATTCTGAAATAGCGCCGACAGCACCTGCTACTAAGTCTGCACCAAGCTGGGCGGGATTGTCTATTTTTATGTTCAGTCCCGTCTTAACACCTGGGCCTAAAGACAGCGGTACAATATCGCAGAGCAGAGAAACAGCGCGGCAAATAGCCGAGCCAACGCTTGGCACTACAGATGAAACAATACAGTCGTCAATTTTCTCATAATCCTGATTGTAAAGTGAAAGAATATTTTTAAACTGTGAAGCGTATTGGTCCGAAGTCATAGTAGTGTCGGTTGCCATACGCGCGGTAAAGGTCAGCACCTTATCTTCAAAACCGCCAAGTGTTATATTAGTATTTCCGATATCAATCGCAAGAAGCATATAAAAACCTCCCTTACAACAGTATTATAACTACTGTTTATGCTAAAATCAAGAAAATATTGCAAAAATGTGTTGACTTAAAGGCACAAAACTGATATAATAGCCGTTGCTAATGAAATTTTTTATTATTAGCTCCTTGCTTCGCAACAAGATTTGCGAGGCCAAATGTCCAGAAGGAGGTGCAACAAAATGACAGCTAAGTATGAGACAACCCTTATCTTTTCCGTTAAGAATGGCGACGAGGCAGTAGCAGCTTTAAAAGAGAAGTTCAACGACCTTATTGCTAAGAACGGTACTGTCGAGAATGTTGACGATTGGGGCAAGCGTCGTCTTGCTTATCTCATCAACGATGAGGCAGAGGGTTATTACGTATTCTACACATTCACTGCAGAGCCTAATTTCCCTGCAGAGCTCGAGCGTGTAGCAGGCATTGACGAAAGCGTTCTTCGTATAATGACCATTAAAAAATAACGGAGGAAAAAGAAAATGTTTAACATCGTAGTTTTAACAGGTCGCTTAACTGCTGACCCTGAACTTAAGACAACGCCTAACGGTATTTCCGTTACCTCATTTTCAATTGCCGTAGGAAGACGCTATCGCGCAGGTGAAGAAGCTCAGGCAGATTTCATCAATATCGTTGCGTGGCGTCAGACCGCTGAATTTATCAGCAAGTACTTCAAAAAGGGAAGTATGATTGGTATTGAGGGTTCAATCCAGACCCGTAAGTATACCGATAAAAACGGTAACAACCGCACAGCTTTTGAGGTTGTAGCCAATAACGTTCAATTTGTAGAATCAAAGAGAGATGGAGCATCCGGTCCTGTTGTTAGCGAAAACGCTTCCTTCAGCAATGCTGACGCCAGTGATTTTGCTGAGATTGATAACGGTATGGATGACGATCTTCCATTCTGATTCTCCCTATATTAATTAAAGGAGGAACTTTTCAATGGAAAAGAACGAGAGACCTGCTCGCAGAAAGACACGTAAAAAGGTTTGTCATTTCTGCGCTGAAAGAATAGAAGAAATTGATTACAAGGATGTAGCACGTCTTCGCAAGTTCGTTTCTGAACGTGCAAAGATTTTACCACGCCGTGCAACAAGCACCTGTGCAAAGCATCAGAGAGAGCTTACAACCGCTATCAAGCGTGCTCGTCAGATTGCTTTACTTCCTTATTCTAACGATTAATTTAAATTTTAAAGAACCCGAAAATTCGGGTTCTTTTTTTTATAAAAAGTTCTTGACAAATTAAAATTCAGGTGGTATAATCCCCGTATAATATTTTTAAATGCGTTGAAGAAATTATTTGTTTTAAAATAGGTTTCAAAGAGAGCCGGCGTTTGCTGAAAGCCGATATTCCGCTTAAAACAAAGTCTCGTTTCGGAGCAGAGCTTCTGAAATTCAAAGTAAGAGGCTACGGAGGGTCCCGTTATCTTAACCGAAGGCTTGTTGGAGTCTTGCTGAGTGACTGCTTTTTTGCAGTAATTATGGGTGGTACCGCGAATTTTTTAAGTTCGTCCCTTAAGGTTTTATAACCTTGAGGGGCTTTTTTATTTTTATTTTAGGAGTAGTGCTGTTTATGAAAAAAATTTATTTCTCAGATGCAACTTTAGTTCTTGCAGGAGGTCTTTCCTTTAAGGAAAAAATTGAGATCGCAAGACAGCTTGAAAAACTAAACGTTTCTGCAATTGAACTAGGTGAAATATTAAACTTAAAGAGTGATACTCTGCTAGTTAAAACTATAGCTTCCTTTGTTAAAAACAGTGCTGTTTCGGTTTCAGCAGGCTTTACAGCCGAGGGCGTAGGTAATGCTGCTAACGCTCTGATAACCGCAAATAAGCCACGTATCAGAATAGAAATTCCCGTTTCAACGGTAGGAATGGAGTATACTTGTCATATTAAGGCGCCCAAAATGATAGAACTGGTAAGCGAACTCGTAACTCTTGCAAAGCAAAAGGGAGTAGAGGTAGAGTTTTGTGCCTTAGATGCAACACGTGCCGAAGAAAAGGTGTTAAAAGATGCTGTTTTATCGGCTATAGACGCAGGCGCCGATATCGTTACGATTTGCGATGCTTCTGCCGAGATGCTACCCGAGAAATTCGGTGAGTTTATTGGAGAGATTGTTGAGTATACCAAAGACACTAACGTTAAGTTGTCGGTAAATTGCAGTAATAAAAACGGTCTGGCCGCCGCTAAGGGTGTTACCGCTGTTGATAAGGGTGCTTTGATGGTTACTACCGACGTTCTATCCCAGAACATTCCGCTTGAAAATATGGCTGAAATTGTTCGTGATTGCGGTGAAAATAACGGATTTTGCACCGATATTAAATTTACAGAACTCAAGCGCATTATAAAGCAAATTAATTGGATTTTTGGTGGTTCCAGAACCGAAAACAGCGCTATGTCGGTTTCCGATTCTTCTGTTAGTGCGACAGCACTTCAAAAAACCGATACCATTGATACCGTTAAATCGGTTATTGCAAAACTTGGCTATGACCTTACCGAAGAAGATTCTGCTAAGGTTTACGAAGAATTTTTGCGTGTAGCAGAAAAGAAAAGTGTAACCGAAAAAGAGCTTGAAGCTATTGTTGCTAGTGTGGCTTTACAGGTGCCGCCGACGTATAAGCTTATAAGCTACGTTATTAATAACGGAAATATTATTTCTTCTTCTGCACAGATAACACTTGAAAAAGACGGCGAAACTCTGCAGGGTGTGTGCATTGGAAACGGACCTGTTGAGGCTTCCTTCTTTGCGATAGAGCAGATTATCGGCTTCCATTATGAACTTGACGATTTCCAAATTCAATCGGTAACCGAGGGCAAGGAAGCTATGGGTAGCGCCCTTGTAAGACTTCGCTCGAACGGAAAGTTATATTCGGGCAACGGTATTTCAACCGATATTATGGGTGCTTCTATCAGAGCCTATATTAATGCAGTAAATAAGATAGTATACGAGGAGGGCAACCGATGAAATTATCCTTTTCCACTAAAGGTTGGGATTGTTCATTCTCTGAATTTTGCAAGGTTGCAAAGGATTTAAAATTCAAGGGAATAGAACTTCACGATATTCATAATAAGTTTTTTACCGAGCGCGACGGTGCCTTTTTCGGCGACCTTGCTCCTGCAACGCTTAGAAAACTATATGAGCAAAAATTACAAATTCCTTGCATTGATACGGTTTGCGATATTTCGGATATCGCAAATAAAAATGCCTGTATCGAAGAAATTTTAGCTTGTATAGATATTGCGGAGCGTCTTCGTATTCCTAACGTAAGACTAAGAGCTAAAAAGACCGAAAACCCCGACCAGCTTACTAAAAACAGCATTGAGATTATCTCCGAGGTTTTAAAAACAGCTGAGGAGAAAAACGTAACCTTGGTTATTGAAAGTAGCGGTATTTATAGCGATACCGCCCGTCTTCGTGACCTTTTAGAGCATTTTGCCTGCGATAACGTTGCGGCGCTTTGGGATATGTATTGGACCTATTTCGGTGCAAAAGAGGACCCTGAGACCACTATTAAAAATCTTGGCGCATACGTTAGACACGTGCATATTAAGGATTCCGAAGAAAACGGCGAGTTTTGTTTGATGGGCGAAGGAAAAATGCCTGTAAACGATATGATGTTGGCACTTCGTTCGGTGAATTTTGACGGCTTTATATCTTTAGAGTGGGACCCTTTGTGGTGCGAAGAACTCGATGATATGGAAATAGTTTTATCGCAGTTTGTAAACTATATGAGGCAGTTTGGAGATACCTCTAAGGCAAAATCCAACCTCTACTATAACCGCGCCCATACAGGAAAATACGTTTGGGAAAAGGATAGACTGATAGATGCTACCTTCTCTGACGTGCTTGACCGTATGGTTGAGGAGTTCCCCGACCAATACGCCTTTAAATATACAACGCTTGATTACACAAGAACCTATAGCGAATTCCGTGACGACGTTGATAATTTCGCACGTTCACTGATTTCTCTCGGTGTAAAGGCAGGAACACACGTTGCCGTTTGGGCTTCAAACGTTCCGCAGTGGTATATCGCTTTCTGGGCAACAGTAAAGCTCGGTGCGGTACTTGTAACTGTTAATACCGCGTATAAAATTCACGAGATTGAGTATCTGCTTCGCCAGTCGGATACCCACACAATAATTATGACCGAGGGCTCAAAAGACTGTAACTACGGTCAGATTATCGGTGAGCTTTGTCCTGAACTTGAAAGTATAAAGGCAGGTGAGAGCCTTCATGCTAAGCGCCTTCCTTTCTTACGTAACGTAATAACGGTTGGCTTTAAGCAAAAGGGCTGTCTTACTTGGGAAGATGCATGGGAACGCGCAGTTCAGGTGCCGTTAAGCGAGGTTTACCGCCGTGCTTCCTTAGTACAAAAGGACGATGTTTGCAATATGCAGTACACCTCGGGTACAACAGGATTTCCTAAGGGCGTAATGCTGACGCATTATAACGTTGTAAACAACGGTAAATATATCGGCGACCGTATGGAACTATCTACGGCTGACCGTATGATGATTCAGGTGCCTATGTTCCACTGCTTTGGAATGGTGCTTTCTATGACCGCGTCTATGACACACGGTACTACTATGTGTCCGATACCGTATTTTTCTGCAAAATCGGCACTGGCTTGTGTTAATTCCGAGCATATAACCGCATTTAACGGTGTGCCAACAATGTTTATTGCCATGATGCAGCATCCCGATTTTGATAAAACTAATTTCTCATACGTAAGAGTTGGAATTATGGCGGGTGCGAACTGTCCTGCAGAGCTTATGAAAAAGGCTACCGAGGTTATGAATATGAAGGAAATAGTTTCGGTTTACGGTCAAACTGAGGCTTCTCCCGGCTGTACAATGAGCAGTTATTTTGATCCTATCGACGTTCGTACCGAAACGGTTGGCAGCGCGTTTGCAAACGTTGAATGTAAAATTGTAGACCCCGAAACAGGTAAAGAATGTCCTGTTGGTGTAAACGGTGAGTTTGTAGCCAGAGGCTATAATATTATGAAGGGTTATTATAAGATGCCAAAGGCTACCGCCGAGGCTATTGATAAGGACGGTTGGCTCCATACAGGCGACCTGGCTTGTAAGGATGAAAACGGCAATTACCGTATAACAGGCAGACTAAAAGATATGATAATCCGCGGCGGTGAAAACATCTATCCGAAAGAGATAGAGGAGTTCATTTACACCTGTGATAAGGTTCGTGACGTACAGGTTATCGGTGTTCCCGATAAGCAGTACGGCGAAGAAATTATGGCGCAGATTATACTTAAAAAAGGCGAGAGCATGACCGAACAGGAAATGAAGGAATATATTATGTCGCACATGGCTCGTCATAAGGTGCCGAGATATATTGAATTTGTTGATAGCTTCCCGATGAACGCGGCAGGTAAAATACTTAAGTATAAAATGCGAGAAGCTGCTATAGAAAAGTTAAACTTGAAGGATTGATAAAGAATGGTAAACGGAAAATATTTTACCATAGATGCACATTGTCATATATACCCCGAAAAAATTGCCGCCCCCGCTATAAACAGTACCGATAATTTTTACGATACGGTATCATACGGCAAGGGAACGGTTGAAGATTTGCTTTATCAGAACAGCATATCGGGAGTAGACAAATGCATTGTTCAATCGGTTGCTACAACGCCTAAACAGGTGAGAAGTATTAACAATTTTATAGCAAAAGAGGTTGAGGCATATAAGGAAACACTTATCGGCTTTGGTACGATGCATCCCGAAAGCGAGGATTTAAAAGGCGATATTGAGCATTTAGTTTCCTTGGGACTTAAAGGCGTTAAGCTTCACCCCGATATCCAAAGATTCAAGCTTGACGATTACCGTTGCCTTAAGATTTATGAGCTTTGTGAGGCAAACGACCTTGTTTTGTTAGTTCACGCGGGTGATAGCCGATACGATAATTCAAATCCTAACAGACTTCGCCCTATTGCCGAAATTTATGATAAGCTTAAAATAATTGCGGCGCATTTAGGCGGTTGGTCGGTGTGGAGAGAAGCGTACAAACAACTGTCCGACCTTGAAAATATCTACGTTGACTGTTCCTCAAGCTTTTATTACATTAAACCTAATGAGGCTAAAGAGGTAATAAGGGCATACGGCGCCGACAAGGTTCTTTTCGGAACAGACTATCCAATGTGGTGTCCAAAAAGTGAACTTGACATTTTCTTATCCCTAGGTCTCACCGATGAGGAAAATCGAAAAATTTTAGGTGAGAATGCTAAAAAACTTTTGCATCTCGAATAAAAATAAAACTCTCTGCCTCGGCAGAGAGTTTTAACGTTTAATCAGTCTTCTTTTTTCTTGTTCCTGTTTTTATATAAATCGTTTACAAATTCTATTGTGGCATCCGTATATTCCTGAGGAAGAGCCCTTAAAATTCTTAAAAGGTATGCTTCATCTATTTTTAAGGGCGTAATATCTGAGGTGTCAAGAAGATAAGTGTCGTTCGCTCTTAAAGTGGTTTTAGCAGTTGGTGGCGCCGAAAAATCGAGTGCTTCTTCGCTGAAAAAACGCTGAACGGGGACGCCGAAAAGTTTAGAGAGCTTATCAATCATTTCGGGAGAAGGATTGCCGTGATGCTCAATTCTGGCATAGGTATTGCGTTTCATACCAAGCTTATCCGCAACCTGCTCTTGTGTGTAACCCGCAAGTTTACGGTATCCTGCAATTCTGCGATTAATTGTTTTTACCTGTTGTGGCATAAACTAAACCTCCCTTTGTTTTTTGTTCTTGACTTAAAGCCAAAGTATATGTATAATAGTTTAGCAGTTAAACAGTCGCTGAAGTGGCTCAGTTGGCAGAGCAGCTGATTCGTAATCAGCAGATCGTGGGTTCGAGTCCCATCTTCAGCTCCATAAAAAAGGGAAAATGCTCAAAAAGAGTGTTTTCCTTTTTTGTTTTTTTACCTTAAATATTATACATTGTTTAACTAAAATTGTCAAGTTTGGCAGTAAAAAGAAGATTTATATATAAATATATCTAAAAAATAGAAAAAAGTTTTAAAAAACAAAAAGTTTTTATTTACATAAGGCGAAAAAAGTGTTATGATATATCCGTATGAGATTGTCCTGATGAAATTCAGGTTAACGTTTTCTCACGAATAATATTTAGGAGGAATTTTTTGTGTCTAGAAAATTCAAGACAATGGACGGTAATAACGCCGCTGCTTACGTGTCCTATGCGTTCACAGAAGTAGCAGGTATTTATCCTATTACCCCATCCAGCCCTATGGCAGACTATGTTGACCAGTGGTCAGCACAAGGACTAAAAAACATATTTGGCACAACAGTAAAGGTTTCAGAGATGCAGTCTGAGGCAGGTGCTGCAGGTACAGTACACGGCTCACTTAACGCAGGTGCTCTTACCACAACCTACTCCGCTTCTCAGGGCCTTTTACTTATGATTCCAAATATGTATAAAATTGCAGGTGAATTGCTCCCAGGCGTGTTCCACGTATCTGCACGTTGCGTAGCTTCACACGCTCTTAACATTTTCGGTGATCATTCAGACGTTTATGCTTGCCGTCAGACAGGTTTTGCTATGCTTGCTGAAACAAATACTCAGGAAGTTATGGACCTTGGCGCTGTTGCACACTTAGCTTCTATTAAGAGCAGAGTTCCTTTCCTTAACTTCTTTGACGGTTTCCGTACTTCACACGAAATCCAGAAGATTCAGGTTTGGGATTTTGAAGACCTTAAAGAAATGTGTGATATGGATGCAGTTGATGCATTCCGTAAGCGTGCTTTAAATCCTGAGCATCCTGTAATGCGCGGTTCTCACGAGAACGGCGATATATTCTTCCAGCACAGAGAGGCTTGCAACAAGTATTATGATGCAGTACCTTCTATTGTTGAAGAATATATGGACAAGGTTAATGCTAAGCTTGGTACCGATTACAAGCTCTTTAACTACTACGGTGCTCCTGATGCTGAAAAAATTATGATCGCTATGGGCTCTATCTGCGACGTTGCAGAAGAGGTTATCGATTATATGTTAGCCGCAGGTGAAAAGGTTGGTCTTATCAAGGTTCGCCTTTACCGTCCTTTCTCTGCTGAAAAGTTTGTTGCCGCTATTCCTGAAACAGTTAAGAAGATTGCTGTTCTTGACAGAACTAAGGAACCGGGTTCTCTCGGTGAGCCACTCTACCTAGACGTTGTAGCTGCATTAGCAGGTATGGGCAGAAAGATAGATACAGTAGTAGGCGGCCGTTACGGTCTGGGCTCTAAGGATACTCCTCCTTCAAGCATATTTGCTATTTTCAACGCTCTTGAAAACGGCACAATCAAGCACAACTTTACTCTCGGTATCGTTGATGACGTTACAGGCCTTTCTCTTCCTGAGCAAGAGGCTCCAAACACCGCGGCAGAAGGCACAATCGAGTGCAAGTTCTGGGGTCTTGGCGGTGACGGTACCGTTGGTGCTAATAAAGACTCTATCAAGATTATCGGTGACCATACCGATAAGTACGTTCAGGCATACTTCCAGTATGACTCTAAGAAGACAGGCGGTATCACAATTTCTCACTTGAGATTCGGTGATAAGCCTATCAAGAGCCCATACTATATCAATAAAGCAGACTTCGTTGCTTGTCACAACCCATCATACGTAATCAAGGGTTACAAGATGGTTAACGACGTAAAGCCGGGCGGTGTATTCCTTATCAACTGCCAGTGGACTCCTGAAGAGTTATCCGAGCATATGCCTGCCGAAGCTAAGCAGTATATTGCTAAGAATAACATTCAGCTTTACACAGTTAACGCTATTGACCTTGCAGCTCAAATCGGTCTTGGCAAGAGAACTAACACAGTTTTACAGTCTGCATTCTTCTCACTTTCTAAGGTTCTTCCTCCTGAAGAGGCTATCGGCTATATGAAGGAAAAGGCTCAGAAGTTTATGAAGAAGGGTATCGAAATCGTTCAGATGAACGAGAAGGCTATAGATGCCGGTGCTACTGCTTACGTTAAGGTTGACGTTCCTAGCAGTTGGGCTAACGCTACCGATTCTACAACTGCTTCTGCTAAGGCTGACGCTACCAAGCTTGATAAGATGGTTGACGGCATTATGAAGCCTGTAGCACTTATGAACGGTGACTCACTACCTGTTTCTGCATTCTTCGATCATGCTGACGGTACATTTGAGCAGGGCGCTTCTGCACACGAGAAACGCGGCGTTGCAGTTATGGTTCCTGAGTGGAACAACGAAACCTGTATCGGCTGTAACAAGTGTGCATTCGTTTGTCCTCACGCTACTATCCGTCCTTATGCATTATCTGCAGAAGAGATGGCTAATGCACCTGCTAATATCAAGGTTGCAACCAAAGAGAAGCTCGTTACAAATAAGGGTTACTCATACGTTATGACCGTTTCTCCGCTTGACTGTATGGGTTGTGGCGTTTGCGTTGGCGAATGTCCTACTGCATCTCTCAAGATGGTTCCACAGGAATCACAGCTTAAAGAGCAGGAAGTATTTGATTACTGTGTTGCTAACGTTACCGAGAAAGACGGTATTGCAACCGATGCTAACGTTATTTCTTCACAGTTCAAGAAGCCATTACTTGAATTCTCAGGCTCATGTGCTGGTTGTGCTGAAACCGCTTATGCCCGTCTTGTAACACAGTTATTTGGCGATAGAATGTATATCTCTAACGCAACAGGTTGTTCTTCAATTTGGGGCGGTCCTGCTGCTACATCTCCATACACCGTTAACGCTAAGGGTCAGGGTCCTGCTTGGGCTAACTCACTCTTCGAAGATAACGCTGAGCACGGCTACGGTATGTACCTCGGTCAAAAGGCTGTACGTTCAGGTCTAATCGACAGCATTAAGGAAATGGCAGAGTCTGATAAGGCTTCGGCTGAATTCAAGGCTGCTGTTGAAAACTTCCTTGCAACTGCTGAGGATAGCGCTAAGAACGGCGCCGCTACCGATGCTTTAGTAGCTGAACTCGAAAAGGCTGCAGCCGCTGGTTGTCCTACCGCTCCTGCAATTCTTGCTAAGAAAGAATTCCTCTCCAAGAAGTCCGTTTGGATCTTCGGTGGTGACGGTTGGGCATACGATATCGGCTTCGGCGGTGTTGACCACGTTCTCGCTACAGGTGAAGACGTAAATATTATGGTATTCGATACCGAGGTTTACTCTAACACAGGCGGACAGGCTTGTAAGGCTTCTAACATCGGTCAGGTTGCACAGTTCGCAGCTGCAGGTAAGGCAATCAACAAGAAGAGCCTTGCTGAAATCGCTATGTCTTACGGTTACGTTTACGTAGCACAGATTGCTATGGGCGCTGATATGAATCAGACCTTAAAGGCAATCAAGGAAGCAGAAGCTTACAAGGGTCCTTCAATCGTTATCTGCTACGCTCCTTGCGAGATGCACTCAATCAAGGGCGGTATGGTTAACTGTCAGAAGGAAATGAAGAAGGCTGTTGCCGCAGGTTACTGGGATATGTTCCGTTACAACCCTGCACTAAAGACAGAGGGCAAGAACCCATTCAGTCTTGACAGCAAGCCTGCAACTGCTGATTACAAAGAGTTTATCTTAGGTGAGGCTCGTTACTCATCACTCACACGTTCATTCCCAGACCGTGCTGAAGAGCTCTTTGAACAGGCTGCAGAGGCTGCAAAGGCTCGTCGCGCTCACCTCGAAAAACTAGTTGAGCTTTACGGCAAACAGTAATCTTTTATAGATTCTAAATATTCGCCTCCACAGTTTTTTGTGGAGGCGTTTTTTCTTGCAATTAAAGGGAATATATGTTAAAATATTCTTTAAATACAACGCTTTTTACTTATTCTCGGGAGGGAACTTTGTGAAAAAAATTTTAGCAGTATTATTAACTATGGCGCTCATAATATCGGTATATCCGTTTGGTGCGTTTAATTTTACTGCATTTGCAGATACAAGCGGATATTATACCTATTATATATCCGACGGACAAGCAATACTTTATGAATGTGATAAGACAATAAGCGGTGATATTAAAATACCCGAAACGCTGGGAGGCTATCCTGTAACCACAATTAGTCCCGGTTTTTTTGCGGGTTGCACCAACTTAACCTCGGTGGTTATTCCAAGCGGCGTAACTAAAATTGGCGAAGCAACGTTTCAAGGGTGTGTTTTGCTTCAAAGCGTGACAATTCCCGATACGGTTAAAAGCATCGGCGATGCCGCCTTTTTGGGTTGCTCGAGCCTTACCTCAATAACTATTCCAAATAGCGTTGAAACTATTGGCTCGGTTGCTTTTTTAAACTGCACCTCGCTTATATCGGTTACTTTGTCAAGCGGTATGACAAGTATAAACGGCGCAACCTTTCAAAACTGTGTTTTACTCCAAGAAATCACAATTCCCGATAGCATAACCTACGTTGATTACGGCGCCTTTGACCTATGCGATTCGCTGATAACGGTCAATTACACGGGAAGCGAGTCTAAACGACAAAGTATGCAAATTATGTCTCAAAACAACCTATTAAACGACGCTTTTTGGAATTACAATTTTTCTTTGGGTTGTAAGGAGCATACATACGATAACTCCTGTGATGCTACCTGTAACGTTTGTGGCGAAGTCAGACAAAACATTAGTCACACGTTTGACAGCGCAAGTGATATAGTATGCCAAAACTGTGAATACCACAGATACCTTACTTACAAGATTAGTGACGGCGGAGCGATTATAACCGCTTGTGATACTTCGATTAGCGGTGACGTTGTGTTACCTTCAAAATACGATAACCGTGCGGTTGTAGGTATTGAGTATAACGCTTTTAATTCTTGTATCCAAATCACAAGTATAACCCTGCCGCAAAGCGTTACGTTTATAGGAAATTCGGCATTTTCAAATTGCGCATTGCTAAACTCTATTAATTTTTCAACTAAACTTGAAAGTATAGGGGACAATGCCTTTGAAAACTGCAACTTGCTAAAAAGTATTTCTATTCCCGATACCGTCACTTATGTTGGAGATAATGCGTTTTTTAATTGTAGTTCACTTACAAATGTAACTGTTTCCCGTAAAATTAAATCCATAGAAAGCGGTACTTTTTCGGGTTGTACGAGTTTAAGCACACTCGTAATATCAAATAGCATTATTAACGTATCCGAGTCGGCTTTTTCGGGCTGTTCTTCGCCTTGTGATATATACTACCTAGGCACACAACAACAAGCAAATAATATTGTAGTTGCCGATAATAATCAAAGTTTTACTAGTGGTAATTGGCACTATCTTAAAATAGGAGATTTAAACGGTGACGAAAAAGCCGATATTATCGACCTTGTGAAGTTGAAAAAGCATTTAGCAAAAGTAGGTAGGGAGGCATTAATTTTTCCCGACCTTGATAACGACGGTGACGTTGTAGCAAAGGATTTAACCATTTTAATCAATTTAATTTTAACTAACATTTAAGTCAATTTGCACCCTGCTTGTGTAGGGTGCTTGTTGTTTTTATATTAATAAATAGCAACGAATTATCGAAAAACAATAAAAAGTTATTGACAAACGGTAAATTGTTTGCTATTATATGGTTAAGCCGAGGTTTTGAATGCTTTGGCGAAAATAAGGAGTTGATGAGATGGTAAATTATAAGAAATCGGTAAACGTTTCAATAGTTGTATGTATTACACTTGCTGTTTTGCTTACTGTCCTTGTCTTTTTAGGACCGATGCTGTTTGAACTATACATGATAGCCTATAGGGGACTTACTCCCACGGGTGATCCTCTCGCAAGGATAAAAACAACCTTTGTATATTGTTTTTATCCGTCTGCCGTTTTTGCAGGTATAATCCTTTACGCCTTGTTAAAGCTTTTGTTTAACATTAAAAAAGGTGAGACCTTTACAAAGGCTAATGTTACATATTTAAGAATAGTTTCTTGGTGTTGTTTTATAATAGGAATTATCACCTTTGTAGGTGGCTTCTTCTATATGCCGTTTATTTTGGCGGCTTTTGCAGGCGGTTTTATAGGAATGCTTTTACACGTGCTTAAAAACGTTATGCGCTCAGCAGTAGAAATTAAAGAAGAAAATGAATTAACGATATAGGGGTAACGAATAAAATGATAGAGATTAACTTAGACGTAATTCTCGCTAAGAAAAAAATCACCTCAGCGCAGTTAGCCGAAAAAATCGGCATCACTCAGGCAAATCTCTCAATTTTAAAAACGGGAAAGGCTAAGGCTATCAGATTTTCAACGCTTGAGAGCATTTGCCGAGAACTCGATTGTCAACCGGGGGATATAATTAAATACAGTTCGGAGGAATAGGTTTATGTATGAATATGAAAAACCTTTAGAGTCACAAGAAATAGAAGAGTCTAGCGAAGAAGTAAAGGTTAGAGAGCGTTTTGATATTACAAAGCGCGATAAAATTTTTCTCGTTTTAATTATCGTTTCTTCTATAGCCCTCTCGATTTTCGGTATCTGCAAAGGCTTTAATTTAGGATATACGATATCCATAAACGCGCTAATGGCAAGTGTAGGTTTTTACTTTGCAAAGGGCGCAAAGAAACCAACCGCTTTTTGTCTTAGTTCGATACTTTTAGCTTTAACTACGTCGTTGGTGTTTTCAATAACGAGCAACCTAGCCGTTAGATTTTTCAGCGTAATTGCTTTATTTGTTTTAACGCTTTCTTTCCTGACGCTTTTGCTGCACGGTCGTTTTGCCGACGGAGATTTAGGAATTATCAGAACAATTTTTGCATTACTCTTTAAGCAGAGTGTTCCGAAACTTCCTAAAACCGTTTATTCCGTTTTTGCAAGTTCACCTGACAAGAAAAACAATTTCGGCAGAATACTGCTCGGTGTTTTAGGCGCTGTACCCGTATTATTCATTGTATTACCGCTTCTTGTTTCGTCCGACGAAGCGTTCAGCGGACTGATATCAAAGTTTTCGGATAACGTTTTTTCAATAATAATGAAGTGTATTTTAGGCTTTATTATAGCCTTACTTGCAATAAATTACTGCTTTGCTCTTAAAAAGCAAGACCTTAGAACGTTTGAGCCTATAACAATTAAGGGTATTGATAACGTAATTACCACTTCGTTTTTATCGGTATTGGCCGTTTGCTACCTTGCTTATATGTTCTCACAACTTGCATATTTCTTTAGTGCTTTTAGCGGATTTTTACCTGAAAATTATGAATTTACAATGGCTGAATATGCAAGACGCGGTTTCTTTGAACTTTGTGTTATTGCGGGTATAAATTTTGCAATTATCTTCTTAACAATATTGCTTTCAAGAAAAGAAAACAATAAAATGAGTTTAACGCTTAGACTTATTTGCACCTTTATTTCTATGTTTACCTTACTTATCACCGCCACCGCAATAGCTAAAATGGTTATGTACATAGGCGAATTCGGTATGACCGAGCTTAGAATTTCTACAAGCGCATTTATGATATTTTTATTCATTGTATTTATAGCGCTAATTCTAAGAATTTACTTTGCAAAGGTAAAAGTAATAAAAACAGCCTTTATAACTGCCGGTGTAATATTGTCAATACTCGGCATTTTTAACATTAACAGCATTATTGCCGAATATAATTACAGAGGTTATAAAGAAGGCTTTATAAACCGCACTATCGACGTTGAAGAAATCGCAAATCTCGGTGACGAGGGCATACCTTACCTTGTTATGCTAACAGAAGATGAGAATACTTCGGTGGCGGAAAAGGCAGAGGAAGAACTTCTGTATATCTTAAAGTGGGAAGACTATTATGAACTAAACAACAAAGTAGTTGGTAATTCAAACAGATACGTGTTTGGGGATAAAAAGGTTACAAACCCTGCAGAAATGACCCTTGCAAAGAAAAGAGCATACGACGCCCTTGACCAATATATAGAAGAAAATCAAGATATTGCTCAAAAGGCAGGAAAATTATACAGTTATTAAAAAAAATGCTTGACAAATCAATTTAGAAGTTGTATTATACTGGTATACTTTTAAAAAGCTGTGACGGAGACGGTTAAGTTTCTCGCACTTTAGAGAGTCGGTGGTTGGTGAAAACCGATAGTGTGAACTCTTGAATACCTATCACTCCCGAGCTGAAGAGCCGAATGCATTTGCTTTAAGTTCTTCCGTGATTGCTGCGTAAAGGCATAGGAATTGTTGGATTCCAAGAGTGGCAGTGTAAACTGCAATTTGAGTGGTACCGCGAGTGTTATTTTCACCCGTCTCAAAGTTTTGAGACGGGTGTTTTATATTTTAAAAACAAAATTTTAGAAAAGGAGTAATGCAAAATGGACACAAAAAACGCTTTAATGCAACTATCGGAGATCGGTTCTCGAATTAAGGAGTTACGTGACATTATGGGCTGGACTACAGCACAAATGGCAGAAAAAACCGAAGTTAGCGAAGAAAAATACAATTTATACGAAAGCGGTAAGGTTGATATTCCTTTCACATTTATACATAAATGTGCACAGGCGTTTGACGTTGAGATGACCGAGCTTTTAGAGGGCCATTCTGCAAAGCTCTCAAGCTATACTGTAACCCGTAAGGGTCAGGGTCAGGAAACTGCCAAAGAGGACGGCATTGACATTGCAAACCTAGCCCCTAAGTTTAAGGATAAGTTAGCAGAGCCTTACTGGGTAAAATACGAATATTCTGCGACACAACAAAATAAGCCGATACATCTTACAACACACTCAGGTCAGGAGTTTGACCTAGTGCTTAGCGGTAGACTAAAGGTTCAGGTTGGTAACCATACCGAAATACTTAACGAGGGTGACAGCATTTACTATAATTCTTCAACCCCTCACGGTATGATAGCGGTTGACGGAAAGGACTGCGTATTCTGTGCAGTAGTAATGTCGGGTGACGATACTAAGGAGCCTGTTGTAAGAAGAAGCGTTATTTCTGCTAAAAAATCCGAGAGCCTTATCTGCGAAAAGTTTGTTGAAACCAATGAGGACGAAAACGGAGTTTTAAAGGATATTAAATTTAAAAATACCGATACCTTTAATTTTGGTTTTGATATAGTTGACGGTATTGCTGATAAATACCCCGAAAAACTAGCTATGCTCCACCTTGACGTGAATAAGAATGAGCGTAGATTTACCTTTAAGGATATTAAACGCGCGTCGAATCAGGTTGCTAACTACTTCACCTCTTTGGGAATTAAGAGGGGCGATAAGGTAATGTTAGTTCTTAAACGTCATTATCAGTTCTGGTTCTGTATGGTAGCACTTCACAAAATCGGTGCAGTTGCAATTCCCGCAACCAATCAGTTAAAAGAACACGATTTTGAATACCGATATAATTCGGCAGGTGTTAAAGCACTTGTTTGTACGGCTGACGGTGACACAGCACAAATCGCTGAAAATGCTGCTAAAAACTGTCCTCAGGTTGAGCAACTCATAATGGTTGGCGGAAATAAAGAGGGTTGGCACGATTTTGATAAAGAATATAAGCTTTTCTCAGGAAAGTATGACCGTCCTGAAAATGCCTCTGCAGGTGACGAAACAGCACTTATGTTCTTTACCTCGGGTACTACAGGCAATCCTAAAATGGCGGCACATAAGCACACCTACGCATTAGGTCACTTTGTAACCGCTAAATATTGGCATTGTTGCGAGAGAGACGGTTTACACCTTACCATTTCGGATACAGGTTGGGGTAAATCTCTTTGGGGTAAGTTATACGGTCAGTGGCTGTGCGAGGGTGCAGTATTCGTTTATGACTTTGACCGTTTCGACGAAAACGATATACTTCCTATGTTTGCAGAGTATAACATCACAACCTTCTGCGCACCGCCTACAATGCTTAGAATGCTAATCAGAGGCGACCTTTCAAAGTTTGACCTTTCATCAATCCACCATATGACCACCGCCGGTGAGGCGCTAAATCCTGAGGTATTTAAGCAGTTTAAAGCCGCAACAGGTCTTGAGATAATGGAGGGCTTCGGTCAAACCGAAACTACTTTAGCTATTGCAAATCTTTACGGCACAACACCTAAAATCGGCGCTATGGGTAAGGCTTCACCTCAATTTGATATTGATATAGTTGACCCTGACGGAAATTCAGTAGCAGACGGTGAGGTTGGCGAAATCGTTATCCACACCGATAAAGAAATACCTTGCGGTTTGTTTAAAGAGTATTATCTTGATGAAGCAAAAACTAACGACGCTTGGTATGACGGTATGTACCACACAGGCGATACTGCTTGGCGCGATGAGGACGGTTACTTCTGGTACGTTAGCCGTATAGATGACGTAATTAAGTCTTCGGGCTACCGTATAGGACCGTTCGAGATCGAAAGCGTAATTATGGAATTACCGTACGTTGTTGAATGCGGTGTTTCGGCTGTTCCTGACGAAATCAGAGGTCAGGTTGTAAAGGCTAGTATCGTACTTACAAAGGGAACTGAAGGTACTGAAGAATTAAAGAAAGAAATTCAGGAATACGTTAAGACACATACCGCACCTTATAAGTATCCAAGAGTAATAGTATTTAAAGACGAATTGCCTAAGACAATAAGCGGCAAAATTCAGCGCAATAAGCTCTAAAAATTAACAATTAAAAATATGTTGACAAAATACCTTAGTTGTGGTAAAATTTAAACGTTAATAAAGGCATTGACGAAGAGGTCGAGAGCTACCTTTGTTTTAGAGAAATGACGGTGGGTGCAAGTCATTAACAAAAGGCTTTCGTTTGTAGCTTCTGAGCCGAGAGGAAGAAAGTGTGTAACACGAGTAGAACCTCTCCGTGATTGCTGCGTAAAGGCATAGGAATTGTTGGATTCCAAGAGTGGCAGTGTAAACTGCAATTTGAGTGGTACCGCGGGTTGTCTAGAGATTTGACGCTCGTCTCAAAGTTACAACTTTGGGGCGAGCCGTTTTTGTTTCACCCCGATAAAAAAGCTTTGGCTAAGGAGAAAGAAACTTATGCAACAAATTACAGGTCTTGATTTAAAGCTTGGCGAGATTGCACGCAGAATTAAGGAACTCAGAGAAATAGAGGGCTTAACCGTCGAAGAGATGGCACAAAAAACCTCTGTCTCGGTCGAGGAATATATTGCCTGCGAAAACGGACAAAGTGACCTAAACTTTGCCTTTATCTACCGTTGTGCTAATGTCTTTAAGGTTGACGTTACCGATATTATCGAGGGTAAAAGCCCTACGCTTAAATCTTTTATAGTTACAAGAAGCGGTGAGGGTCAGCGTATTGAAAAAGCGCACGGAATGACCTATTACAATTTGGCATCTTCTTTTAAAAACAGAATTGCCGAGCCTTTGTACGTAGAAAGCGTATATGACGAGTTAGCTCAAAACCGCGATATCGAGCTTACCACCCACTCGGGTCAGGAATGTGACCTTGTAATTAAGGGTCATCTTATGGTGCAAATCGGCGACCACAAAGAAGTTTTAGGACCAGGGGACAGTATTTATTACAACAGCTCAACCCCGCATGGTATGATAGCTGTAGGCGGTGAAAACTGCACCTTCTACGCTATAGTTTTAAATCCTACTGGCGAACCTATTCCTGAGCTTACAAAGGAAACTATTGCTTCTGATAAAGTTACAGTTCACGATACAAAAAAGAGAATTTGGCATAACTTTATAGACGTTAAGAAAAACGAAAATGGAACACCGACTTCTATTAGCTTTAAAAATACCGAGAACTTCAATTTCGCTTTTGATTTGGTTGATGCTCTAGCAGAAAGAGAACCCGAAAAATTAGCAATTTTACATATTTCTAAGGATAAAACCGAGCGTCGCCTTACCTTTAAGGATATAAAGAAGTTATCTAACCAATGCGCTAACTACTTTAAATCCTTAGGCATTAAAAAAGGCGATAAGGTAATGTTGGTTCTTAAACGCCACTATCAGTTTTGGTTTGCTATGACGGCTTTAAATAAACTGGGTGCTATAGCAATTCCTGCAACAAATCAGCTACTTGAACACGATTTTGAATACCGCTTTAAATCTGCGGGTGTAAAGGCTATTATTTGTACTGCAGACGGTGATACTGCAAATCAGGTTGATATTGCCGCCGCTAAGTGCCCCCAGCTTGAATACAAGATGATTGTAAACGGCACAAGAGAGGGTTGGCGCACCTTTGACGAGGAGTACCCGCTATACAGTACACACTTTAACCGCACTAAAGAGTCGCCCTGTGGTGAGGATTTAATGCTTATGTACTTTACTTCGGGCACCAGCGGTTATCCGAAGATTGCAACCCATAACTATAAATATCCTCTAGGACATTTCCATACTGCTAAATATTGGCATAACGTTGACCCTGACGGATTGCACTTTACCATTTCGGATACAGGTTGGGCAAAGGCTATGTGGGGTAAGCTATACGGTCAGTGGCTATGTGAAGCGGCAATCTTTGCTTATGACTTTGACCGTTTTGATGCCGCAGATATTTTACCTATGTTCGCAAAATACGGTATTACAACCTTCTGCGCTCCGCCAACAATGCTTAGAATGATGGTAAAACAGGATATTTCGAAATACGATTTATCGTCAGTAAAGCATATGACTACTGCGGGTGAGGCGCTAAACCCTGAGGTTTACCGTCAATTTGAAAAGGCAACAGGGCTTCAGATACTTGAGGGCTTCGGTCAAACCGAGAGCACTATGATTATAGGTAATATGACAGGCGCTCCGCACAAAATCGGCTCTATGGGTAAACCTGCACCGATTTATGACGTTGATATAGTAGACGCCGACGGTAAATCCGTACCTCCCGGTGAGACGGGCGAGATTGTTATTAATATCGGAAACGGTATGCCTTGCGGTCTGGCTGTTGGTTATTACGGTGACGAGGAAAAAACAAAAGAGGCTTGGCACGACGGTTTTTATCACACAGGCGATACCGCTTGGCGCGATGAGGACGGCTTCTATTGGTACGTTGGCCGTGTTGACGACGTTATTAAGTCTTCGGGCTACCGTATAGGACCGTTCGAAATAGAGAGCGTTATTATGGAATTACCTTACGTGCTCGAATGCGGTGTTTCAGCCGCACCCGACGAGGTTAGAGGTCAGGTTGTTAAGGCTAGTATCGTGCTTGTAAAGGGCACAGAGGGTACCGAGGAACTAAAGAAAGAAATTCAGGAATACGTAAAACAGCATACCGCTCCTTATAAGTATCCTAGAATTGTAGTATTTAAGGACGAACTACCCAAAACCGTTAGCGGTAAAATTCAGCGCAACAAACTTTAAAAAGGAAAAATAAACATATGAAATTTAAGCGTATAACTATTATTTCGGGCCATTATGGCAGCGGAAAAACAAATATTGCTTTAAATTTAAGTCTTGACCTTAAAAAACAGGCGGATAACACCGCTATTGCTGATATTGATATTGTAAATCCTTATTTTAGAACTAAAGACAGCGAGGAACTGCTTAAAAATAACGGTATTAGACTTATTTGCTCTGACTATGCAAATACAAACGTCGATATACCTGCACTTCCTCAGGATATGTATGCTGTCACCGACGATAAGACGCTTTACAGTATCTTAGACGTTGGCGGAGACGAGCGTGGCGCATTAGCACTTGGTCGTATTTCTCCTAAAATAAGGGAAGAAAACGATTGCGAAATGTTTTACGTGGTTAATAAATTCAGACCCCTAACCAAAACGCCCGACCTTGCTATCGAGGTTATGAGGGAAATAGAAGCAGCGTCAGGCTTAAAATTTACTGCAATTATTAATAATTCGAATTTAGGTCGTGAAACCACACCTGAGGACGTTTTAAGTTCTTTAGAATATGCTAATCAAATAGCAAACTTAACTAATTTACCGATAGTTTATACAACGGTTTTTGAAACACTTTATGAACCGTTAAAATTAAAAATAAATAATCTGTACCCGATAGGGCTTCAGAAAAAGCTGTAAAGGAGAATGAATATGGCAGTTTTAACATTTGATACCGACAAGTGCAAAGGCTGTGGACTCTGCGTTGACGCATGTCCTAAAGGAGTACTTACCCTTGCGGCAGATAAGATTAACAAAAAGGGACATCATCCTGTAGAGGCTAAGGAGATTGAAAAGTGCATTGCCTGTGCTTTTTGCGCTACTATGTGTCCTGATTGTATAATTAAGGTTGAAAGGTGAGTGAAGAAAAGTGTCAGAAAAGGTTTTAATGAAAGGTAACGAAGCTATTGCCGAGGCGGCTATAATTGCAGGCTGTCGTCATTACTTCGGTTATCCTATAACTCCACAGACTGAGGTTGCAGCCTATATGGCAAAAAGAATGCCAAAAATCGGCGGTGTATTTCTTCAGGCAGAAAGTGAAATTGCCGCTATCAATATGGTATACGGTGTTTCTTCAACAGGTAGAAGGGTAATGACTTCCTCTTCTTCACCTGGTATTGCTCTAAAGAGCGAGGGTATTTCTTACCTTGCAGGTGCTGACCTTCCCGCACTTGTTGTTAACGTTCAGCGTGGCGGACCCGGTCTTGGCGGTATTCAGCCTTCACAGTCTGACTATTTTCAGGCTACAAGAAGCGCAGGTCACGGCGACTTCCGTATGATAGTTTTAGCGCCTTCCTCAATTCAGGAAATGGCAGAACTAACTGTTAAGGGCTTTGACCTTGCCGATAAATACCGTATGACCACTATGCTTTTAGCAGACGGTACTATGGGTCAGATGATGGAACCTGTATCTCTTGATTTCGCTATCGGTGAAAAGGTAGAAAAGCCTTGGGCTGTTACAGGTACTGAAGGCAAGAGAGAGCATAACATTGTAAACTCTTTATACTTAAAGCCGGAAGAACTTGAAAAGACCAATTTCGAGCGTTACGAACGCTATGAGATTGTTAAAGAAAATGAAGTTATGTATGAGGAATATATGATGGACGATGCCGAAATTTGCGTTGCAGCATTCGGTATTGCCGCACGTGTTTCTAAAAATGCTGTTGACGAGGCTCGTAAACAGGGAATTAAGGTTGGTATGATTAGACCTATCACCCTATGGCCGTTCCCCGAGAAGCAGTTTAAGGCAGCCGCAGATAAGGTTCACACCTTTATTTCGGTAGAGCTTTCTATGGGTCAGATGATTGAAGATATTAAGCTTAGCGTAGAAGGTAAGGCAGACGTAACGCTTTGCAACCGCGTAGGTGGTATGATTCCTTCACCCGAACAAGTGCTTGAGTCTATTGTAAATGTTAGTAAAGGAGGTAACAAGTAATGGTAGTATTTGAAAAACCAAAGGCTTTAACCGATGCGCCTTTTCACTATTGCCCAGGCTGTACCCACGGTATAGTTCACCGTTTGGTAGCCGAGGTTATTGATGAACTCGGTATCGAGGGCAAGACTATAGGTGTAGCACCTGTTGGTTGTTCGGTTATGGCATACGATTACTTTGCCTGTGATATGATTGAGGCGGCTCACGGTAGAGCTCCTGCTGTAGCTACAGGTGTTAAGCGTTCACTTCCTGAAAACGTTGTATTTACATATCAGGGTGACGGTGACCTAGCCTCTATCGGTATGGCTGAAACAGTTCATTCAGCGGCTAGAAACGAAAATATAACAATTATATTTATAAATAACGCAATTTACGGTATGACAGGCGGTCAGATGGCTCCTACTTCATTACCCGGTCAGGTAACACAAACCTCTCCATACGGCAGAGACGTTACTGCTTGTGGTTTTCCGATTAAGGTTAGTGAAATGCTATCCACACTTGACGGTCCTGAATATATCGAGCGTGTTGCAGTTAATAACGTAAAGAACGTTAAAAATGCTAAAAAGGCTATTAAAAAGGCATTCCAAAATCAGATCGACGGCAAGGGCTTTTCACTCGTTGAGGTAGTTTCAAGCTGTCCTACCAACTGGGGTATGACTCCTAAGGCGGCACTCGAATGGATTGACGAAAAAATGATTCCTTATTATCCGCTAGGTGTTTATAAGGATAGATCAAAGGAGGAAGTTAAATGAGTACCAAATCTTATTTAATTGCAGGTTTCGGCGGTCAGGGTATACTTTTCACTGGTAAACTCTTAGCCTATAAGGGATTGACCGACGGTAAAAACGTTAGTTGGCTTCCTTCCTACGGTCCTGAAATGCGCGGCGGTACTGCTAGTTGCGGTGTAATTATAAGTGACACACAGGTAGGCTCTCCTATAGTTTCAAAGCCTGATATTCTTATCGCTATGAATTTACCGTCTCTTGATAGATACGAAGATACAGTAGCAGAAGGCGGTATGATTTTCACCGATTCAACCCTTATTGAACGCGACGTTAAGCGTACCGACGTTAAGGCTTTTAAAATTCCTTCTACTAAACTAGCATCTGATAACAACACTCCAAAGCTTAGCAATATGATAATGTTAGGTCACGTTCTTGCAAAAACCAACGGTTTTGATGATGAAGAGGGCGTTGTTAATGCTCTTAAAAAGGTTATTTCCGCAAAGCACAGCGATATGCTTGAAATTAACCTTAACGCTATGCGTATCGGCAGAGATTTTTAAGAAAGTAGGGTATATATTATGGAAATTAAAATTATTGAAAATACTAACCCTTCGGTTATGCCTGACCCTTCAGTTTTAGGCTTCGGTCAATATTTTACCGACCATATGTTTATTATGGATTACTCTGTAGACAAAGGTTGGCACGATGCCCGTATAGTTCCTTTCGGTCCTGTAAATATTCATCCTGCATCAACCGTTTTACACTACGGCTCGGAAATTTTTGAAGGCCTTAAGGCATACCGCAGAGCAGACGGCAAGGTTCAGCTTTTCAGACCATTAGAAAATATCCGCAGAATGAACCGTTCTGCAGAGCGTATGTGTTTACCCGAAATTCCTGAGGATATGTTTTTAGAAGTACTTACAAAGTTTGTAGCACACGAGCAGGATTGGACTCCGTCGGCAGAGGGCACTTCACTCTATATCCGTCCTTTTATGTACGGTAACGACGAAACCTTAGGTGTTCATGCTGTAAAAAGAGCTACCTTTATGATAATCACTTCACCTGTTGGCAGTTATTATAAAGAGGGTATTAATCCTGTTAAGATTATGATAGAAGATCAAGACGTTAGAGCTGTTAGAGGCGGTACAGGTGAGGCTAAGTGCGGCGGTAACTATGCCGCAAGTAACCGCGCAGGCGAGCGTGCCGCACAAAAAGGCTATTCTCAGGTATTATGGCTTGACGGTGTTGAGCGCAAGTACATTGAAGAGGTTGGCGCTATGAACGTTATGTTCAAGATTGACGGCACGGTTGTAACACCAAAGCTTTCAGGTTCAATTCTTCCGGGTATCACCAGAAAGTCTTGCATCGAAATTCTTAAGTCTAAAGGCTATAAGGTTGAGGAAAGACTCCTTAGTATTGACGAGTTAGAAGACGCTCTAAAGTCGGGCAAACTCGAAGAGGCTTGGGGTTGCGGTACTGCTGCAGTTATTTCTCCAATCGGTGAGTTCTCCTATAAGGGTGAACAGTTTGTTGTAAACGAGGGCAAAATCGGCGCTACTTCACAGTGGCTCTATGATACCTTAACAGGTATTCAATGGGGCAAAACCGAAGACACTCTCGGCTGGACAACATTACTTTAATATTAAAAAAACAATCACGCACCTACTAACAAAAGTAAGACAGAGCATCTTTTAGATTCTCTGTCTTTTTTGCTTGACAAATAAATTTTATAAATCATCTTAACCGTTTTGTCTTTCCGACGACTATATGTATGAAGGCGCCTGAAAAACGGGAATGGAGAAACTAATGGATAGTATAAAACTCGAACAGCTGATAACCGAAAATATGAAGTCCATATTTGCTTTTGCATTGACAAGACTTGGAAATGTGGCTGAAGCAGAATATCTTGCGAGTGATATTATTTATAAAATTGTTCGGTCAGCACAAAACTTAAAAGACGAGACACGCATTTATGGCTTTATCTGGAAAATTGCGGAGAACACCTATATGGACTATCTTCGTAAAAAGACTAAAAATGCAAATCGTACCGTAGAACTTAACGAGAATATTGCTGACGGAGATGAATCTGCTTTAGAAGGAATGATTAAAAAAGAGGAATTAAACGTTCTTCGACGTGAACTGTCATTGTTGTCAAAGCAATATCGTGATACTACCGTTTTATACTATATTGAAAATCTCTCCTGTTCCGAAGTAGCCAACAGATTACAAATCAGCACGGAAATGGTGAAGTATTATTTATTCCGTGCAAGAAAAATTATCAGAGAGGGTATAAATATGGAAAGATTATACGGTGAAAAAAGCTATAGACCCAATATTTTTGAAATTGATTTTTGGGGAACAAAAGCAGGAGACGATTGCGAATATCGTGCTTTTGAAAAAAGAAAAATCAAAGGAAATATTTTACTTGCGGCATATTACAGTCCGGTAACTATTCAAGAAATTAGTATAGAACTCGGAGTTGCACTTCCTTATCTTGAGGACGAGATAAAATTGCTTGTTGAACGCGAGTATCTTGTTTGTAACAATGGAAAGTATCTGACCAACATTCCGATTTTTACACTCGATTGTACGAAAACAATTCACGAAAAACTGAAAGAACTTACAGAGGAAAGTGCACAAAAGATAATTGCTGTAACAGATGATTTTGATATGCGCTTTGGAAACAGATTTGAAAACGTAAATCTTGCACGTTGGCAAAAACTCCTATTATGTTTGCATTATTCTTTGATTGATAGCGGAAATGATTTTGAAAAAACTTACGGCGAATTACCTAAAGACGGTCCGTATTCACTAGTGAATGGCGGAGGGGGACACGGTATTGTTTGGGGCAGAAGTAACGAAAATGTTGTTGCAGAAGAACAGCCCAGTGGCATACAAGGTATTTATAACAGTTGTCCTTCAAGTGATAAGCGCGGAAGTGTTATAGCAATGAATTTTAGACAAACACTGAACGCTCAACACTTTGAAACACAAATGACCGACCCCGTAGTTTGCACGGCAGTGGATTGCTTTGAATATTTGTCAAAGGATTGGCAAAAAGTGCTTGGCGATTTTGGTTATTCAAAGAACGGTAAAGCAAATTTTGCGGTTTGGACACAAGAAGAATACGACCAACTTAAGCAGATTTTACAGGAGAGCATTTCTATTGTTTCTGACTTAAATAGTAAAACTGCAAAACTTGCCGCAAATATAACTGCTGATCTTGCTCCTTCTCATATCCGAAAAAATGCAGAATACGTTGGAGCATTTATTTACCGATTTAATTCTATCGAAAACTTGGTAAACACCCTGTTTGATATGGATTGGCTCAAATCGGTCGATGAGAAAGAAAAGCCTGCTATTTGTGTTGTGAAGGCTTAAATTAAACACCGCCATGAGTACTAGAACGGTTGCTTTCGGTTGGACAACATTACTTTAAAATTTAAAAACGCAAAAAAACTCCGCTAATTTTAGCGGAGTTCTTTTATATGCTTTTAGGTTATCTGTTTTCGTCTTTGAAAATTCTATTAGAGTCTTGATTGTTATTTTTATTTTGTTCGTTATTCTTATTTTGATTATTTTTGTTCTGCTCATTCTTGTTTTGGTTGTTGTTCTTATTTTTGTTGCTCATTAAAACACACCCCGCTTTCATTATTATTTTTTCAATCAAAGCGGGGAATATTCATAAATTATAAATTAAATAGATTTTTAGCGTTTTTAAGAGTCGTACATAAAACAGTTTCGGTATCGGTGCCTTTAATTTCTGCTACCTTTTGTGCAGTAAAGGTTATAAGACCTGAATGGCAGAGTTTGCCTCGCAGTGGCTCGGGTGAAAGATACGGGCAGTCGGTTTCAAGCAAAATTTTGTCATCAGGCAATATTTTTACAACGTCGGGTAATTTTTTTGCATTTTTAAAGGTTATTACACCGCCGATACCGATATACATTCCAAGTTTTAAAATTTCCTGTGCCATCTCTACACTGCCCGAAAAGCAGTGTAAAACGCCTTTAGGCTTATATTTTTTTAAAAGCTCTAAAGTATCAGCGTGAGCCTCGCGGTCGTGCACCAAAACAGGCAGGTCAAACTCTTTTGCAATTTCAAGTTGTTTTTTAAAAACATCGATTTGAAGATCTTTGTTTTCCTTTTCCCAATATAAATCTAGACCTATTTCGCCGATAGCAACACATTTTTTATTAGAAATCAAATTTAAAATAAAATCAGTATCAGAACTTTTATTAACGTCTTCGGGGTGTATGCCTACTGCACCGTAAACGATATCGTATTTTTCTGCAATTTCTAAAGTTTTTTTAGAAGATGCCTCATTGCAACCGCAGCAGACAATACCTGCAACGCCGTTTGATTCCATATCGGGAATAAGGGTATCGAGGATACCGTCAAAGGCATTATCGTCTATATGGGCGTGTGAATCGAAAATCAGGGGAGAGGAGAGCTTAGCCTCGTCGGGATATATATACATATTATTATCTAATCTTGCTACCTGCAGGTACTCCGTCAAGGAATATTACCTTAACGTCATCATTACAGTCAGCTGCTAAAATCATACCGTTAGACTCTACACCGCAAAGAACGGCAGGTTTAAGGTTAGAAACCACAACGACGGTTTTACCGATAAGGTCATCGGGTGTATACCATTTAGCGATGCCCGAGGCTACAATGCGCTCTTTACCGCTGCCGTCATTGAGAGTGAGTTTAAGAAGTTTTTTAGCCTTCGGAATGGTTTCGCATTTTACGATTTCAGCCGCAGTTAGCTCTACCTTCATAAAATCTTCGATAGAAATCTGAGCAATTTTTGTAACGTTTTCGGCTTCGGCGGCCTCTGCCTTGGCTTTATTTTCAGCCTCTATTTCCTCTAAAACCTTTGCTGTATCAAGACGGGCAAATAACGGCTTTGCTTCGCCAACGCTGAATTCGGTAACTGCACCGAAAGATAGTTCTGATACGTTGGTGCAAAGCTGTGAAGCAATCGAAGAAGCACTTTCGGGAATTACAGGGGACAGAAGAACGCCAAGTATACGAATACACTCAAGCAGATTATAAAGAACGGCATTAAGACGGTCTTTAGTTGCCTCGTCTTTCGCAAGTACCCAAGGTGCAGTTTCGTCAATGTATTTATTGCAACGACGAGCTAGTGACATTACACACTCACAAGCATCTGCATTATGGTATGAATCCATTAATCTGTAATAATCTTTTATTGTATCGTTAGCGGTATTAATAAGGTCCTCGTCCTCTGCAAAGTAAGTTGTAGGCGCTGTAACCTTACCGCCAAAGTACTTATTTGTCATAGCAATTGAGCGGTTAACGAGGTTGCCTAAAGTGTTTGCAAGGTCGGTATTAAACTTATTTATAAAGCTTTCGTAGGTAATGGTGCCGTCCTGAGTAAAGGGGATTTCGGAAAGCAGATAATAGCGCACTGCATCTACGCCGAAACGAGCAGCGAGTTCGTCGGCATAAATCACATTACCTTTGGATTTAGACATCTTATCTTCGCCGACAAGCACCCAAGGATG
>JAZSCM010000037.1:0-8244 GCA_045602945.1 Acutalibacteraceae bacterium | reverse complement strand
CTCGTAATATACGAATCTTCTCTTTTCTGTTGTTAGTGGGTTTGGGCTACTGCCCAAGTGTATTTGTACATACAAATGCGATGCTGGTTCTCATCGGAAGTCGAAAGATTTTCAAATTCTCCGTTAAGAACAACACCCATTGACAGGCATTATTTTTTAAACGTATTGATTTTATCTCGGCTAAACTATATAATATTTATGGTGATTTAAAATGCGAAAAAATGAAAAAACATATAAAACGGGTGTGCTGATAAAACGCTTTATGCCTTATTATAAAAAATACGTTCCAACCGTTATTTTCGATTTGTTTTGCGCGTCCCTCACAACCATTTGCGAGATAGTTTTGCCTCTTATAATGCGCGAAATAACCAATGCGGCAATTGACGATATATCAAAACTCACTATAGAGTTTATTCTTAAAATCGGTGCGCTTTATTTAGTGCTCAGAATAATAGACGCCGTGGCTTACTATTATATGGCATACATAGGTCACGTTATGGGCACAAAGATTGAAACCGATATGCGCCGTGACGCCTATGCCCATTTACATAAGCTGTCTAACACATATTTTAACAACACCAAGGTAGGTCAGATAATGGGAAGAATTACCAACGACCTATTTGACGTTACCGAGTTTTCGCACCACTGTCCCGAGGAGTTTTTTATTGCGGGTATAAAGGGGATAGTGTCCTTTATAATTCTTATAAATATCAATATTCCGCTAACTATAATCATCTTTATCATAATTCCGATTATGATACTTATCTGCAGAAAACTAAATGCTAAAATGCGAGAAACCTTCAGAAAACAGCGTGTGATGATAGGCGAATTAAACGCGCGAATAGAGGATTCGCTGCTTGGTCAAAAGGTTGTAAAAGCGTTTGCCAACGAAGATATCGAGCAGCAGAAGTTTGAAAAGGACAACAAGGAGTTTTTCTCAATAAAAAAGCTTTCCTATAAATTTATGGGCGCCTTTTCCACCACTACTCGAATGTTTGACGGCATAATGTACGCCGCCGTTGTAATCATCGGCAGTATATTTATGATTAAAGGAAAAATCACACCCGGCGACCTTGTAGCCTACCTTTTATACGTTACCACCTTTATTGCAACGGTGCGCCGAATAATTGAGTTTTCAGAGCAGTTCCAAAGAGGACTTACGGGTATTGAACGCTTTTTGGAGATAATGGATGCCGATATTGAGATTTTCGATGAGCCTGATGCAAAAGAGCTTAAAAATCCTAAAGGCAACATTGAATTTAAGGACGTATCCTTTGAATACCCCGACGACCATAACAAAGTTTTCTGGGATTTAAATTTAAACATAAAAAGCGGCGAAAAAATTGCCTTTGTAGGTCCATCGGGCGGCGGCAAAACCACCCTTTGCAACCTGATTCCCCGTTTTTACGACGTAACAAACGGCGAAATACTGCTTGACGGTCAAAACATAAAAAAATACACCCTTAAATCTCTTAGAGAGAGTATAGGTGTAGTTCAGCAGGACGTTTATTTATTTTCGGGCACGGTTTATGAAAATATTGCTTACGGTAAGCCTGGTGCTACCTTAGAAGAGGTAATAGAAGCCGCTAAAAAAGCGGGTGCCCACGAGTTTGTAAGTGAGCTTAAAGACGGTTATGACACCTACGTCGGCGAACGCGGAGTAAAGCTTTCGGGCGGACAAAAGCAGAGAATAAGTATAGCACGAGTTTTTCTAAAAAATCCGCCTATTATTATACTCGACGAGGCAACAAGTGCCCTCGATAACGAGAGCGAGTTTGCGGTAGCACGGTCACTCAATAAACTGGCAGAGGGCAGAACCACCATAACCATTGCCCACCGCCTTTCAACCATTAGAAATTCTGATAGAATTATGGTGCTTACTGATGAAGGCATAGTAGAAGAAGGCTCCCACGAGCAACTGCTAGAGCAAAAGGGTATGTACTATAAATTCTACCAAATGGCAAACAGCCTAAATTAAAAAATCAAAAAAGCGGAAGTTTTTCACTTCCGCTTAAATTTTTATTTTGAATTTTTATAGCTTTCAAGTGACGTGTAGCTAATATCTATCGGAGAATTTTTATCGGTGTACGCTTTTAATTGTGCGTCATAATTCTCGGCGGTTATTGGCTCGTAATCCTTTTTGTTTTGGCTTTTTGATTTGTAAAGGCAGTTTTCAGAAGTAGCCTCGGCAGCGTCTTTGATTCTTCCTGTTTCCAAAGCATACGTAGCGTCAAGCGTAAATCTTTCTATCAGCTCTAATTTTCCGTTTGCAAGTCTTAGAAAATCGGTGCCGCTAATAGCAGCTGAGTCGGACCAATGATTTTCGATAACGTTGTTTTCTCTTAGCACGAAATAATTTCTTTGACCGCCCGAAAAGAGTTGTACAGCTTGGCTGTTTTTATATGTATACATATCATAAACCGAGTTTGTTTTAATATTGGTGAGAATTAACTCTTTTTGCCCGTCCGAATCAAAATCTATTAGCGCAAAGCCTATATCGGAAAGCGAAGAAGCAGAAGCGTACATATAACTAAGCTCGGGATTTTGAGGCACTACGTTAACCGTACCGTTATTCCACGGATACGCACTGATTAGATTTTCAATAATGGTAGCGTATGCGGTAGGGAAAGCGTTTTCGTTTTTATTTTCGGTGCTTTGTGTTTCGGAAGAAAGGGTGTTTTCGGAGGAAATTTCATTTGTGATGACGTCGTTATTGTTATCACTTGAACAACCCGATAAAATTAAGCAGAAGCAAACCAAAATCGGAATTAAAATTTTAAGTTTTTTAAGCATAATCATATCACCTTGTTTAATTTCTTGATTAAAAAATATCCTTTTTATGCAAAACAACGCCGTTTTCTTGCAGTTTTTTCTGCAATTTCGAAACGTCAAGAGAAGAAAAATCACTTGTCATAGCGGCGGCGGTACCTGCCGCCTGACCTGTAACGGCACAGCAGGGGATAACGCGCATAACGTCCCACAGGGTCTCATTTGTTGATACCGAGCGGCCTGCCGTAATTAAGTTTTTAAGGCAATTATTATAAAGCGTTCTAAACGGCACCTCGTATATGGGGCCTCGTTTTTTCCAGTTTGAAACCATACCTATCGAATCCTCAAAGAAGGTCTGCTCTTCTAGGTGCGAAAGCTCGTATTCGCCGACGATTTTTCTGGTCATTCTAATTTGAGGAATGGTGGCTATGGTAGAAATGGCGGTGCTTTTATCCTGTTCTCTTTTATTGAGCCAGTTTTTAAGTATTTGCGTGTGCGAAAGGCAAACCATTTCGGAGATTTCCTTGCCGTCGAGCCCTGAAAAACGGCGGTTTATAAGCGGCGTTTCGCCCTTTTCTACACGCTCTTCCTCGGGAACGTCTGCGGCGCCGAGAGGCTGAAGACAGTAACCTGTTTTATCGGTAAAATAATACCACGCGGCAAGAAGATTTCCCTGCTTGAAGGTCTCGGTCGGCACGTCCGAAAGGTATGCAATATCGCAGTCACCCGTTGCATCTACAACCGAGCAGACCTCAAACGGCACTCTGCCCGATTTGTTTTGAACAAATAACGTTTTTATGCGGTCGTTTTCCAGCTCTACGTCAACAACGTAGCTGCCGTAAAATATATCCACCTTATTATCAAGCAGCAGCTTTTCGGCTAAAATTGCAAAAAGCTGTGGGTTATACTGAACCTCGAAGCGTTTATCCTTTTCACTTTTTTCGCCTATGCCGTCAAGCCAGTTTTCAGGATACATAGCCTCGGCGCCGTAGGAGATAGAAAGCCGTAGCAATTCCTCGGCAATACCGAATGAAACCTGATGACCGAGTCCGTCGCACAGCGGCAAATACACTGCAATAAGACCTGCGGTGCCAAGTCCACCCAAAATATATTCCTTTTCGAAAAGCACAACGCTTTTGCCCTCTCGAGCAGCAGCCAGTGCCGCCGAAATTCCGGCAAAACCGCCGCCGCATACAGCAACGTCATATTTTTTCATATCTCCACCGCCTTAAATTTATTATAATAATTATACCATATTTGTTTTCAAAAGTAAATCATTACTGTTGTAGGGGACGGCAATTTTTGACGTCCCGAAATTGCGGGTTGTCGTGAACGCCAACCCCTACGAGTCTTTTTACACGTTTTGGTGTTTTTCTAAAAAACAATTGCAAAGCAAACTTTAAAGCGGTATAATTACTATGATTTATGATAGGAAGCGAGAAACATATAAATGGAGCTTAAATTTGGTTACGGAAAAACAGAGCAAACAGTAAACGTTCCCGATAAAAATTTACTTGGGGTGCTGGTTTCAAACGAGATGGAGCATAAAAGACTGGGTGTTGAGGCTGTAGAATACGCGCTTCAAAACCCAATCGGTGCAGCGGCGCTTGGTTCTTTGGTTAAGACAGGACAAAAAATTGCCATAATCGCTAGTGATATTTCACGTCCTGTGCCAAGCTATGAGATTTTACCCTCGATTTTGGAGGAATTGTTTTCTGCAGGCTGTAAGGCAGAGGATATTACGGTTGTTTTTGCCCTTGGCTCTCACCGTAATCACACCGAGGAGGAAATGCGCCGTTTAGCAGGCGATAAGGTTTTCGATACCGTACGCTGTGTTGATTCTGACCCTGGCGACTGTATACATATGGGCACTACCGATAAAGGCACCCCCGTTGATATTACAAGAGTAGTAGCCGAGGCGGATTTTAAAATCTGCACAGGCAATATAGAGTTCCATTACTTTGCAGGATATTCGGGCGGCGCTAAGGCTATAATGCCGGGTGTGTCAACACCCTTGGCTATTCAGACAAACCATAGAATGATGGTCGAGGAATCAGCCTGTGCGGGTAAACTAGAAGGCAATCCTATAAGACAGGATATTGAACAGGCAGGAGATATCTGCGGTATAGATTACATAGTAAACGTAGTGCTTGACGAGCATAAGCACATAGTTTACGCCGTTGCGGGTGACGTAACAAAAGCCCATCGCGACGGTTGTGCATACCTTGATAAAATGTACAGCAAAAAAATTCCCGAACGCGCCGATATAGTACTGGTTTCCCAAGGCGGTGCGCCAAAGGATGCTAATTTATATCAGGTGCAAAAGGCACTCGATAACGCAAAACACGCCGTTAAAAAGGGCGGCACCATTATTCTTATGGGCGCTTGTAACGAAGGCCTTGGAAGCAAGACCTTTGAAAGTTGGCTTTTAAGCGCCGAGACTGCCGAGTCTATGATAGATAGAATTCATAAGCAGTTTCAATTAGGCGGTCACAAGGCGGCGGCGATTGCAATGGTGCTTCAAAACGCCTCGATTGATTTAATAAGCGAGATGGACGACGATTTTGTACGCAGTATCTTCTTAAATCCAAAGCCTTCAGCACAAAAAGCGCTTGACGATGCATTCGAAAAATACGGCGACAACGCTACCGTAATCGCAATGCCGTTTGGCGGCGCTACACTTCCAATGGCAGAATAGGTGTTTTTATGAACAAAAAACTTTTAAAGCTAATTCTTTCCGCGTTCTTTTTAGCACTAGCCTACGTGCTGCCGTTTTTAACGGGTCAGGTGCCCGAAATCGGCTCTATGCTATGTCCCTTACATATTCCGGTGTTGCTTTGCGGATTTATTTGCGGTTGGCCGTGGGGCTTAGCAGTAGGCTTTATAGCACCGCTTTTTCGCTCGTTTTTACTCGGAATGCCACCGCTTTTTCCAAAAGCCGTTTGTATGGCGTTTGAACTGGCTGCCTACGGTCTTGTTGCAGGGCTTATGCACAAAATACTGCCGCGCAAAAAGCCTTATATCTACGTGTCATTACTTACCGCTATGATTGTCGGCAGAATTGTTTGGGGTGTTGCTATGCTTGTGTGTATGGGTATAAAGGGCGGCTCGTTTACCTTTGCGGCATTTATTGCGGGTGCTTTTACAAACGCGCTACCGGGAATTATTATTCAGATTGTATTAATACCTGTTATCGTGATGCTAACAGACGGTAAAAAGATATCAAGATTAAGGGATTAAAGAAATGGAAAAAGGCGATAAATTTTCAAATTTGTTTTTGCCGCTGTTTGAAAAAATAGATGCAAAGCTTCAAAGCGGCAGAGTGATTTTAGCAATAGAGGGCGGCAGCGCCAGCGGTAAAACCTCTTTAAGTAAAACACTCGAGGAAATATACGACTGCACCGTTTTTGATATGGACGATTTCTTTTTAAGGCCCGAACAGCGAACACCCGAGCGCTTTAAAGAAATCGGCGGAAACGTTGATAGAGAACGCTTTTTAGAAGAGGTTTTAATACCGCTAAAAGACGGAAAACCTATCACCTACCGCCCGTTTGATTGCAAAACTTTTTCCCTTTGTCCGCCGATTGCGGTAGACCTTAAAAAACTAATAGTTATCGAGGGCGCATATTCAATGCATAAAGACCTAGAGTGCTTTTATGATTTATCGGTGTTTTTAGACCTATCCCCCGAAATTCAAAAAAAGCGCATTGAAAAGCGAAACACACCGCTCTTAGCAAAGCGCTTTTTTAACGAGTGGATACCTCTTGAAAACGCATACTTTGAAAAAACCAATATAAAAAACCGCTGCGACCTTATAATTTTAGTAGATGAATAAAACAAAAAACGAAAAAACTTAAGCGAGGTGATTTCACCTCGCTTAGTTTTTTATTTTGATTTGTAATCATCAATAATTTGAACAATGTGTGATACAAATTCAATAGGCAGTCCGTCAACACATATTGAATTGGTTGGCGTTAGCCCTAGTAGATAGTCGGTTGAAACGTTGAAAATTTTTGAAAGCTTAACGAGCATGTCGATAGACGGTTGTATATTATCGTTTTCCCAATTCGACACCGTTTGCTTTGTTACACCTAATTTTTGAGCTAACTGTACCTGCGTCCAACCAAAAGATATTCTTAAATCATTTATTCTTTTGCTCAACATAGCTACCCCTCGCACGACAAATATTGCAATACTATTATCTCAAAATTCTTGACAATATAAAAATACTATGGTATTCTAATATTAGACTAATATACAAAAAGGAGAAAAGAAAATGAAAAAAATAATTAGTTTATTGTTAATGGTAATGATAGTATTGTCTTTTTCTGCTTGTAGTGAAAACGATATTACAACAGATAACCACGCTGACAGTTCCACTAGCCAAAATGATGTAACTGATACAACTTCTACCGAGCAGAGCGCAATTACATCGGATTCTAACGCTGATAGCAGCAATAGCTCGGATAGTACCGAGTCTCCAAGTTCTACCACCAGTAAACCCACCTCTGCTACTAATCCCGAAACATCCAATCCCACTACTTCTAGCCACACACACAGTTATTCGATTGCTACTTGTACTGCGCCGGCAAAATGCTCTTGCGGTGCGACAAATGGTAGTGCATTAGGTCATAATTATAGCAACGCAACCTGTACTGAGGCTAAAAAGTGTTCGCGTTGCGGTACAACAAGCGGTAGCGCATTAGGACATAATTATAGCAACGCAACCTGTACCGAGGCTAAAAAGTGTTCGCGTTGCGGTACAACAAGCGGTAGCGCATTAGGTCATAATTATAACAACGCAACCTGTACCGAGGCTAAAAAGTGTTCGCGTTGCGGTACAACAAGCGGTAGCGCATTAGGTCACAGCTATTCAGAAGCATCTAGCACAAATGGACATAAAGTTGGATCGGTCATTACATATCGTTGTTCTTCATGCAACAATACAAAAACAGAAACAATTAAAGCGCTTACTCTTAATGTGTATCGTTCTAGCGAGGTAAGTATTAGCGGATGGCTATCCCAAGTAGGATATAAAGTTAACGTGTCGGGCGGATATGGTAAATATGAATATAAATTTGAAGTGTATTTGAGCGAAAATTCTAAAAGCCCCGCATTAACCGAAGATTTTTCTGAAAACAACTATATTGGTTGGACGAGCAGATTATATTGTAATGGAAATATGCTCGTAGTTACAGTGAGGGACGAAGCGGGAAATGTTGCTACAGAAAAAGTAATTGTAGAATAATCAAAACTTTATCCTACATATTGTAATAAATTATAATATATGAAAATTTAAAATTGAGCATAAATCTCCTTTGTTGACAAATAATGGTATCACGATTTTAAAATTTTGTTGTAGGGCAGGGGTTTACTCCTGCCGTCAAAACCCGCACAAAACAAAAACGGCGGGAGCAAGCCCCCGCCCTACAAGGTGTTTGTAATTTAAAAAGGAGTTAATATATTATGAAAGCA
>JAZSCM010000036.1:0-19430 GCA_045602945.1 Acutalibacteraceae bacterium | reverse complement strand
TTTTCATAATTGTTTTATCACTTTCCTTTAAAGCTAAAAATATCTCTAGAGTGACAACTATATTTCTCTATATAAGTTTCAAACAAATTATATTTTAAATCCGATGATACATTGAAAATTTGGATTGTTTAATTCATTTTTAAATATTATATTTTTATTATATCACACTTATAATTTGCGGTCAAACGAATAATAAAAATTTAACGGAGATAACTGAATTTAAGTTATCTCCGCTGTTTATCCTTTTGTTAAAATAAGTTGTTGGTTTTATGCAGTACAAATCGAATAAAACGGATATATAGAAAGTAAGTAAATTATTAACATAATACTTGCGTTTAAAACAACATTATTTTCTACAATTAAAGCATTTATAATAATTGCAATTAAGCAAAACAAAATTGTTATTATAACGCTTGTTGTACATGCCTCTTTCTTATTATTTATCAATAGTAATATCATAACAAACATTAAGATTATTATAACAGTATCAATAATACTGCTGATATAATTTAAATTAATATAAAAATTATTAAAAATTGTTATAATTCTAAGCACCGTTAACGGTACAAATAAAACGAGTTGTATTCTTAGCAAATGCTTAAAAATTAAACTGTTTTCTATTTTATTAAATAAACTTGCAATAAGAGAAAGATATGCCATAGGCACACATTCAATCATAACAGATATCTTATCAAAAGTAGTTGCCTCAAATTGACCGTCAAGAAACACAAATAGAATTTGTCCTATCGACACTGCAAACAAAAGAAACAATAAAAGATAATTTAAAATCTTTTTCATGTTTTTAACTCTCACTGTACAAGTCATAATTTTCTTTAATATAACCTATCTTTTCATCGACTGTTTTTATTCTTTTCATTATTTATTCCTTTCTAATTTTAACGAAATTCTTCAGTATATGTGATATAATCGTTTAAATCGAATTGTTTAATCGTTGGTTTTTTATCTATAAGACATTTCGTTACTGTTTGATATCTTGTTAATTTACCGTTTTTATAACCTTCAAATTTCAGTATTATTCCGGTCTGCTCATCAACAAGCATAACGAAATTATCATTGTTATGTTTGTCACCAGTATAGGGGTTAGGTCTTCCGACAATCTTAATACATTTTCTATCTAAATAATCAACATTATCATTCTCAATTTCCCAACGCTCAAAATCCGCCAAATAACTATAAGTGAATCCTTCGGGGAACAAACAATATGATGCTAAAGTACAATTTGTTATGTTTCTTCTATAAGTATATATTGGTAAACCATCCCCTGTAATATCATCAAATATTATTCGTTCTTCTAAAGGAATGTAGGGAGAATCGGAACGTTTATACACTTTAAGATAATATTGATTGTAAGTTTTTCTTTTATTATCAATAAAGGTTAAAAATTCACTATTGGGTGAACAATATGTTTCAGAGGTCAATATACCGTGGTCATAAATAGCTTGATAAGCCAACGAAGCATCAATATCTGTATAATAATCTACTTTTAAATTTTCACCTTCGGACATGTGTATATCTACGCTTAACTCAGCTGTGTTAAAAAAGTCGATAGTATTAAGCATTTTATTGTATATGTTGGTTTTTGCATCTTTGAAATTTTCACCTGTAATAGCTGATGATATTTCGTCTTGCTGAGTTTCTCTTTCTTCGCCATCAAATTCCGTATATTTGAAGTTTCCTTCTTTGTCAACTTCAGAAAGAGGAGTACCGTTTTCATAAGCTATTTGGAAGATATTTTTTGTTTTGATAATTATTTCTTCAATAGCTTCGATGGCAGATACTCTTATTGGTTCTATACATAGCATACCGCAAATTAACCCAACAGTAGCTATAAAAATAATTGCTACTTTTTTAGAAGTTGTATTAATAAAATTCCAATATGCTTTCTTTTGCGATTTAATTAATTTGTTCATTTTTCGGTCAAAGTTATTTGAAACAACTATCTCTATTTTTGCATCATCGCAAGGAATGTTACTAAATTCTGCCGAAGTCACATCTCTTAGGGCTTCTATGAATTGCTCTTTACAGATTGACATAAATCTAATCTCCTTCTAATTTCAGTGAATTTAATAATAATTTTTTGCCTCTGACCAGTTGTTTTTTCGTCGTCGATATTGATTGATTTAGTATTTTAGAAACCTGTTCGACAGATAGTTCTAATACAAAGTGATAATATAGAGAATTGCGATATATTTCGTCGAGGGATTTTATTCCTGCAACCACATCTACATAGTCACTTTCTCTGCAAATTTTATCTATAAAATCGTTTGAAAATAGGTCATCAAAGATAAGTTCCGATATAGGAACTGAGGATTGAATAATCTTTTTATTTTTTCTTATCTTGCTTATTGCAGTATTTTTAGTAGCCTTTAAAAGATAATTTCGCATATCAATATCATTTTTAATATTTTTAATAATAGGCATATGCCTTTGAGCAATGTTAAGAAATACATCATGAACAACATCTTCCGCATCTTCCTGATTATGCAGATAAGACATAGCCAGATAAATCATTTGATTTCTATAGGTATAAAACAAATTTTCAAATAGTTTTTCATCCTCAAAATCATCTATTAAAGCTAAACAAAATGTCAGCATAAGTAACACCTCTCAATACCATCGACATTAATACAACGCACTAAAATTAAAAAGGGTGACAAAATTTAAAAAAATCAACGGAGATAACTAAATTTAAGTTATCTCCGTAGTTTTATAGATATTTAATTAACGTTTTAGAAAAGGCCTGTTATTTTACCGTTTTCGTCAACGTCTATCTTTTCTGCGGCGGGTACTTTTGGTAGTCCCGGCATAGTCATAATATCGCCCGTTAGCACAACTATAAACCCTGCGCCTGCCGATACTTTAAGGTTACGGACTGTAACTGTAAAGTCTGTAGGTGCGCCTAGCTTTGTTGGGTCATCAGAGAAACTATACTGTGTTTTTGCAATACATACAGGCATATTTCCGCAACCCATACTCTCTAGTTTTTCAAGTTGCTTTAGAGCGTTAGTTGTAAAGGAAACGTCGCTTCCGCCGTAAACCTTAGTAACAACAGCCTTGATTTTATCTGCGATAGGCTCGTTATCTTCATAAGAGAACGTAAAGTCGCCCTTTTCCTCTTCGCACAGACGAACAACCTCTTTTGCTAACTCTTCGCCACCCTTTCCGCCTTCTGCCCAAACGGTAGACAGGCGAACGTTAACGCCGAGTTCTTTGCACTTATCTATTATAAACTTGATTTCATTATCGGTATCGGTTGGAAAACGGTTTACAGCTACAACGCAAGGTAATTTATATACGTTCTTAATATTTGAAACGTGACGGAGAAGATTGGGTATTCCCTTTTCAAGAGCTACTAAATCCTCAGTGCCGAGTTCCTTTTTATCAAGACCGCCGTGCATTTTTAAAGCTCTTACAGTGGCTACTACCACAACCGCATCGGGTGTAAGGTTTGCCATTCTGCACTTAATGTCTAAGAACTTTTCAGCACCAAGGTCAGCACCAAAACCTGCTTCTGTAACGGTATAATCACCCATTTTAAGTGCAGTTTTAGTAGCTATTACCGAGTTACAGCCGTGTGCTATATTAGCAAAAGGACCACCGTGAACAAAGGCAGGTGTGCCCTCAAGGGTCTGAACGAGGTTTGGCTTTAGAGCATCTTTAAGAAGTGCCGTCATAGCGCCGTGTGCATTTAACTGACCGCAGGTTACAGGCTCATCGTCATAGGTGTAGCCTACGATAATATTTGAAAGCCTGTTTTTAAGGTCGGTTATAGAATTTGAAAGACAAAGCACCGCCATAATTTCACTGGCAACCGTAATATCAAAGCCGTCTTCCCTAGGTACGCCGTTTACTCTGCCGCCCAGACCGTCTATTACGTTTCTAAGCTGTCTGTCATTCATATCGACACAGCGCTTCCAGGTTATACGCTTAGGGTCAATACCCAATTGATTTCCCTGCTGAATATGGTTATCAAGCATAGCGGCTAAGAGGTTATTTGCCGCACCTATTGCGTGAAAGTCACCTGTGAAGTGGAGGTTTATATCCTCCATAGGAACTACCTGAGCGTAGCCGCCGCCTGCGGCACCGCCCTTAACACCGAAAACAGGGCCTAAAGATGGTTCTCTTAGTGCTACCGTTACGTTCTTGCCTATTCTTCTAAGACCGTCGGCAAGACCAATTGTGGTGGTGGTTTTACCCTCACCTGCGGGGGTTGGAGTGATAGCGGTAACAAGGATTAGCTTACCTTTTTTCTTGGTTTCATCCTTTAAAACCGAAAGGTCAACCTTAGCCTTGTACTTGCCGTAAAACTCTATGTCGTCTTCACTCAGTCCCGCCACTTTTGCAATTTCGGTAATAGGCTTCATTTGGCATTGCTGTGCTATTTCTATATCAGAAAGATAACCCATAATTATAACCTCCGCTTAACTTAAATTATTTAAAGTATTCAACTGCAGATTTAAAGAGTTTCATATCATATTCGCCCACAACGTTCTTGTAGAGCCCTGCTCCTATACGCTCGGAGTGACCCATTTTACCGATAACTCTACCGTCAGGTGAAATGATACCCTCGATAGCCTGAATAGAGTTGTTGGGGTTAAAGCGAATATCGTTAGTAGCGTTGCCTGAAAGGTCAACGTACTGTGTTGCTACCTGTCCGTTCTTAATAAGGCTTTGGAGTACGTCGGGCTCTGCTATAAATCTACCCTCGCCGTGAGAAATCGGAACGTTGTAGATATCTCCAACGTTAGTATTTTTAAGCCAAGGTGAATTATTAGTAGCAACCCTAACCGATACAATTCTTGACTGGTGTCTGCCGATTGTATTAAAGGTAAGTGTTGGACAATGCTCGTCGGTATCAATAATCTTGCCGTAAGGAACCAGACCTAGCTTTATAAGTGCTTGGAAGCCGTTGCAGATACCACACATAAGGCCGTCGCGTTTTTCAAGCAGATTTGTAACCTGTTCTTTAACTGCTTCGTTGCGGAAGAACGCGGTAATAAACTTACCTGAACCGTCAGGCTCGTCACCGCCAGAGAAACCGCCCGGAACGAAGATAATTTGTGAAGATTTAACAGCCTCTGCAAATTTTTCTACACTTTTTGCTACACCGTCTGCCGACATATTGTTAATAACAAATATATCAGCATCGGCACCCGCATCCATTACTGCCTTTGCAGAATCGTACTCACAGTTAGTACCCGGGAATACTGGGATAAGTACCTTTGGACGTGCCACCTTAACAGCAGGCGCTACTATCTTGCCACTGTTAAATGAAATATTCTGAGGCTTCTCTGATTTTTGCTCTATATTGCAAGAGTAAACCTTTTCGAGTTTTTCTTCATAAGCATTTTGTAAAATTTCAAGTTGGAGACACTCACCGTTTTGGCAAACAGCGTATTTATCGGTTGTAACACCAAGCTCTATAGCATCCTCAACATCCTCGGTAACCTCGAGCACAAAGCCGCCGTATGAATATGAGAATATAGACTGGGTAGAAATATTATCGTTATATTTAAAGCCAATCTTATTGCCAAGGCACATTTTAAATACAGCCTCAGCAATACCGCCAATGGTTGGTGTATAAGCCGATAATACCTTGCCCTTGCGCATTAGCGCTGTAACCTTATTATATGTTCTGATAAGAGAATCTGTAACAGGAAGATTATTATCGTCATATAAAGGACAAAGATATACTACCTTACTGCCCGATTTCTTAAAGTCGTTAGAGATAACCTCAGCGGTTTTACCTGTGGTTACTGCAAAGGATACGAGTGTCGGAGGAACGTCTAAATCCTCGAAAGAACCACTCATAGAGTCCTTACCGCCTATTGAACCGATACCGAGTTCTAACTGCGCTTTAAATGCACCGAGTAATGCAGAAAGCGGCTTACCCCAACGCTTAGGATCGGTACCCGGTCGTTCAAAATACTCTTGGAATGTAAGATATACGTCCTCAAAAGAAGCGCCCGAAGCTATTAGCTTTGAAACAGACTCAACAACGGCTAAATATGCGCCGTGGTATGGACTGATTTCGGTTATAAATGGATTGTAACCCCAAGCCATATATGAGCAATTATCGGTGTGACCGTTTTCAACCGAAATTTTGTTTACCATAGCCTGAATAGGTGTCTGCTGATACTTACCGCCAAACGGCATAAGAACAGTACCTGCGCCTATAGTAGAGTCAAAACGCTCGGAAAGGCCACGCTTTGAGCACATATTAAGGTCAGAAACCAGTGCTTCATAGTTTTCCTTAAAGCCGCCGCTTACCTTAATGTCATAGTCACCGCAATTATTAGGTGCTATATCAATATGCTTTTCAGCACCGTTTGAATTTAAAAAATCACGGCTGATATCTACTATCTTCTTGCCGTTCCAATTCATAACAAGTCTAGGCTCAGCCTTTACAACCGCTACCTGTTTAGCGTTAAGGTTTTCTTTCTTTGCTAGTTCTAAGAAGGCATCGATGTTTTCTTTTTCTATCACAACAGCCATACGCTCTTGTGATTCACTAATTGCCAGTTCGGTACCGTCAAGTCCCTCGTACTTCTTAGGAACAGCGTTAAGGTCGATTTCAAGACCGTCAGCCAACTCGCCGATAGCAACCGATACACCGCCTGCGCCAAAGTCGTTACAACGCTTAATCATTAGACAAGCTTCCTTGTTTCTGAATAGACGCTGTAGCTTTCTCTCTTCGGGAGCGTTACCCTTTTGAACCTCTGCGCCACAGCTTTCGAGGGATTCCAGTGTATGTGATTTAGAAGAACCTGTAGCACCGCCGCAACCGTCACGGCCTGTAGCACCGCCGAGAAGGATAACAACGTCACCGGGGGCAGGTACCTCACGGCGAACGTTAGCAGCGGGAGCCGCCGCAATAACAGCACCGATTTCCATACGCTTTGCGGCATAACCGTCGTGATAAATTTCGTCAACAATACCTGTTGCAAGACCTATCTGGTTACCATAAGAAGAATAACCTGCCGCCGCAGTTGTAACAATCTTTCTTTGCGGCAATTTGCCCTTTAAAGTTTCACTTACAGGCTTTGTAGGATCAGCCGCACCTGTTACACGCATAGCAGCATACACGTATGAACGTCCTGAAAGCGGGTCACGAATTGCGCCACCGATACAGGTTGCCGCGCCGCCGAATGGCTCAATCTCGGTTGGGTGGTTATGCGTCTCGTTTTTAAAGAGCAATAACCAAGGCTGTTTCTCGCCGTCAACCTCAACCTCCATTTTAACTGTGCAGGCGTTGATTTCTTCGGATTCGTCAAGTTTATTTAGTTTACCGTCCGCCTTTAGTTTTCTAACGGCAATGGTAGCAAGGTCCATAAGGCATATAGGCTTTGTTCTGCCAAGTTCCTTACGAACAGCTATATAATCGTTATAAGCGCTTTGTAAAAGTTCGTCCTCAAAAGATACGTTATCAATGGTGGTTAAGAAGGTTGTATGACGGCAATGGTCAGACCAATACGTATCAATCATACGAATTTCGGTGATTGTAGGGTCTCTGTCTTCTGATTTAAAATAATCCTGACAGAATGCTATGTCGTCAGTATCCATAGCAAGACCGAATTCCTTTACAAAGTTTGCAAGGACCTCACGGTCAAGCTTAATAAAGCCGTCAAGCGTTTTAACCTCGGTTGGAATATCGTACTCTGTTTTTAGAGTTTCAGGCTTTTCTAAGGTAGCAATTCTAGCTTCAACGGGGTTTACAACGTACTTCTTGATTTCTGCAATTTCTTCTTCGGTTAAAGCACCGTATAACACGTAAACCTTAGCGGTTTTAACTAAAGGTCTTTCACCTTGAGAAATTATCTGAATACACTGTGCCGCAGAATCTGCGCGTTGGTCAAACTGGCCTGGTAGATACTCAACAGCGAAAACGTAAGCACCGTCAGATGAGAAATCGTCGGATACGATATCAAGCTGAGGCTCTGAAAAAACGGTAGTTTTAGCATATTCGAAAAGCTTTTCCTCAATATTTTCAACGTCGTATCTGTTTATAATACGAACGTCGGTGATATTTTTAATCTGAAGAAGGTTTTTAGCGTCACCTAGTAGCGCCGCAGCTTCGTTTGCAAGTTCCTTTTTCTTTTCAACGTAAACTCTGTATACCATTATTTTTCCTCCCCTGCTTTTAAAGCTCTGGCACCTATATCGTGTCTTAAATATGAGTTTTCAAATTTTATCTGCTTTGTTAAAGCATAAGCTCCGTCAATCGCTTCTTTTAGAGTGTCAGCTATAGCGGTAGCGCCTAAAACTCTGCCGCCGTTAGTAACTAGCTTACCGTCCTTAATTGCGGCACCCGCAACGAAAACGTTGTTAGCGATTTTCTCAGGATAGGTTAACTCAAATCCTTTTTCGTAACTTTCAGGATAACCCTTAGATGCCATAATTACACAACAAGCATTTTTATCACTAAATTTAACCTCGGTATCCTTTAGAGTACCGTTAGTAGTTGCCATCATAATTGTAAGCAGGTCACTGTCAAGTAACGGTAATACAACCTGAGTTTCGGGGTCACCGAAGCGGCAGTTATATTCTATTACCTTAGGTCCCTTTGGAGTGAGCATTAAACCAAAATAAAGGCAACCCTTAAAGGTCCTGTTTTCCTTTTTCATAGCGCGAATGGTTGGTAGGAATATAGTTTCCATACACTCGTCTGCTATCTTCTTTGTGTAGTAAGGGTTTGGCGCTACAGTACCCATACCGCCAGTATTTAAGCCTGTATCGTTATCCCCTGCTCGTTTGTGGTCCATAGAAGAAATCATAGGAATAACAGTTTCGCCGTCGGTAAAGGATAGCACAGACACTTCAGGACCTGTTAAAAATTCTTCAATAACTATGTTATTACCGCTATCTCCGAACTTCTTATCGTTCATAATAGAGTTTACTGCTTCAAAGGCTTGTTCTCTTGTTTCGGCGATGATTACACCCTTGCCGAGCGCTAAGCCGTCAGCCTTGATAACAACGGGAATGGGAGAGGTTTTAAGATACTCTATTGCTTTATCGGCATCATCAAAAACCTCGTACTCTGCGGTTGGAATACCGTATTTCTTCATAAGGTTTTTAGAGAAAACCTTGCTACCCTCAATAGCCGCAGCCACCGCAGTAGGACCAAAGCAATCTATACCTACCTCATTTAATCTGTCAACGCAACCGAGCACCAACGGATCATCGGGTGCTACTACTGCATAGTCAATTTTATTTTCCTTTGCGAACTCGACTATTTTATCTAAATCCTTAGCGCCGATGTTAACGCAGGTAGCATCGTTTGACATACCACCGTTACCAGGGAGTGCAAAAATTTCGGTGATGGATTTATTTTCTTTTAATTTCTTTATTATGGCATGCTCTCGGCCACCCGAGCCTACTACCATTATCTTCATAACAAATTCTCCTTAAACTTTTGCTATATTAGTGGTGGAAAAGTCTCATACCTGTAAACGCCATTGTCATACCGTATTTATTGCAACAGTCGATAACAACGTCATCTCTGATAGAACCGCCCGGTTCAGCGATATATGAAACGCCACTCTTTTTAGCACGTTCAATATTATCGTCAAATGGGAAGAAGGCATCAGAGCCTAGAGAAACACCCGAAATTGTAGATAAGTAAGCCTTTATTTCATCATCGGTCAATGGCTCAGGACGGGTTTTAAAGTATTTCTGCCAATTACCCTCAGCACAAACGTCCTCTTCGTTGCGGTTAATATATCCGTCGATAACGTTATCTCTGTCAGGACGCTTGATATCATCCTTAAAAGGAAGATTTAAAACCTTATCGTACTGTCTTAGGAACCAAGTATCAGCCTTGCTACCTGCAAGTCTTGTGCAGTGAACACGTGACTGCTGACCGGCACCCACACCGATAGCCTGTCCGTCAAAGCTGAAGCATACCGAGTTTGACTGTGTGTATTTAAGTGTGATAAGAGCAATAATTAAATCACGCTTAGCATTTTCAGGTAAAACCTTTTTCTCGGTTACAATGTTTGAAAGTAATTCTTCATCAATCTTAAAGTTATTTCTGCCCTGCTCAAAGGTAATACCGAATACCTGTTTGGTTTCCTTTTCTTCGGGAATATAGTCAGGGTCAATTTCAACAATATTGTAGTTTCCGTTTCTCTTTGACTTTAAAATTTCAAGTGCCTCTGGCTCATAGCCTGGGGCAATAACGCCGTCAGACACCTCGCGCTTGATAAGTTCAGCGGTTTTAACGTCGCAAACGTCGGAGAGTGCTACCCAGTCACCAAATGAACACATACGGTCAGTTCCACGGGCACGTGCATATGCACAAGCAAGTGGTGACTCGTCAAGTCCCTCGATATCGTCTACAAAACAAGCCTTCTTTAGCTTGTCTGACAGAGGAATACCAACAGCCGCAGAGGTAGGGCTTACGTGCTTAAACGACGTAACTGCCGGAAGACCTAAAGCGGTTTTTAGTTCCTTTACTAACTGCCAAGAGTTAAATGCATCAAGGAAATTAATAAAACCCGGTCTGCCGCAAAGGATTTTAATAGGAAGGTCGCTACCGTTTGACATATAAATTTTAGAAGGCTTTTGGTTAGGGTTGCAACCGTATTTAAGTTCAAATTCTTTCATTTTTATTCCTCCGTATTTGAAGTAATTTTAGATTATTTATTCTTGTTCACAATTCTAGAGTCAAATTCGCCTGTTTCTAAATCAATGTATCTTACAAAAAGGGAAACCTTGTTATCGCTGTTTAAATTCTCCCAAATTAAATTAGTGAGTGCATCAATATCTAAATCGGGAAGCTCTACTGTCTTTGGCTCACCCTCAAAGCTAGGCAGTGGGTTGCCGTCACATTTATAGGTGTGTATAAACTTAAATCTACCGGGAAGCGGATTGCTGTAAGCATAAGTGTATCTCTGACAGGAAGAACCGTCACCCTCAGCAGACTTAAGTATCGACATTGCAAAATTCATATCATTGTTTTCAAGACGGATAATACCCGAAATTCTAGGTGTGTAGTTTGGTACGTCGTCCTCAAATTCTCTGGTTCTGAGAGCTTGTTCAAAGGTCATTTGTCTATCCATAAGCTCGTAGATAGTATCGGTTTGGTCACCGTTTGTAACAATGGTCTTATTGCCGAGCACTCTAACAGGTGCATAGATTATTAGATGTGGGTCAACCATTTTAGACTCATCAAAAGCCTGAGTTCTGATGCCACAACCGTCCTCAACAAAAACACGGTTACGGCTGTTTTCACTTCTGCCCATTATAAAATAAGCGGTAACAGCTTTTTTACCGTCAGCACTTTTGCCAATCATAATACCTCTGCCGTGATATGCTAAAGAATTTAGTTCACTTGCGATAGACTTGATTTCCATATTGTTTCTCCTTAATTTTTATATAAATTAAATTTCACTGCAAACTTTTTCAAGGGATAACGGCAATATCTTCCATTCGGCTTCTTCCATTACCCTCTTTTGTAAAATTTCTGGGGTGTCCCCCTCTTTAATTTCAACAGCCTTTTGCATTATAATTTCGCCGCCATCTGGGATTTCATTTACGAAATGCACCGTAGCGCCTGTAACCTTTACGCCGTAGCTTAACGCCGCCTCGTGCACTCTAAGGCCGTAAAAGCCTTCACCGCAAAAAGAAGGAATTAAAGACGGGTGGACGTTTATAATTCTCTTTGCATATTTATCGGTAAAATTCTTACTTAAAATACACATAAAACCTGCGAGAACTATAAAGTCAATACCGTTTTCATCTATTTTAGAAATAAGTGCTGACTCAAAATCGGCACCCAACTCTTTTTTGTTACAAACCGCAGTTTTAATACCTGCATTCTCCGCCCTTTTAAGCGCAAAAGCATCAGGATTATTTGAAAGAACAAGAGCAATTTCTCCCGATTTGATAATTCCTGAATTTTGTGCATCTATTAGAGCCTGTAAATTTGTACCGCCACCCGATACCAAAACTGCTATCTTCTTTTTATTCATAACAGCACACCTTAAATAATCGTGATTTTGTTATCAGATTTTACAATCTTGCCGATAATATAAGCATCCTCGCCGTTAGTCTTTAAGATTTCAATTGCCTTATCAGCATCTTCTTTAGCTACAACGATGCTCATACCAACGCCCATATTAAAGGTGTTGTACATATCTCTTTCAGGAATATTGCCTGTCTTTTGTAAAAGATTAAAAATCGGAAGAACGCGAACATCGTCTTTTACTATCTGGGCACCGAAACCGTCGGGAATACTTCTCGGAATGTTCTCATAGAAGCCACCGCCCGTGATATGAGAAATAGCGCGAACCTTAACGCTATTTAAAAGCGCTAAAACAGGTTTAACGTAAATTTTAGTAGGTGTAAGCAATGTTTCGCCGAGTGACCTACCGCCAAGCTCTGCTATAGGTGAAATTAAATCACAATTTTCAACGTCAAACACCTTGCGAACAAGAGAAAATCCGTTTGAATGAACACCGGTAGATGGAAGCGCTATAACAACGTCGCCCACCTCCATAGTCTTATTATCAAGAATTTTCTTCTTGTCAACTATACCTACGGCAAAACCTGCAAGGTCATAATCGTTCTCAGGCATTAACCCCGGATGCTCTGCGGTTTCACCGCCTATTAGTGCGGCGCCCGACTGAACACAGCCTTCGGCTACACCCTTAACTATGTCTGCTATCTTTTCGGGAATATTTTTACCGCAAGCAATATAATCAAGGAAAAAGAGAGGTTTTGCACCTACGCAAATAATATCGTTAACACACATAGCAACCGCGTCAATACCTATGGTATCGTGCTTATCCAGAAGCATTGCTATTTTAACCTTTGTTCCGCAACCGTCTGTTCCGCTAACAAGCACAGGCTCTTCCATACCAAGCGGTAAACCGAAGCAACCGCCAAAGCCGCCGACGTCGTCTAGACAGCCTTCATTTCTTGTTCTTGCAATATGAGCCTTCATAAGCTCAACCGCTTTATAACCTGCAGTAATATCAACGCCTGCTGCCGCATAACTTGCTGACTGTGAATCTTTCATTTTTCTATTCCTTTCCGTTCCAACAATACGTACATACCTTATCAGGATCAATTCCTATCGCCTTCATCATACCTTCAAGTGTCTGATATTCAAGCGAATCAAAATGTAATTGTTCACAAATTTTCTTTCTAAAACGAATACCGCGCTCGGTAGTACCGTCAGAATATTCGTCAATATACTTAAAGCCTTCTTCTCCCTCAAGCTCCATTATTATCCTTCTTGCAATTAGGTCCATATCGGAGGTGTTACGTGAGAAATTAAGATATTTACAGCTATACATAATGGGTGGACAAGCAGAACGCATATGTACCGATTTAGCACCGTTATTGTAAAGGAACTCGACCGTTTCCTTAAGCTGTGTACCCCTTACAATGCTATCGTCAACAAAAAGCAAATTTTTGCCGTCTATAAGCTCTGTAACAGGTATCTGTTTCATCTTAGCAACCTTTTTGCGCTCTTCCTGATTTGTAGGAATAAAGCTTCTTGCCCACGCGGGTGTGTACTTTATAAAAGGACGGGCAAACTGTATACCCGAAGTATTTGCATAGCCTATAGCGTGTGGTATACCCGAATCGGGCACACCGCTAACGTAGTCAACCTGAGGCAGCGTACCGTTAGCCCTTTCCTGTTCAGCCATAATCTGACCGTTTCGCATACGCATAAGCTCAACGTTCATACCCTCATAACAAGCGTTAGGATAGCCGTAATAGGTCCAAAGGAACGCACAAATTTTCATCTTGTCGTTTCCGCTGTCTAAAACCTTAATATCCTCAGGAGAAATTTCTACTATTTCACCCGCTTTTAACTCTTTACAAGCTACGTAACCCAGTTTTTCAAAAGCAAAGGATTCAAAGGATACGCTGTGTCCTAAATCCGTTTTACCAATTCTTACGGGAATTCTTCCGCTTTTATCACGTGCGGCGATTATGTTTCCGTTTTCTTTAAGTATTAGAAGCGAAGCGGAACCATCAATTACCTCACCTGCAAATTTGATACCTTCGTGCAAGGTATCCTTTTCCTCAATAAGCGCCGCGATAATTTCTACCGAATTTACTCGGTTGCCGCTCATTGCCTGAAAGACGCCAAAGTTTTTGCTTAGATAATCATCAACAATCTCTTTGTTATTGTTGATAACGCCAACCATTGCAATTGCGTACGTGCCAAATTTAGATTTAATAAGCAACGGCTGAGGGTCAGCGTCGCTTATACAACCGATACAAGCGTTGCCGCTAAGTCTTGATGCTATATTATCAAATTTTGTTCTGAACGGCGAATTCTCAATGTTGTGAATTTCGCGCTGAAAACCGTCCTCACCATTCACAGCCGCCATACCTGCACGTGCCTTGCCTAAATGCGAGTGATAATCAACACCGAAAAACACGTCCTGAACACATTCTTGTTTTGCCGTTATTCCAAAGAAACCACCCAATGTTTTATACCTCCGTTAGTTTTTTGCATTTTTTAAAAAAGTTTAAGCAAAAAACAAATCAGAAAGTGTCATTGGGTCGATATATTCACCGTTTTTGTATACACGCATATTGCCCGAAGCAATTTCGTCTATAAGCATTACGTCGCCGTTAGCATCATAACCAAACTCGAACTTAATGTCATAAAGGTCAAGGCCTTTTTCTTTTAGGTCGTCAGCTACAATCTTTGTAATCTTTTGGGTCATATCCTTAATATCGTCATACTGTTTTGCAGTCATAACGCCTAGGTCTACAAGACCGTCCTTAGTTACAAGCGGATCGCCCTTTTCATCGTTCTTAAAGGTCATTTCAACGTAAGCAGGAAGGTCTGCACCCTCCTCAATATAATCGCTGTAACGACGGAAGAAAGAACCAACTGCCTTATATCTGCAGATAACCTCAAGTCCCTTACCGAAAACCTTAGCAGAAAGAACCTCCATTGTTGTATCTTCAAGATTTGCATCAACGTAGTGTGTCTTTATACCTGCGGCATTAACCTTCTCAAAGAAGTAGATAGACATCTTAAGGTTTACGTCACCAACACCGTCAATTGTAAGACCTACAGAATTTTCGCCCGGATCAAAAACGCCGTCTTTACCTGTGCAATCATCCTTAAACTTTAAAAGGCAATTGCCGTTTTCGAGTGCATAAACGTCCTTTGTTTTACCTGTGTAAACTAATTTCTTTTCCATTGTTCTTTCTCCTTGTATTTTAATGTTTATTTTTTATTAAAGTTGTTCCAAAATCTTTGCGTCTTTTTCTAAGACCTTCTTTGCATCGTCAAGTCGCTTTGCAACTAGTTTCTCTGCAAGTTCATCATCGCTTACTGCTAAAATCTGAATAGCAAGCAGCGCCGCATTTCCCGCACCGTTTACAGCAACGGTAGCAACAGGAATACCTGTCGGCATCTGTACGGTTGATAAGAGCGCATCTATTCCGCCGAGGTCACCCGAAAGAATCGGAATACCGATAACAGGAAGTGTTGTGTTAGCGGCAACAGCACCTGCAAGATGAGCCGCCATACCTGCCGCGGCAATAATTGCACCAAAGCCGTTAGCCTTAGCATTTTTTGAAAATTCAGCCGCCTCTACGGGTGTTCTGTGAGCCGAAAGCACTCTGACCTCATAGGGCACACCGAAGCTTTCTAACATATCCACCGCTTTTTTTACTACGGGTAAATCGCTGTCGCTACCCATTATAATTCCAACTTTTTTCATATCTTTCCTCCTATAAGACTTAGCATTAAAACAAAAAAGAGCGCACTTGACCCTTAAAGTTAAGTGCGCCCAGACGGTCGGCAAAAATATCCTTTGTTCCACCGTGGTTATCCACTTTTTCCGTCAGTCGCAAAGGATAATAAAACTTTATCTAAAGTATACCATAAACACCCATTTTTGTCAACAAGACAAGATGCCCTTTTTTAGCAAAAAATACAACAAATTTCTATCAAAAGAGCCTATGTGTTTTAGGTAAAAACACATAGGCTGTAACTTAAATCTTTATATTCACTAAATGCGCTATCGAGGGTATACTTTCGCCTTGCATTGAGGATGTCGGAGACATCAATGCACCCGTAGACATAAACAAAATATTTTTAAACTGTCCTTCTTCAAATCGGTGCATAATATACGAGTTTAAAATAGAAGCACTGCAACCGCAACCGGACCCTCCTGCGTGCACGTCCTGTTTTTCTAAATCGTATATCATCATACCACAGTCGCTGTGATGACAGCGAATATCAAAACCTTCTCTTGACATAAGCTCATAAAATAAATCTGTGCCAACCCGACCTAAATCCCCCGTAAAAATTATATCGTAATCATCGGCTGTAGTGTTAGTATCCTCAAAAAATGCCGTTAGAGTATCAGCCGCCGCAGGTGCCATTGCCGCACCCATATTGTTGGCGTCCTTTACCTTTAGGTCTACTATTTTTCCGAAGGTAATTTTGTCGATATAGGGTTTGTTTTCGGATATTTGCAGAATTGTAGCACCCGCGCCTGTCACGGTTCTTTGGGCATTTGGTGTTCGTTGAGAGCCGTATTCAAGCGGAAATCTGTATTGACGCTCGGCTGAGCAAAAATGTGACGAGGTTACCGATATAGTTGTTTTTGCGGCGCCCGAATCAATAGCTAAGGACGCAACAGATAGACCCAACGCCATTGTCGAACAGGCACCGTAGAGTCCTATTAAGGGTATTTCCATATTTCTAAGACCGAAAAAACTACCGATACATTGATTTAAAAGGTCTCCTGCAAAAATTAAATCTATATCGGTTTCAGCAAGGTTTGATTTTCTAAGCGCAGTTTCAACCGCGATTTTTTGAAGTCTGCTTTCTGCTTTTTCAAAGCTATCCTCGCCAAAACGGCAATCGTTATCATAGGCATCAAATTCATAACCTTTAGGTCCCTCGCGCTCTTTTTTGCCTACAACACTTCCGTAGCCGATTATTGACGGTTTGTTATTTAAAACTATTGTTCTCTTCCCTATTCTTTCTGCCATAATTTTCTCCTTAAATACTTTTTTTAAACCTTTATTTAGTTTTTCCGAAAGAAATTGGCATATACGGTTTTTAAGGTTAGTTTTTTGGCTCTTTATCTAATTTTTAACAGTCTTTTATATAATTTGAAATTTAAAAAACAAATTGTAACCTTTTAAGGTAAAAAAGGTTACAGTATGTAACTTTTGTTGTAACTTTTAGCGCTAAATTGTAACCCAAGGTTACAAGGTTGTAACTTGCTTTATGTAAATTATTACCATATAATTTTATTGGAGGCGATTATATGAAAAAATTTATAGCATTAGCGATATGTTTGATGTGTTTGCTTACCGGCTGTAAGCAAACCGACACCCCAAAAAATCAGTCAGATAATGTAAATACCTCATCACCTATTAATAATGACGATAGCACATATATTAAAATTGGCTCTAATGTATCTGCAGAATATAAGGCGGCAATTACTGCCTATAATAAATTTTTAAACGCAGAAATAACCGCAAAGGGAAATGACGGAACTTCCTTTAACGTACTACAGTATGGCACGGGTAACGGTATATCTAACTTTGCTTTAGGTGACGTAAATAACGACAACATCCCAGAATTATTTATACACGAATCGCACTATGCGGTACTGGGTTTTGACGGAAATAATCTTACAGAGTGGTATGACAGTATGAGTTGGCAAAGCATCAGTTTGTTAGAGAACGGTGCTATACTAGATACCTTTTCAAACGTTGGTGTCTACTACAATTATGTAGCATTCAAAGAAGACGGCATTGACAAATTAGTACGCTTCGGTAAACCTTTAGAGGATGAAGTAAACCAACTATACTATTTTGAAGAAAACGGATTATACGAAGAAATATCAAAAAGAGAATGGGAGACTCGCACAAAGCCCTATTTTGAACAGGCTAAAAAGACGGTTGAGTTAAACTGGATTAAGTGGGAAAAGAAAAATAATCAAATTGTTTCTAACGATAAACCAACTGTATCAATACCCGAAACCCTTGTATTTGACTTTTCCTCAAAAGCAAAAGCTCAAAATCCTTTAACAAAACAAGAGGTTAGAGTAATATTTGAGCCGCTTATTAAGGAAGCGGTTGAGATACAGGAAACAATAATCAACGACTGCGGTGACTTTGAGTTATTAAAAGATCCTGTCATTGTGGTGAATAATAAGCCGTACTATCCTGTTAAGGACGATCAATTAAAAACCCTTAATGACGTTTGGGATTACGTATATACTTCATATACAAAAGAAGCCACAGAGCGTATTTTCACCGACAGATTAGATCCAAACGGCACTGTTCCTCGCTTTTTAGAAAAGGACGGAATATTATATTATAAGCCCGGTGGACACGGTCACTATATGGAATATTATTTTGATACTCTTGAAATTATAGAACAATATGAGGATACCGTTGTTATAAGTGTTGATTATATTACTTTTGGTGACCAAGAACCGCAAAAAAGTGTTTTTGTAATATCAAATAGCGAAGCTACTTGGAAAATGTGCAATTCAGAAAATGAAGCTACTTATGATTTACCAAAACAATTTTTAAAACAATAGGATGGAGACGATTTTAATATGAAAAAAATTATTGCATTATTTCTACTGTTAATATTTGTACTCTGCGGTTGTAATCAGCAAAAGGATAATAACAATTCATCTTATGATAATCAGAAAAGCAACACAAATAATTCCTCAGTAACAAATAACAATTCATCTTTAAAACCTAGTACCAGTTTTGAAGCTGTAGCTGAGCCTTATCGTTCAATCCTAGAAGATAAGCAAACCTTTTATTCTGCTACTAAAAAAGAAAACGTTAAAATTTCTTCGTATAACCGTGATATCTGGCAATACGCTGAAGTTGATTTTGACTCTGACGGTATCAATGAATTCGCCGTTATGCTGCAAGACGGAGATATACTAATTCTTCGAAAAAACGGCGACTTGATTTTCGGGTTTGATTTTGGTCTTCGCAGTATGTCGCAAATCAATAAAGACGGCACTTATGCTTGGAACGAAAACTCAGGAAATATTTACGGATGCTCTAAGCTTGAATTTTCACAAAACGAGTGTAAATCGGTTGAATTATTCCGCGTTGAACAGGGCGAAAACAATTCAATCACATATTACGTGGGCGGTAAGGCTGCCACCGAAAAAGAATATAAGGAAGCCAATGAAAAAGTCAACACCCAAAGCATCGCGTGGACTTATCTAAACTAAAGTCAAATAAATTTTAAGGAGAGTTTACTATGAAAAAATTTATTGCATTATTTCTATTGTTAGTATTTATGCTTTGCGGTTGTAATCAGCCACCTTCTGAGCAAAACCAATCTGAAAAAAATCAACAAACTGAAATAAATAATTCTTCAGTAACAAACAACAATTCATCTGTAAAAAATCAGAAAATTGAGGCGA
>JAZSCM010000035.1:0-53773 GCA_045602945.1 Acutalibacteraceae bacterium | reverse complement strand
TCCAAGAATAGCGGCTACTTCCTTTTGAACTAAATCTTTATCTTCTCTTAAATCTTTAAGTCTTGAATAGTACATATATCATCACCCTAAGTACAGTATATGTACTATCAAAAAATAGTATTGTTTTTACTATCGAAAGATAGTAAAATGTAAATAGAAGAGGTGATATTATGTATTCTTGTACATTTATAGGTCATAGGGATTGTTCTAAGGATATTAAAGAAAAATTGATTTTTGAAATTGAAAATTTAATACTTTACCAAAACGCAAATACCTTTTACGTCGGAACGCAGGGTGGGTTTGATAGGCTGGTATATGAGTGTTTGTGTGAGTTAGAGGAAAAATATATAATTAAAGTCGTAGTAGTTTTAGCCTATTTAAACCGAGAGGATGAGCTGACGTATTATGATACTAAAAAAACTGTTTTCCCTGACTGCCTTACCAAAACACCGCCGAGGTTTGCAATAAGCAAGAGGAATGATTATATGCTACAAAATGCAGAATATTTGATTTGTTATTTAGATAATCAGTTTTCTAACACATACGAATTTGTGTTAGGGGCTATTAAAAGGAAAATGAAAATTATAAATTTAGGAAGTCTTAAAATAAATTAACATTGTAGGGGAGGCGTTGCGCCTCCCGCGATTATAAAAATTAAAGATGTGTGGAAATTAAAAATCCACACATCTTTTTTGTTGTTTGTGTTTTCGGGACGTCGTAGGCGCCGTCGCCTACAAAATAGATTTAATTTTTAAGGCTTTGCATAGGGGCGGGAATTCTGCCGCCGCGCTCGATAAACCTTTTAGGGCTTTTGGTGATATTAAGGTCCATAACAGGTCCGCTTCCTAAAAGTCCTCCGAAATTAAGTTCTTCGCCAACACTCTTGCCGATAGCGGGAATAACTCTGACCGCTGTAGTCTTTGAGTTTACCATACCTATTGCGGCTTCGTCGGCTATTATTGCCGAGATAACCTCCTCGGGAGTGTCGCCCGGTAGAATTATCATATCAAGACCAACAGAGCAAACGGCTGTCATAGCCTCGAGTTTCTGAATGGTGAGTGTGCCCTCTCTAGCGGCTTCTATCATTCCTGCATCCTCGGAAACGGGGATAAATGCACCCGATAGACCGCCTACTGACGACGAAGCCATAACTCCGCCTTTTTTAACCGCATCGTTTAGCATTGCAAGGGCGGCTGTGGTGCCGTGGATACCGCACTGCTCAAGTCCTATTTCTTCGAGTATTCTTGCAACCGAGTCACCAACCGCAGGGGTGGGGGCTAGGGATAGGTCTACTATACCAAACGGAACACCGAGTCTGCTTGATGCTACGTTGCCCACTAACTGTCCCATTCGGGTAATCTTGAATGCAGTTTTCTTTATAACCTCTGCAATTTCACCAAGGTCACCGTTTGGGCATTTCTTTATTGCCGACTGAACAACACCGGGGCCCGAAACACCGACGTGCAAAACACAGTCAGGCTCGCCGACACCGTGAAATGCGCCCGCCATAAAGGGATTATCCTCGGGTGCGTTGCAAAGTACTACAAGCTTTGCAGGGCCTAGGCAATTATTATCCTTTGTAAGTAAGGCAGCTTTTTTTACGGTTTTACCCATAAGTGCTACGGCGTCCATATTAATACCCGATTTTGTAGAGCCTATATTTACAGAGGCGCAGATATTTGTGGTTTCGGCTAAGGCTTGAGGAATTGACTCAATAAGCGCCCTGTCACCTGCAGAAAAGCCTTTATGAACAAGTGCCGAGTAACCGCCTATAAAGTTTACACCCGTAGCATCTGCGGCACGTTGAAGCGTACGTGCAAACAAAACGGGGTCAGCGCCCGAAGCGGCGGCTACCATAGCGATAGGTGTTACCGAAATTCGCTTATTAATAATCGGTATGCCGTATTCCTTTTCAATATCACAGCCCGTCTTTACAAGGTTTCCTGCAAGGCGGGTTATTTTATTATAGATTTTATCACAAGCAACCTTTGCATCGGAATCGGCACAGTCAAGCAGTGAAATACCCATAGTGATAGTCCTGATATCAAGGTTTTCCTGCTCAAACATTGTGACAGTTTCCATTATGTCTTTTAAGTTAAGCATAGATTAAATACTCCTTAAATTATATGCGGTGCATAGAGTTAAAAACATCCTCGTGCATAACTCTAACGTCAAGGCAAAGCTCTTTGCCTAAGTCCTTTAGCGTATCAACAAAGTGGTTGAAATCGTTAGCCTTTGAAACGTCGGTCAGCATAACCATTGCAAAAATGTCGCTTTGCATAACCGACTGGGTAATATCAACGATATTAACCTCGTGCGCTGAACAAATAGCGCTCACCTTAGCGATAATTCCAACGCTGTCCTTACCGATAACCGAAATAACTGTTCTCATTTTTAATTCTCCTCTTCCTTGAAACTGAGTAATGCATCGTAAATTACCTTAACAATAAGGGCGCAGAACATAGCCGCACCGCCCGAAATATAGAAAGGCATATAAAAAAATCCCGCAATAAGCATTATAACTCCGCTGAATAAACAGCAAAAAGCAACGTATATAAGGTCATAAAGGTTTTTGCCTTCGAAAAGGGTATCCCTTATAAGATTTTTTAAAAACCGCCTTAAACGAAACAGTGCTACTGCGGCAAACGGCACACAGGGGTAGCAGGTTAGCATTACTGTTGCCGCAAGGTCGGGAGCACGGCCTTTAACCTCAACGTACCAGGTTATACCGTACGGCAGACCTATCGTTAAGACAACAAGCAAAAACATAACCACATAAGTAATTATAAGAGAAATTTTAGCGCTTTTTTTATAATTTTGCATAAAAAACATCACTTCCTAGTTCAATTAACCATTATACAACATTTATTACGTTTTTTCAAGAGGTCGGTGAAAGTCGCAAGTGAATATACTACTTTACTACGCGAACGGTGATCCGGACGCCGTTCTTTACATAAATGGTTCTTTTAAGGAGGTTGGGAAGTAGATGCAAAAAGACGCTTCTCAAAAGTTAAAGGACTCACTGTCACAGCTTTTAAGCGGAGGGCTATCCGAGCGGGAGGAGTTAGAACTCAAAAAACAGGGCTTCGAGATAAAAAAGCCGACAAGAACAGCCGCAATAGCCATAGCCCTTTACAAAAAAGCGGCATCGGGAGACCTTAGTGCCATTAAAGAACTGCGAAGTATGCTGCCGCAAAACGAAACTCAAAGCACGGAAAGGACAGTTAAAATAATAGATGACATCGGAGATTAAGCTCTCAAACATAGTGGGCAAGGGTTATGATGATTTTTGGCGGTGTAAAGCCAGATACAGAGTGCTCAAAGGCGGAAAGGCGTCAAAAAAGAGCACCACCACAGCACTTAATCTTATCTACCGCATTATGAAGTACCAAAAGAGTAATCTCTTGGTTGTCCGTCAGGTTATGAATACCCATAGGGATTCGACCTTTGCACAACTGAAATGGGCGCAGGCGACTTTAGGTGTTGAGCACTTATGGAATAACACCGTAAGCCCTATGGAGATGACCTACCTTCCTACAGGACAAAAGATACTCTTTCGCGGCTTTGACGACGTACTGAAGCTAGCCTCGGCTACGGTGCCGCAGGGTTATCTTAACTTTGTGTGGATAGAGGAAGCCTTTGAAATAGGTGACGAGGGTGATTTTGATAAGCTTGACCTGTCGGTGCCGAGAGGTAAAATCCCACCGCCGTTATTTAAACAGACCACAATAACCTTTAATCCTTGGAGTGATACGCACTGGCTCAAAAAACGTTTCTTTGATAAACAGCAGAAAAACAGCGAGGTTTTTTCTACAAACTACCTGATAAATGAATTTTTAGATAATACCGACCGCGAGATTTTTGAGCGTATGAAGAATGAAAACCCGAGAAAATACGAGGTGGCAGGTCTTGGAAACTGGGGTATTTCAGAGGGCCTTGTTTATGAAAATTGGGTGGTAGGAACGGTCGATATACCCGATAACGAAATGCATCTATGGAAAAACTTTTTTGGTCTTGATTACGGCTACACAAACGACCCCACCGCCTTTGTTGCCTTTAAGGTAAATCCGATTGAGAAAAAAATATATATCTTTGATGAGTTTTATAAGAAGCGGATGCTAAACTGTGATATTGCCAATGAAATTATACTAAGAGGCTATAAAAAGGAAAAAATCAGGGCAGACAGCGCGGAGCCTAAGTCCAACGACGACCTAAGACGGCTTGGCATTTCGCGTATAACTCCATCTGTAAAGGGTGCGGACAGCATACTAAACGGCATTGCAAAAATCAGTGAATACAAAATCGTAGTTAATCCTAAATGCGTCAATATGATAAAAGAGCTGTCAAGCTACGTTTATGATGATAAAAGACTGCAAAACGGATTGAGGCTACCGAAGGATACGGAAAACCATCTCTGTGACGCACTTCGGTACGCCTTCGAGGACGTTAAGTTTTTTAAACCCTTACAGCAAAATGCAAACGGTTCTTACGGTGAGGTGTTCAAGGGAGGTTGGAATGTGTGAGGTATCTAATATTTTTTACAGGCTTCTTAACAGGTTTGCTACTTGGACTGTTTATAAGATTATTATACAGAAAAATAAAGAAACCCTTTAACTTAAAAAAGTATGATAACGAGTATAAAAGCTTTTTAGAGTTTGACGGAAGCCTTTGAACTTAATTCGCAGGAGGAAAAATGGAAAAGCAAAAGAATATTAAATCTCAAGAAGACTTGGAAAACACACCAAGTGATGAGAAAACAATAAGCGTAAAGTTTAACAAAGAGGTAAAGGAAATATCTCTTGAAGAGGCTAAGGAACTAGCTCAAAAGGGACTTAAATTCGATGCTGTAAGCGAAATATTCGAGCGTCTTAAAACTCTTAGTGCCGACGAGGGTAAGAGCGTTTTAGAATACATAGCAGGTCTTGAAAGAAAGGCTATGCTAAAACGCGCCGAAGGTTTAATTGACGGTTGTTCTAATAAGGACGAGCTGTTAGAGCTTATTTCAAATTGGGGTAACGATAAAAAGCCTGACGTTTTAGGCTTTGACGAGCTAAAAAAAGCATATCCCGAAATGGACGATATTTCCAAGGTGCCCGAAGAGGTGCTTAAAAATGCAAATCTTCACGGCAGAAATCTTTTCGACGAGTATTTAAGATATTTGTTTGAAACTAAAAAACGCGAAGAAAAAATTAATAAGGCTTTAACCGATAACCAGAGTATCGGTTCACAGTCAAAAAAAGATAACGGTAGCTTTGACCCTATTGGCAGTCGCTTTTTAAAGGGACTTTGGGGTAACTAAGCTAAAATTTTAGATATAAAGGAGAAATTTATATGTCAATTAATTCAATTGAAAATGCAATAAGATATTCAGATGAACTAGACCTTTTATTCCAGCAGAAAAGTGTAACAGGCTTTTTTGCCGATAACGCTTTAGCTACAAAGTTTGTAGGTGCCAAGACTGTAATCATTCCCGACGTGGATTTTCAGGGCCTTGCAGACTATGACCGTGATACAGGCTTTACCCGCGGTGCTATTACTGTCAGCAACAATTCCTATACAATGCTTATGGACAGAGCACGTTCCTTGCAGATTGACCGCGAGGATATGGATGAAACAGGCATTGCAAATCTTGCGGGTAAAATCCTCGGCGAGTACGTAAGAACTAAGGTAGTGCCCGAGTGCGACGCTTACGTTCTTTCAAAGCTTGCAGGTCTTGCGGCTACAAGAGCAAACGTGATTGACGGCGATATTACCAAGCCTTTCGAAGCACTTTGCAAGCTTATTAACGAGGTGCAGAGTGTAGCAGGTTATGACGAAGAGCTGGTTGCCTTCCTTGATAGCGGTATGTATGCGGCGCTTTCTAACTCAAACGAGATTTCCCGTATGATTACCGTGTCCGACTTTAAGCAGGGCGAGGTAAACCTAAAGGTTAAGTCATTAAACGGCGTAGCACTTCTGCCTGTTGTTTCAGAGCGTATGAAGACGGCCTACACCTTTAACGCTTCGGGTGCCGGTGGCTTTAAGCCGATGTCAAGTGCCAGAGAGATTTATATGCTCGTATGTCCTAAGCGTAGCGCTCATCTTGTAAAGAAGACCGAGCAGATGAGAATTTTCACTCCCGAGCAGAATATTGATGCCGATGCATACAAGTTCGATTACAGAATTTATTACGACGTATTCGTAAGCGGCAGCGGTCTTGATACTATCTGGGCTTGGTTATCGCCTGCGGTAAACGTAACTGCGGCACCTTCCGCTAAGACCGTTACCGAGGGTAGTATCACAGGTGAGCTTTCTGTAACAGCTTCTTCGGACGCTACACTTTCTTACCAGTGGTACAGCTGTAAGGACGAAAATAAAAACGGCGCCGTAAAGGTAGCAGGGGCTAACAAGAACACCTTTACAATTCCTAAGGATTTAACTAAGGGTGCACACTACTTCTTTGTACGTATTATCATTGACGGTATCGCGTATACCGAAACCGATGCAGTTTGCGTAACTGTTAACTAAAATCCACAAGGTTTTTACCTTCCGCTCTGCAGGTAACGTCACAAAAACTGCAGGGCGGTTTTTAAAAGGAGGAAATATATGAAAATAAAACCTCAGGAAATATTTAATGAGTATACTAAGGGTGTAAACTTTAAAAGGAGTATCGGCACTAAAGGACTTTACGAGCAAAGCCGAATAAACGAAAGATTTTATACAGGTGACCAATGGCACGGAATTGATAACACAACCAAAAGACCGCTTGTTCGCCACAATATAATCAAAAGAATAGGCGACTATAAAATGTCGCAAATTTTGGCTAACGATATGACGGTGTCTCTATCGGCTGAGGGTGTGCCGTATATCCCGCAACAAATCGTTGGCAGTGAGCGTTTTACAAGCGAAAAGGCGGATGAAAAAGAAATAAACGCGGTGCTTAACGCGCTTTCAAACTACCGAGATATAACAGCCGAGCGAATGGATTTTGACAGTCTTTGCGCAAAGGCGCTAAAAAACTCCTTTGTTAGCGGAAGCGGTGTTATCTACACCTATTGGGATAGCAATATAAACACAGGGCTTTATGCTGAGAACAAGCAAAAAACCGCCTTAAAGGGTGATATAAAGAGTGAGGTTATAGATATTGAGGACGTATATTTTGCCGACCCTTATTTAGAGGATATACAAGCTCAAAGGTATGTTATTATAGCGTCCCTTTTAGAGCCTAGTGCAGTTTTAAGCGAGGCCCAGAGCTTTGGTGCTGATAAATACAGTATTTTAAAGTTAAAGGAAATTAAAGATGAAAAAGTTTTGGTGCTCACAAAGCTTTATAAAGAAACAAATTCCGACGGTAGCGTTACTGTGAAATGTATTAAGGTTACCGAAAAGGCGGTTGTAAGAAAGAACTTCGATACAAAACTCAGACTATATCCTATAGCGGTATTTAATTGGGAAGAGCGTAAAAACTCGGTATACGGGGATACCGAGCTTACATATTTAATCCCTAACCAAATTGCAATAAACAGAATGATTACGGCAAACGTTTGGTCGGCTGTTACTATGGGTATGCCCATGATGGTTGTAAACGGTGACACGGTAGACCAAAACATCACTAACGATCCAGGTCAGATAATAAAGGTCTTTGGCTCAAATGAGGACGTAGCGGGTGCTGTGCGATACGTAACACCACCCGATGTTTGCAGAGAATTCGGAAGCGGAATAAACGAGCTTATAAAAAACACCCTTATTCAAAGCGGTGCTAACGAGGTAGCGCTTGGTGATTCAAAGGCGGAAAACGCAACCGCGCTCCAGTTTATGCAGAGTGCGGCAACACTACCGCTAAAGCTTATGAAAAAAAGATTTTACGGCTTTGTTGAGGATATAACACGAATCTGGGCAGACTTTTGGATTACCCATTACGGAATTCGTAAAATTAAGCTAACCGACGGGAAAACCACCTATTTTATGGATTTTGACGCCTCAAGATATAAAAATCTTTATCTTACCGCAAAAGCTACCGTGCTTGACAAGGCTGAATTTTCAGTTAGTGATACTATGTCGGTTCTGGATAATTTACTTGATAAGGGGATTATTGACAAAAAGCAGTATTTAGAAAGACTGCCAAAAGGAATAATTTCCGACACCGAAAAAATTTTTGTAAAGGAAGGGGAAAAACTCGATGACAGTAAGTAACGTTTATAATTCTGCAATTAAGCTTTTAGGATACAATAATTTATACCTATCGGTTGAGGATAACGATATACTCAAAAAAAGAGCGGTAGAGTTTGTAAACCGAATTGGTTATGACCTTTTTAAAATGCCGCCTGTAAACAGTTTTTTAGAGGAATTTAACGTTCCGTCGGGTGCTTTGGAGGCGCTGATATACGGGCTTTGTATGCTTATTAGTCTTTCAGAGTCAGACGGTGATAAAAACCGCCTTTTTACCGAGCTTTACAATCTAAAAAGGTCAGGCTTTAAATCAGCTATAACCAAAATATCCGACGTTTTTCCTACAAATTTAGAGGTGTAAAAAATGAAATATTCGCATCTTAAAACCGCACCGATTAAGGAGTTTTCACTAGACCACTTCGACGGAGGTCTTAACACCTATAATCGCAAAGATTTGATACTTGATAATCAACAAAGCGACGGTGCAAATTTGCTTTGCAAAAACGGTCTGCTTACAAGCCGAGAAGGACTATCCTTTAATTTGGACGAGGCAATAGGTAACTTTGATGATTACGGTTATTTTCATAAAGGCTTAACCGTAACCGATACGCAAATTTCGATAAATAATAAAATGCATCGGGTAGCCTTTGCACTTTGGGGAGATAATTCAAGTTATCAAACGCTTTATATCTACCTTGTTTCTCCAGATAAAAAATTAATATCTGCGGGGGAATTTCAGTTTAGAAGGACAAGTCAGGACATATATTATAAGTTTTCTAACATAGTATTTTTAGTAGGAAGTAAAACTTTAGGCTGTGGCTTGTATGCGTTTTTAAGCCTTAAATCAGGCAGCAAAGGTTTATATGATATATATGAGCTCGACACCGATTTTGATAAGTGGTTAAAAATAACCGATGATGATATTTACACACCTATAGTTTTGTTAAACGGAAAGGGCAATAAATATTCCGATGCCGTAACTGAGGATGATTTTAGTGCAGAAGCGGTGGCAAAGCCTCAAGAATTCAATATGCTGACTTCACGTTTTAAAGCCTATTTCACAACCGACGGACATTCGGATACCTTTCAGCTTCCAATAAAAAATATAGATGAAAACAGTGAAGTTTTATGCAGGTTTTACGTTTCGCAAAATTACTTTTACGAGTGGTTAATTCCTGCGGGTGAAAATGCGGTTACAATTGAGACCGATAAAGGAAATATTACTATGAGCTGTTATAGAAATTCGGCAACGTTAGTGTTTTTTGATAGTGACGGCAACGTTTTTTCTATGCCTCAAAGTTATCTTGTTACAAGCAATAATCTTTTTGTTAAGACTTCAAGAGAAGCAGAGGATACCGCCTTTCAAATTATAGGCTGTGAGCATTGCACTACCTATAATTCAAACGTCTTTTTTTACGGCAACGGGCAAAAGATGAGTAATATATACGTTACTACAATAAGCAATCCATTGTATTTCCCCGAAAATATGCAAAGCACTATAGGAAATCCAAGTGATAAGGTTACCGCAATGGCTGTGCAAAATAACAAGCTGATAGCGTTCAAAACGGGTGAAATTTATCAGGTGTCTTTAGATAAAAGCGAGGTGCTATCGTATTCTCTTGCAGACAGCGCTCAACTATCTCTTGAAAACAAACAAATCAGGCTTTCCTTTATTCACGGCAGTATAGGTTGTGCTAATAAAAATACCCTTGCGGTTTGCGGAAACAGACTTGTGTGGCAAGGATCCGACGCTAAGGTTTACACACTTGCCACTACCACATACGGCAAGGAAAACAACGTCTATTGTTTATCTGATTCAATATCAAACATTCTAAAGACGTATAGTGATTCAGAGTTATCCTCTGCTTTTGGCTTTAACGCAAACGGATACTACGTATTACACATAGCAAAGAGTCTTTATCTTCTTAATTACCGCATAAAAAACTTTGGTATTTCGCCCGTTTATACGGCTTTAGGAAATCCGCCTGACACTATTTCCTGGTATGTTCTAAAGCTACCTCATCAAAAATACTATTCGGGATATTTTACGGGTAATGAAATAAATTTATTTTGCGGCGACACAAATTCTAAATACTGCGTTTTGAGTACGCTTTGCGGAAAAAACGATAAAATTTTAAGTTATGAAAACGGCACAGCGGTACAAAAGGAAGTAGAAATTAAGAGCAGTATTACGACAAAATTCTTTTGTTTTGGCTTAACTCACACAAGGAAAATAATAGAAGAAGTATATATAGGTATGGAGTTTTCCGGAGAAGCTGATATAATATTAAATGACGGTAATATCGAATATAAGCAAACTGTATTTTCGCCGCGGAAAAATTCTTCGCCTATAAGAATAGCACCGCATTTTAAAGGGGTATACGGGATTAGTATCACGGTATCTTCAAATGCAAATATAAGCCTTAGAGCAATACAGGTTAAATATAAAAATATGGCATAATTAAATTTAAGGTGGTAGGTATGATAAAAAGAATACTATTAAGTGTGATTTTAATTATCACTTTGGTTTGCGGCTGCACCCCTACGGACAAAACACCGACGAAAGATACGCAGGTTGTAAGCGACGGTATAAAGGGTGTTTGGATAAGTTTTTCGGAACTTGACGCAATGCTTACTTGCGAGGATTTTAAATTAGAGTTTGAAGCCGCGGCAGAAAAAATGCAAAAGGCGGGAATAAGTGACGCTTACATACACACAAGAGCTTTCGCCGATGCTATTTACAAAAGCGAACTTTTTCCCATAAGAGCTACTGCCGACAAAGACTATGACGTTTTAGAGTATATGATAGACGTGTGCCACCAAAAAAATATTCGCTTTCACGCCTGGATTAATCCTTACAGGATAAAAACTTCCGATAGCGATATTACTACCCTTTCGCCCTTTGGCACCGTTTACGGTTGGCTTACAGACCAAGATACCGAAAACGACAACAACGTGCTTGTTTCAAACGGATTATATTTAAATCCGGCATCAAGTGAAGTAAGAAAACTTATAATCGACGGTGTGCGCGAGGTAATATCTAACTACAAGGTAGACGGTATTCATTTTGACGATTACTTTTATCCTACCACCGACGCCACGTTTGACAGCGCTTCATACGAGCTTTACAAAAGCGGCACCCAAAATCCTATGTCGCTCGAAGACTTTCGCAGAGCAAACGTTAATTCGCTTATAAGCGGCTGTTATACTGCCATTAAGTTTTACGATAAGGATATAGAGTTTAGCATAAGCCCTACCGCGTCGATAACTAAAAACTATAATGAGTATTTTGCCGACGTTAAGGCTTGGGCAGAAAACTCCTGTGTTGATAGAATTATCCCTCAGCTTTATTTCGGTTTTGAGTATCCTGACCAAAACTTTCAGTTTGAAACACTTTTAAAGGATTGGAAAAATCTGCTTAAAGGTTTTGATACAAGGCTTACAATCGGTCTTGCCGCCTATAAAGTAGGAACAGCGCAAGAGCCTGATTGCTACGAATGGCAGGAAAACACCGATATACTAAAAAGACAGGTAAAATTAATTGATGAGGATAAAACACTTAGCGGTTACGTATTCTTTTCATATTCATATCTCTTTTCAGAGGATGAACAAATAAGTAAATCCACCAAAGATTTGATATAAAAACACACGGCTATCGGAAATTCCGATAGCCGTGTTAGTTTTTATAAGTGTTTTTTGGCATAGCAGGTTTCATTGTGTACTGGATATGGCTATTCTTCAAAAATGTATGCTATACCATATTTTTCGCTGTCGTAATAGATGCAATAAGTTTTCTGCGTGTTGTTCCGCACTTGTTTATTAAACTTTTATATGTGATTTCATCAATTTTATTTTTACGGAATATCAGTTCTAACCAATACTCAGTTTCAAAGCACTCTTTCAAAGCAATTTCTAATTTGTTTATAAAGTCGGCCCTGCTTTGAGCATATTTGGCTTCGTGAAGATTTGCGCCAATCGACGAAGAACATCTCAAAAGTTGGTTGATATATACAGAACAACCTTTGATTTTATCGCACGTATCCGATATTTCAATCGCTAAATCTATTGTTTCCTCTCGTAACTGATTTTTATTTTGTTCCATAATATTTCTCCTTTGTCGATATACACGCTATGCGTGTTCGATATATTTCACTTCGTGAAATTCGATATAAACTCGCTTTGCTCGTTTTCGATATGATATAAATCTCGTTTCCGTCAGGAAACATATCGAGTGCTTTAGCACATATCGAATCCGTTAGGATATATAGAAAATCTTGCAAAAGATTTATATCGATGAAACCGTCCGCACTAACAGTGCGGCAGTTTCACAATGTGCTGTTCTTGGAAACAAATCACAGGGGGTGTATTCTTTTAAATTGTAGCCTAGTTCTGCAAAAAGCTTAATATCACGGGCAAGTGTTGCTCTGTCGCAGGAGACGTAAACTATCCTTTCAGGACAAAAATCGTTTGCCACTGTTTTTATAAGTTGCTCATCGCAACCCTTTCTTGGCGGGTCCAGAATAACCACGTCGGGTTTAAGGTTTCTTTTCTTTAACTGTGTTGCGGCAGTGGATGCATCGGCACAGATAAATTCAACATTTAAAAATCCGCCGTTTAAAGCGTTTTTCTTAGCATCCTCAACCGCTTCGGGTATAATCTCTACACCTATTATTTTTTCGGCTTCACGTGCCATAGAAAGACCTATTGTACCTGCACCGCAGTAAAGGTCTAAAATCGTTTTGCCTTCGGGGTTTGCATACTCTTTAGCGGTACTGTAAAGAATTTCTGCCATATCGTGATTAACCTGATAAAAGGATAGCGGAGAGATAGAAACGTTAACACCGCAAAGGGTATCGGAAAGTGTGTTACTACCGTAAAGAGTTACGCACTCGTTTCCTAAAACAACGTTGGTTTTTTGCTTGTTTTTATTTATCTGCAGACTTTTAAACTTTTCACCAAGCGTTGATTTCAGCGCTTTAATCAGGCTATCTGAAAAGGGGAGAGTATCACCGTTAATAACCACTACCGCCATAATATCTTGAGATGACGAACAGCGCAGATAAAAATGTCGCACTAGACCTTTGTGTGTTTCCTCTGAGTATACGGAAACGTTTTTTTCTCTAAGCCAATTTTCAAAAACCTTTACCGCCGTTTCAAACTCTTTTGGCTGTAAAAGACAATTGTTTGATGGAATTATTCTATGCGAATGGGTGGAGTAAAATCCCGCCTGTTTTCCATGGTTTATAGGGTACTGTGCTTTGTTGCGGTAACAAAGGGGAGAGAGTGCTTTTATAGGCTGTGGCATAAGGTCTATACCGCCTATTCTCTTCATGCAGTTATACACTGCATTTTGTTTGTATTTCAATTCACTCTCATAGCTTATATGCCTGAAAGCACAGCCGCCGCATTTTGAGAAAACGGGGCAGTCAGGCTCTATTCTATCCTTAGAGGGTATCACAATTTCCTCTATTTTTCCAAAGGCATAGCTTTTTTGAAGCTTTACTATTTTAACCTTAAGTGTATCACCGATAGCCGAAAGCGGCACAAAAACGGCAAGACCTTCATATCTGCCGATGCCAAAGCCCTTATCGGTATAATCGGTAACGTTTAGCTCTATAATATCATTTTTCTTTATCATACTAATATCTTTTCGGCATTACGTTGCCGTTTTCGTCAACAAAACCTTCGCCCTCGATAGCGCCGTCGCTAAACAGGGAAACACCGTTTCTGCAATCGTAAAATCCGCCGTGGGAAACGTCGAGCGGGATACTGTTTATAACCGCAACGTCGTTATTTAACCACTTAACCTCAACCGAGTCTATACCTGTTTGCCAAAAAACGTTTGTAACCTTATCTTTTGTTTTAAGTTCTGCTCTAATAGCGGTGCCAAGTGAATTTTCAACACAGTAAACGTTGATTTCTTGGTTGCCCGACGGTGAGCTTACGGTGTATAGAATTTCGCCCTTAGGAAGCTTGTCTATGTCTGCAAAAAGACTGCTCTTCACAGTAAAAAACAAATTAACGAGGGTTATAATCAGGGTTATAACGTAGATTACTATAAATAACGGTTTGGTTTTCATAAATAATCCTCCTTAAAACCCGTATGAATTCGGTTGATTTATGCTTAGATTGAAATTTGCAATTGCATATCGTGAGTGCACTGTCAAAGCGCATAAAATATAGGGGAGTGTGAAAATCAGCGGAATCATAAATAAATTTATAAAAAAGATTCCTAAAAAACTAAATGCCAGTGACCATAATTCACTCGATGAACGGCGTGACAAAATGGTAGACATATGGATTGCTTCACCCACTGTCATATCATCGTCAGCCACCAAAAGAAAGGGCGCTAAATAAAAACGCAGCATTAAAATAAAAACGCTGAGTGCCGCCATACCGATTAAAAAAGATAAGAGTGTATTAAGACTGGCACTCCACAACGGGATATCGGTGTTTAAAATTCTGAAAAATAAATCCGATGTGATAAGCTTTATTATACCTGCAGGGATTAAGGCAATAACTCCGTAAAATATAAACCTTGCAAAAAGTTCAAGGATAAGCCTTATTGCCCTTTTATAAGCAGGAAAAGCGGCAAAGTAAACAAATATTTCTAAAGGGTCGGTTTTGTATTCTAAAATCAGGTTTTTAAAGAGCCTTAAAAGTCCTAAAAAAAGCGGACAAATTAAAAAAATCAGCAACGCGCAAAACAACACCGATACTGCGACGCTAGGTAACACCGATGCTAACAATGAACCAGCTAAAAAGGTTAAAGTAAGCGCCAACATAAAGACTATTGATGCGCATGAAGCTATAAACCAATGGCCCTTTAAAGCCGCCTTTGCGGTGCTTTTTACAGCTTTGGATGGTATTGCCACCTTTTTCACTCCTTTTAAATATTAAAGTATTTTAAGCTTTGCAAAGTTTGCCATAAGCTTTTTTGTGCCTACGTTTTCAAAGGCGATTTCGAGTAGCGTGTCACTACCCATAGGCGTTGCCTTTATTATCATTCCCTTGCCGAAGGTGTTATGCATTACGGTTTGTCCCGCTACGTAACTGGAGGAGTTGGATTTCGGTTTGCTAAACGAGCTGTTTCCAAACGATACGGGTGCACTTCTTTTGGGTTTGGGTGTGGAAAAGCTATCATTAAATCCGCCGCTTTTTTGGTAACCGCTATAGAAACTTCCTCTTGTATCTGCGGTGTCGTTTCGGTATTCTAATGGTATTTCATTAAGGAAACGTGACGGTGCATTTCTTGTAGTTGAACCGTAAAGCATACGGCTTGACGTGTTGGTGATAACCAGTTTTTTCTTAGCCCTCGTTACCGCAACGTATGCTAAGCGCCTTTCTTCTTCAATCTCCGATTCGCCGCCGTAGATTGACTGCATACCGGGGAAGATACCCTCCTCAAGACCTACTAAAAATACGTTATCAAACTCAAGGCCTTTAGCCGAATGTATTGTCATCATAACGGTACGGTCTTCTGAAGTATTCAGCGCGTCGATATCGGTTACAAGCGCTATTTCCTCTAAAAATCCCGAAAGGGAGGGCTCGTCGGCTTCATTTTCGTAAGATTTAACGGTGGAAGCAAATTCCTCAACGTTTGCCTTGCGGTCAATAGCCTCCATAGAGGTATCTATTATAAGCGAATCCATATATCCGCTTTTTTCGAGCATATTTTCAAGTAACGCGCTAAGCGACTCGGTTTCTGCTATTTCCCTTAAAGCCTCAATCATAGCGCAAAATTCCTTAAGTTTTGAGGCGGCTCGGGAAATAGTAGGGTAATCCTCGGCGTTTTTAAATACCTCGAATAAAGAAATGCCGAGACCTTCAGCTATGGCGGCTGCGTTGTTTACGGTTGTATCGCCAATACCCCTTTTAGGCTCGTTTATGATTCTTTTTAGTCTTAGATTATCGGAAGTGTTGTTTATAACGCAAAGATAGGCTAAAACGTCCTTGATTTCCTTGCGGTCGTAGAAACGGTGACCGCCTATAACGGTGTAGGGAATACCGCTTCTTGCAAAAACGTTTTCAACCGCCGCCGACTGTGCGTTCATTCTGTAAAGAACGGCGTTTTGGGAAAATTTATCGCCTTTTTTAACGTTTTCAAGTATCTTATCGGCGACGTATCGTGCCTCCTCGCGCTCGTCAGTTGCAGTGTGCACGTTTATAAGCTCGCCGTCGCCCTTATCGGTCCAAAGATTTTTGCCCTTTCTGCCCTTGTTGTTAGCAATAATGCGGTTAGCGGCGTTTAGAATATTGCCGTGCGAACGGTAGTTCTGCTCAAGACGAATGGTTTTAGCACTGTCGTAATCGTCCTCAAAGTTTAGTATATTTTCAATGGTAGCACCTCTGAAACGATAGATACTCTGGTCGTCATCACCTACAACGCAAAGGTTTTTGTGGGCTCTTGATAAAAGATTTACAAGAACGTACTGTGCGTGGTTTGTGTCCTGATATTCGTCTACCATTATGTATTTGAATTTGTTTTGATAGTGCTTAAGTATTTCGGGGTTGTTATTAAACATTTTAACCGTTTCGGTTATCATATCGTCAAAATCCATAGCATCGGCATTTTTCAAAGCCTTTTGATACTCTTTATAAAGAACGGCAATTTTTTGCAAACGGTAATCGCTTCCTGCCGAATTTTCAAATTCTTCGGGAGAGATAAGTGAATCCTTGGCATTTGAAATTGCCGACAGCACACTCTTTACAGGGAACATCTTTTCGTCAATACCCTGTGTTTTCATAACTTCCTTCATAACACGCTTTTGGTCGTCGGTGTCATAAATAGTAAAGTGTGAGGTATAACCTGCGTATTCTGCGTTGGTGCGAAGTATTTTACCGCAAATAGAGTGAAAGGTACCCGCCCAGATGCCGTTACCCTCGTCACTAAGTTTTGCACAAATACGGCTTTTAAGTTCATTTGCCGCCTTGTTTGTAAAGGTTATGGCAAGTATTTCCCAAGGTCTTGGAGCATCAAGAGAAAATGCACTCGAAAAGAGGGTATTTGTTATGCCCTCTAAATAATTATTTGCCTCGTCTATGTCTGACTCACGGTAGAAGGGTATCTCATTAGAAAGATAGGCGTTACCGTATTTTACAAGGTTGGCTATTCGGTTTACAAGCACGGTGGTTTTACCGCTGCCGGCACCTGCTAATACAAGAAGAGGACCGTTTACGGTGGTTACAGCCTCAAACTGACGGTCATTCATACCGCTAAAATCTTTTTCTATTAATTTTCTACGAAGAGAGAGAAAGTCCATTTTAAAAATCCTTATTTAGTAGTTTTTGGGTCGTATATAAACTGCTCTACCTGACGGGAAAGCTCTGCAACGTTTTCGCAGTGAGCCGCCATAATAACAGGTTTTGTCAGGTCAAGACTGAAAACACCCATAATGGATTTTGCGTTTACAATGTATTTGCCTGACATAAGTTCTATATCGTAATCCTTACTGCTTGCGAGGTCAACAAATCGCTTAACCTCTTCAAAATTGTTTAGAATAAGTGTCTTTTCAAGCATTTTAAAGTCTCCTTTAGAGCATATAAATTCCCGATTCAAGCAGAACAAACTGATGCTCTTTTACCTTAATGTAAGAATAAACGGGTTCCGAAAATTCTTTAAAATCATCAACCGTATAAGAGTTTAAATTTACGCGAAGCAGCTTGTTAGACCCTGCGTTGCTAACATATGCTATATTGCCGTCAATGAAAATATGACAGGGCTTGTCGAACGGTGTGTTTTTACCGCCGATACGAAGCTCCTCGCGCATTGTATTAAGGTTGAAGCGCACCAAAACCCCTGCATTTTTATAAGTTGCCCAAAGACAGTTTTTATATGCCGCAATATCGGAAGGCACCTCGCCCTTATATTTTAAATCCCCACTCCAAACGGGCAGACCGTCGCCGTCTATAAGATATGAATTACCGTTATCACTCGATAAAAAAACTCTGCCCGACGGAAGCACCAGCGCATGTGACAGCACGTAGTTGCTGCAAAGCTCAATCGAGGCGCGGTAGTTGGTGCCGAACTTTGAAATAAAATATATATTTTTCGCCACGTCGCTCATCATACCGTCGTCGATTGAAATCATTTTAAGACAAACGAGGGCGTTTTGGTCGTCACCGCCTCTGCGGTATGGAAAAACTACTCCTTGGCTTTGCGGTACTAATTCGTATACCTTTCCTGCAAAAATTTGCTTCACTTTATATTCCACCTTAACACAAAATTTAGTTTAAAATCAGCATCCTAAATTGCTTATAATGCCCTCTCTAATCATGGTTTCAACCGCCAACATAACGCCTGTTTTACCGCTTTGGTAGTTGAGTCCGCCCTGCATCCAAGCGGCAAAGGGAGGACGCACGGGCCCGTCGGCTGATAACTCTATTGAAGCACCGTTTGTAAAGGCACCCGCTGCCATAACAACCTTATCGGTATATCCCGGCATATCCCAAGGCTCAGGGCTAACGAAGGAGTCAACAGGAGCACCCGCCTGCATACCCTTGCAAAAGGCAACAAGCGCTTTTTCGCTTTTAAGCACTACGCTTTGAATAATATCTGTTCTGTCCTCGTTAAACTTAGGACTAACCTCATATCCTGCTCTTTCTAACATTGCCGCACAGTAAATGGCGGTTTTGAGCGCTTCGCCTGTTACGTGGGGAGCGGCAAAAAGTCCCATATAAAGCTCACGGTTGTGACCGAGGGATGCACCAACCTCACGGCCTACACCCGCACAGGTCATTCTGTGTGAGCACATCTCAATATATTTTTTCTTACCCGCTATATAACCGCCCGAGGGCGCTATACCTCCACCCGGATTTTTTATAAGTGAACCTGCACACAGGTCTGCACCAACGTCGCAAGGTTCTTTTCTTTCAACAAACTCGCCGTAGCAGTTATCAACCATAATAACTGTAGCGGGGGATACCTCTTTTACCGCCTTGCACAAAATTTCAATTTGGTCAATTGAAAGGCTGGGCCTTAGACTGTAACCGCGTGAGCGCTGTATGTAAGCCATTTTGTATTTACCCCAAGAAAGCTCGGAGCGAATAGCGTTTACGTCGGGTGTACCGTCGGGCAAAAGGTCAATTTGATTGTACTCAACACCGAAATCGGCAAGTGAGCCGTCCTCAACGCTATCAATACCGAAAACGCCCGTTATTGTGTCATAAGGTCTGCCTGTAAGACATAAAACCTTGTCACCTGGGCGAAGAATACCGAAAAGTGCTACCGATAAAGTATGTGTGCCCGATGCAAAGCTGTGGCGGATTAGCGCATCCTCAGCGCCCATACACTGTGCTAAAACGGCATCGAGGGTATCTCGTCCTATATCACCGTAGCCGTAGCCTGTGGACACGCCTAAATGCATCTCGCTAACCCTGTTGTTTATAAATGCCGAAAGCACTTTTTGTTGATTGTAAAGAGTGTTTGCTTCTATTTTCTCAAATTGTGGGCGGATAAGCTCCTCGATTTTCTTGTCTGCCCTTAAAAGAGCAGGATTAAACTTAAAAAATTCCATATTTTACCTCACACAATAAGCGGCTTTGTAAATTTCGCAAAAGCCGTTTTTTATATAAAAATTTTTGACGTTTTCTTTAGCACAAACAAGCGCCGTTTTACCGAAATTTTGCGACAGTATACCGTCGAGCGCTACAGAGCCTTGTCCTTTTTGTTTGCTCGATATACCGTTTATAAGGCATACGTCACCTGAATGTATTGATATAGCCGCAAAGGTCTTGCCCTTTGCAAAAACCTTTAATTTGCCTATGTTTTTGCGGTGACAAAAATCCACGGCAAAGGTATCAAACGGGGGAAGAGATAGCCCGTCCACGTTTAAAAGGCTATAAATTTGGTCGCTTTTAAGATTGTCGGGGGAGTCTATTGGTGCAATATTGCAATCCCTTTTTAGCACTACCGCTTTTTCTGAAATGTTTAGACCTAAAGCCACAGCGGTTTTAAAATCTGTAAAAACGCTTTTAGGACCTATAACGTTTATAAAGCTTTCAAGTTCCTCTAAATCGGGATTTTTTGCGTATATCACCATGTTGCCGTCAAGCATAGAAATCAAAGTATCATTTCCGCTTTGCGACCAAAAAAGCGCTATATCGCTGTATGCATCAAAAAGGCATTTTATTTTTATTAACTCTGCCGAAGAATTATTGTTTATTTCGGGCAGTTTTTTTATTAAAGAAATCACTTAATTTTCCTCACAAATAGCCTTTAGCATATATTTAGCTAAATCCTTTTGAGCGTAAATATCGTTTATATTGCAAACCGATGAGTTAGAGTGAATATATCGGCAGGGAACGGATAAAGTAACCGTTCTGACACCTGCTTTACTAAGATGTATAGCGCCCGAATTATTACCGCCCGCAACGGCAGCCTTTACCTGAACTTTAAGTCCGCTGTTTAGTGCTAAATTGTAATATTCGCGGTCATAAACCGTAGTGCCGTCCATAAACGAAACGGCTACACCGTCACCTAGCACACACACCTTTTTATCACTGGGAACACCCGAAATATCGGAGGCGGTAGTGCCCTCTAATACTATTGCAGAGTCAGGCTCTATGCCGAATGCCGCAACCTTAGCGCCTCTAAGACCTACTTCTTCTTGAGTGGAAAAGGAAGCGTAAAAATCATATTCGGATTCCTCTTTTATAAGGGAACAAAGCACGGCACAGCCAACCCTATCGTCAAGCGCCTTTGATAAAATCATATCGCCGTTTTGATAGTAGTCACCCTTTATTACGGCGCGGTCACCAAGCGAAACTAAGTTTAATGCCTCTTGCTTGTCTTTAGCACCGATATCTATATAAAGATTATCGGATTTCGGTAGCTTTTTAGCGGTGTCGCCACTGCATAAATGAACAGGGCGCATACCTATAACACCGTTTGTCTTGCCGTTTATTAAAACACTACGGCATAGCATTACCTCGGTGTTTATACCGCCTACCGTCGTAAAACGCAAGAAACCGTCGCTTGTAACCGAGGTGATGATAAGACCTACCTCGTCTAAATGCGCGTCAATCATAACCCTTTTGTTCGGTGTTTTCTTGCCCTTTTTAAAGGCTATGATATTTCCTAAATTGTCTACTTTGTATTCGCAAAAATCTTTAATCTCGTTTATAACAAAATCTCTTACCAGATTTTCGTCACCCGAGGTGCCGTCTATCATACAAAGGCTTTTTAAAAGCTTAGTCATTTAAAATACCTCCTGATAGAACGTATTTTTCTAAAATATCACAAACGCTTAAAATATCGTTTAAATCGACCGTTTCAACGCAAGAGTGCATATTTCTTAGCGGTATAGATAAAAGACCTGTTTTAACACCGCTTCGGCTAATAGAAATTACGTCCGAATCGGTTGAGGTTCTGCCGCCCATAACCTCTGCTTGTAAGGGGATATTATTCTCTTTAGCGAGACTCTCTAACTTCTTTGTAATCTCGGTATTAAGTATAGGCGAGTAGCCAAGCATTGCGCCTCCGCCTAAAGCGCCGCCCTCAGTTTCACTGACATCGGGAGTTGTGGCGAAACTCACGTCAATTGCAATAGCTTCATCGGGACAAACAGAATAGGTTGCGGGAATAGCGCCCCTGTTACCTAATTCTTCGCCGTCTGCAAGGCAGAAAACCACGTTAAAGGGCAGTTTTTTGTCCTTTAGTCTACGTGCTAGTTCAATAACGGCAACACAGCCTGCTCTGTTATCAATACTGCCTGAGCTAATACGGTTATTTAAAAGTTCTGAAACCTCAAAATCGTATGTTACAAAATCTCCGAGACTAATAATTTCCTTAGCCTTTTCACCCAGTAGTGTATCGACCTTTAATTCGGCTATATCGCTATATTCCTTATCACCCTTTGACAAATGGGGAGGTGTACTGCAAAAAACGCCCTTGACGGTTTCTTTGCCGTGAATAAGCACTCTGGTAGCAGGTAAAATTCTAAGGTCAAAGCCACCGCATTTAGCTAGTGTTAAAAAGCCGTTATGGTCAATATCGGTCACAGTAAAGGCGATTTGGTCAATATGCGCCTCAACCATAAGGGTATAGTCCTTTTCACCCTTTATTTCGGCTAAAACAGTTTGATTATTATTAGGTTTAAAAATTTTCGCATTTTCGCTTAAAAGCGTTGCCGCAAGTGTAGAAGCGTCGCTTTTATTACCCACCGAAACGGCTTTGCAAAGGCTTATTAAATCCTCTTTTATTCTTTTCAAAGTTTGTTCACTACTTCCTTAAAGTAATTACCCCTCATAGTAAAATTGGGGAAGGCATCAAAACTCGCACAAGCGGGGCTTAGGGTTACTATGTCACCGTCAGTTGCCATCTCGTGTGCTTTTTGTACAGCCTCTTTAATATCCGCTACTCGAACTATTTTGGGATTGCCCTTATAACCGTCAAAATTCAAAAGACAGTTTTCTATTTTGTCTGCAGTAGCACCGCAAAGGAATAAAACTTTAACCTTATCTACAAGATAGGGCATAAGCGGTTCAAACGGAATGTGCTTATCGTAGCCGCCCGCTATTAGCATTACCTTGCGGTCAAACGCCTTAAGACCTGCAATAGTTCTAGTAGGACTTGTTGCTATAGAATCATTATAGTATTTAACGCCGTTAAGCTCACGAACCAATTCGTTTCTATGCTCAACACCCTTGAATTCCTTTGCCACTTTTTTAATACTGTCAACACCCACGTAACCCCAAACAGCAGTTATGGCGGTGAGGTAGTTTGCAACATTATGGTCGCCGATAATGGCAATATCCTTGCGGTCAAGAATAGGAACATCAATACCGCGGTATGCCATATGAAGCATACCCTTAGAGTCTAGCCAAGCGCCGTTGTTTAGCTTTTTCTCCATACTAAAGCCAAGGGACTGACCGCGCACGTCTTTTCTAAAGCTCTCTGTTATCTCGTTATCGCGGTTTAACACCGTGCGGGAAAATGCGTTTTGGTGTAGAATAATGTTTTTCTTTGCTTCAACGTATTCGTCCATATCCTTGTGAACGTCGAGGTGGTTGGGCGCTACGTTTGTAACAACCGCAACGTCGGGGCTTTTACGCATTGAGATTAATTGGAAAGAGGAAAGCTCTACAACAACGTAATCGTCCTTAGTTATATTTTCGATTTCGGGGAGCAAAGGATTACCGATGTTACCGCCAACGTATACCTTTTTGCCCTCAGCCTCTAGCATTTTTGCAATAAGGGTTGTGGTGGTGGTCTTACCGTCCGAGCCTGTTACTGCAAAAACAGTAGCAGGGCATAAATCGAAGAAAACCTCCATCTCGCTTGTAACAGGTATTCCTTTTTTTCTTGCATCCTCAAGCTCGGGAAGATAAAAGCTCATACCCGGAGTTCTGAATATTATATCAACCTCTAGGTTATTAAGATAGCCGTCGCCAAGTTTAAGCTCTGCACCTGCATTTTCAAGCTCATCGGCAATAGCGCCCAGTTGCTCTCTTGAGCGGCGGTCACACGCTATAACTCGAGCACCCCTTGAAAGAAAACTTAAAATCAGCGGAGTGTTGCTTATACCTATTCCGCAAATAGCAATCTTTTTGCCTGATAATTTATCAAAAAACTGTTTGCAATCCATAAAGACCGCCCTTTCTAGCTTAATTCTGACTGCCAATCAATGTTTTTATATTCTACGTATTCCTCGAGTGTCATTTGAAGCTGGTTCATTTCCTTTGCGGTGTTAATGCCGACAAAGCGCCAATGCCAAGACTCGTATATAACGCCTGTTATATCGGTTTTGTCCTTAGGATATCTTAAAATAAAACCGTAATTCTCGGCATTTTCTACCATCCAGGTATACATAGGAGTAGACTCAAAGCTGTCGCTCGCCATATTAAAATCGGCGCAAAGGCCTGTGTTGTGTTCGCTGGTGCCGGGTCGTGCTACTACGGTTGCGGCTAAAGCCTCGTCACCGTTTACTCGGTTAACTTGATTTTGGAACAGCACCCTTTGGTCGCCGTAAGAACGGAAGGGTGACCAAACCTTTAGATTAACGCCGTCTGCCTGTGCCGCCTTTACCATAGCGGTAATATAAGGATAAACGTCCTTGTGAATATCGGTAACGTAGTTGTTGTTTCTAAGATTTGCGTCTACAGTCACAAGCGAAGCTCTTATATCCTTGTCATAATTATCGGGCAGAGGATTTTTAGCGTTTATAAGTGCTACTCTGCGGAAATTAGCATCAAGCTCTACGCCGCCGACGTTAATCATCTGCTTGTTATCGGGATTATAGGTATCCTTGTTAGCAGGAATAGAGCTTACGTCGTTATTAGCGGTTGACGAAGAAGCATTACTGCTAAGGCTGTTGCTACTGCTTTGCTGTGAGTCGTCAGGTGTGGAAAACCTATTTATAAGCGCAGTTATACCTAGTATTCCCACAGTAATCACCAACACTACCGAAAGTAGCGATAAAATTATAAATTTTCTTCTTCTGCGAATAGCCGCCTGTCTTTTACTGATAGCCATCTTTTTCTCCTATTCGTCAAGCTTTAATACTGCCATAAACGCATCCTTAGGCACCTCAACCGAGCCTAAGCGGCGCATCTTCTTTTTGCCTTCCTTCTGTTTTTCAAGAAGCTTCTTTTTACGGGTTATATCACCGCCGTAGCATTTTGCAAGAACGTCTTTTCTAAGCGCCTTAACCGTTTCACGCGCGATGATTTTACCGCCCACAGCCACCTGTACAGGTACTTCGAAAAGCTGACGGGGGATATAATCTTTTAGCTTTTCAGCTATACGTCTAGCTCTAGTATATGCGTTTGAGTTGTGAACGATAAACGAAAGCGCATCAACGGTTTCACCCGCTAACATAACGTCAAGCTTTACAAGACTTGATTTATTGTAGCCCGCCGTTTCATAATCAAAACTAGCATATCCTTTTGTGCGGGATTTTAGCGCATCAAAAAAGTCGTAAACTATTTCGCCCATGGGCAAAATGTAATGAATGTCAACCCTGTCGCCCATATATTTCATATCAATATAGTCGCCACGGCGCTCTTCACATAACTGCATTATCGTACCAACGTAATCGTTAGGCGAGTAAATATGAACGTTAGCAACAGGCTCTAACGCTTCGGATATCACCGACGGGTCGGGATAGTTTGTAGGGTTATCCACCGAAACCTGACTGCCGTCGGTTAAGGTGAACTTATACTCAACGCTTGGTGCCGTTGTGATAATATCAAGGTTATATTCACGCTCTAGGCGTTCCTCAATAATTTCCATATGCAAAAGACCTAAAAATCCGCAACGGAAGCCAAAGCCCAGCGCAGTTGAGGTCTCGGGGTCAAAGATTAGTGAAGCGTCGTTTAGCTGTAGCTTTTCAAGTGCTTCTCTAAGGTCGGGATACTTTGCACCGTCGGCAGGATAAATACCGCAGAAGACAACAGGCTTTACGTTTTTGTAACCGGGAAGCGCTTCGTTAGCTCCGTTTTCTGCCAGTGTTATGGTATCGCCCACTCTAGCCTGAGAAACGGTCTTTATAGATGCGGCAAGATAACCTACCTCACCTGCTTCAAGACAGTCGCAAGGCTCTAGCCTCATAGCGCCCTTTCTGCCGATTTCAACCGTATCAAAGGTAGCGCCCGTTGCCATCATTTTAACCGTATCACCGCATTTAAGCTTTCCGCTTACAACCCTGAAATATACGATAACACCTTTGTATGGGTCATAGTAAGAGTCAAAAATGAGTGCTTTAAGCGGTGCTTCTCGGTCACCCTTGGGGGCGGGAACACCATTTACAATAAGCTCTAAAACCTGTTCGGCGTTAAGACCTGTTTTAGCAGAAATCAGCGGTGCCTCGTCGGCAGGAATACCGATAACGTCCTCTATTTCCTGCTTTATTCTGTCGGGGTCTGCTGACGGCAGGTCGATTTTATTTATAACGGGTAAAATTTCAAGACCGTGGTCAACCGCTAAATATGTGTTGGCAAGGGTTTGCGCCTCAATACCCTGAGAAGCATCAACCACCAAAATTGCACCCTCACAAGCGGCAAGAGAACGTGAAACCTCATAGTTAAAGTCAACGTGACCGGGTGTGTCAATAAGGTTAAGCTCGTACTCGGTGCCGTCCTTAGCAGTGTAATAAAGCGTAACTGCGTGTGCCTTAATTGTGATACCTCGCTCACGCTCAAGCTCCATACTGTCAAGGATTTGCTCCTCCATGTCACGCTGAGCAACAGAGCTCGTAAGCTCTAGTAATCGGTCGGCAAGGGTTGACTTGCCGTGATCTATATGTGCTACAATGCAAAAATTCCTTATATTTTCAAGTGGGAACGACAAAAAACATTTCTCCTTATAAACAAATTTACATTCAGCTTATTGTACCACACTTTGTGCCGATTTACAAGATGTATTGTATAATTTTTTATATAAATAAATATATAAAAACACTTGATTAAAATTAGAAAATATAGTATAATAAACTGATTAAAAAATGGGGAGATTTTGCTTTGCCGACACCTAACGTAAAAACCGCCCGAAGCCTAGGGCATAAAGAATATATAGAACTTGCCAAAGGTCTTGTTAAAAGCACCTATGGAGATACTCCCAAGGCGTGTATCGTAACCTTTGGCTGTCAGCAAAACGTAAGCGATTCCGAAAGAATAAAAGGGCTGCTTTCTATGATGGGGTATACCTTCACAGAGGACCCTTCGGTTGCCGATTTTGTGCTTTTTAACACCTGTGCCGTAAGAGAACACGCAGAGGATAGGGTTTACGGAAACGTAGGCTCAATAAAAAAATATAAAAAAGAGCGGCCTCAAATGCTGATTTGCGTGGCGGGTTGTATGTCACAGCAAGAAAGTGTTGCAGAGAAATTCAGGACAAGCTATCCTTACGTTGATATAGTGCTTGGCACACAGGTAAGCCACCGTTTGCCCGAGTTTATTTATAACAGACTAAAAGGCTCTAAAAGAATATTTGAAAGAACGCTCGATAACGGCGAAATAGTTGAGGATATCCCTGTAGAAAGGGATAGCACGGTAAGAGGCTTTTTGCCTGTTATGTACGGTTGCGATAATTTTTGCAGTTACTGTATCGTGCCGTATGTGAGAGGCAGAGAGCGTTCACGTGCATCAAGTGAAATTTTAAAGGAAGCCGAGTGCCTTATAAAACAGGGCTTTAAGGAAATAATGCTTTTAGGACAAAACGTAAATTCCTACGGCAAGGGACTAAAAGAGGATATAAACTTTTCGAAACTGCTCAGAATGATAAACGACCTAGAGGGCGATTTTAGAATTCGTTTTATGACCTCGCACCCTAAAGACTGTACCGACGAGTTATTAAAAACTATGTCACAATGCGAAAAGATAGAAAAGCATCTGCATTTGCCTTTCCAGTCGGGAAGTGACGAAATTTTAAAGAGGATGAACCGCCGTTATACAAGAGCACAGTATTTATCCCTTATAGAAAAGGCTAGAAGTCTAATGCCCGATATCACCTTTACAAGTGACGTTATAGTGGGCTTCCCCGGGGAGACCTACGAGGACTTTAAAGACACACTTTCGCTTGTAAAAGAGGTTAGGTTTTCACAGCTTTTCACCTTTATTTATTCGGCAAGAAATGGCACTCCTGCCGCCGAGATGCCGGACCCCGTAAGCCGTGAAGAAAAGGGTGCTTGGTTTGACGAGCTTTTAGCGGTGCAGGACCAAATTTCGCATCAAAACAACAACGCTCTGATAGGCAAGGAATACGAGCTTTTGTTTGATGAATATTTAGAAGAAAAAAATATTCTAATCGGCAAAACCTCGGGCGGTCTTAGTGTTGAAGTGAAGTGTGACAAATCGCTGCTCGGCAGCTTCAAAAACGTAAAAATCACCGATTATACCAATACGCTAAAAGGCGTTTTGATATGAAAATAAATTAAAAATTTTAAGGAGAATAAAAAATGAGTATTTTAAGTGCAGTAAGAGAATTGGGCAAAGAAATTCAAAAGGACGAGCGTTACGTTGCCTTTGCAAAGGCAAAACTAGCGCTTGATAGCGACACTGCCGTTCAGGATAAAATTAACGAATTCAATCTTGTTAGAATGAATCTCGAACAAGCAATGAGTGCAGAAACTCAGGACGAGGCAAAAACAAAGGAATTAAACGAAAAGCTTCGCAATATTTATGCTGATGTTATGCAGAGCAAATCAATGGTTGATTTTAACGTTGCTAAAGCAGACCTTGACACAATGCTAAACGATATAAACAGTGTTATCGGTCAGTGTGTTGACGGCGCAGACCCAGAAACAGTAGAGCCCGAGGTTCAGGGCTGTACAGGCTCTTGCTCAACTTGTGGCGGTTGTCACTAATTTTTGTTTAAAATTAAAAATCTAAAGGAAGTAAACTGATGGCAAAGAAAACCGACGGTCTTTCTCCTATGATGACACAGTATATGGAAATCAAGGAGCAGAATAAGGACAGTATTATATTTTTCAGACTCGGCGATTTCTACGAGATGTTTTTTGATGATGCGCGACTTGCCTCTGAGGAATTGGATTTAACCCTCACAGGCAGAGATTGCGGTCTTAAAGAACGCGCCCCGATGTGCGGAGTGCCTTATCACAGCTGTGAGGGATATATTGCGCGTCTTGTGGAAAAGGGCTATAAGGTTGCGGTTTGTGAGCAGACCGAAAACCCTGCTACCGCTAAGGATATAGTAAAACGCGAGGTTGTAAGAATAATAACGCCCGGTACTATCATAGAGGGCGATATGCTTGACGAGTCTAAAAACAACTATTTAGCATCGGTTTATTTTGGCGATAGTGCCGCAGTTTGCTTTATTGATGCTTCAACAGGCGAGTCACACCTTACTGAAATATCGGGTGACACAAAAGACGAGAAGATAATAGATGAAATTGTAAGATTTTCTCCGTCTGAGATAATTCTCAGTGAAAAAACGCTTGAAAGAACAGTTTTTGCGGATTTTCTCAAAGAAAAATTCGAGGGCACCGTTACCAAAAGACAAAACGGCATTTTTGATAAAGGATATACCTATTCGATAGTTTGCGATGCCTTTAAGGTTGTAAGCCCTGAAAATTTAGGCATTGCAGTAGACAGCGCCTCACAAATCGCTTTGGGTACAGTGCTTGACTATCTTTTCGAAAACGGAAAACGCAGAGAAATAGCGCTTAAGAAGGTTAATATCTACACACCCGCACAGTTTATGAGGCTTGATATGACCGCTGTTCGCAATTTAGAGCTTAAGAAAACTATGCGAACAGGCTCTAAGAAAGGCTCACTTTTAGGTGTTCTTGATAAAACCAAAACCGCTATGGGCAGACGTCTTATTTCCTCTTGGGTTACCCAACCTCTAACCTCGATAAACGAGATAAATTTCCGTCAAAACGCTATTGAGGAATTGTGCTCGGATACGCTTATGCGTTGCGAAGCAATCGAGTTTATGACGGGTATCAGAGACGTTGAGCGTATCGTAACCAAAACTATATACGGTACAGCGCTTCCAAAGGAAATGCTCACAATAGCCACTACGGCAAGAAGATTTCCTCTTGTAAAAGAGGCAATAAAAAGTTCAAACTGTAAAATGTTAAAGGGCATTTACGGTCAAATTGATACGCTTGAAGATATTGCGGATTTAATAGAAAGCGCAATTTCCGATGAGGCTACTAACATATTAAAAGAAGGCAAGATAATAAAAAAAGGCTATAACGCCGAGGTTGATATGCTGAGAGAGGCTATGAACTCAGGCACCTCCTTGCTTTCGGTAATAGAAACAAGAGAGCGTGAGAGAACGGGCATAAAAACTCTCCGTGTTCGTTATAACAAGGTTTTCGGATATTATATTGAGGTCACAAATTCCTTTAAGGATATGGTGCCTGAGGATTATATCAGAAAGCAAACACTAGTGGGCGCTGAGCGTTACATAACCGAGGAACTGAAAGAACTCGAAACAAAAGTGCTTACGGCTAAGGATAAGGTTGTTATACTCGAGCGAGAAATATACGATGCAACAATGAAAAAGGTGGCTGAGGCTGCTTCTCGCTTCCGTGCTACCGCCGAGGCAATAGCGCGTCTTGACGCTCTTTGTTCACTCTCTGAGGTTGCAGTAAACAACAACTATACAAGACCGCTGGTGAATAACAGCGGAGTTATAAATATAACAGGCGGAAGACATCCTGTAATAGAACAGATTATTAAAACTCCGTTTGTTACAAACGATACCTATCTTGACACTGCGGACAACCGTTGTGCTATTATCACAGGTCCTAATATGGCGGGTAAATCCACCTATATGCGACAAACTGCGCTGATTACAATAATGGCGCAAATAGGCTCGTTTGTACCGGCTGAGATGGCACAAATCGGCATAGTTGATGCGGTGTATACAAGGGTGGGCGCGTCGGACGATTTATCGTCGGGCCAGTCAACCTTTATGGTCGAAATGAGCGAGGTTGCAGATATACTTAAAAATGCAACTAAAAACAGCCTTATTATACTTGACGAAATCGGCAGAGGCACCGCAACCTATGACGGTATGTCGATAGCGAGAGCGGTACTCGAATACGTTGCCGACCGCAAGAAACTCGGCGCTAAATCGCTCTTTGCAACCCACTATCACGAGTTAACCGCAATGGAAAACGAGTTTAAGGGTGTTAAAAACTACAACATTTCGGCTAAAAAGCGAGGGGACGATATAATATTCCTTCGCCGAATAGTACCGGGCGGCGCTGATGAAAGCTACGGTATCGAGGTAGCAAGTCTTAGCGGTATACCTAAAACCGTTATTGAAAGGGCTAAGGAAATTCTCAGAAAAACACTCGACGAGGGTGTTGTTACCTATAAAACGGTGACCGATACTTCGGCACAACTGCCGCTAGAGGTTCAGGGTGCTACTGATTTACTTAAAGAACTTAAAAATCTGGACGTTAATACACTAACCCCAATAGAAGCAATGGGAGTCTTGTTTGACCTCTCAAAAAAGGCTAAAGAAACGTAAAACACATATAAGGAAGGAGGCGGTCTTGTGCCTAAAATAGAGCTTTTATCAAAGGAAATATCTGAGCTAATCGCCGCAGGTGAGGTTGTTGAAAGACCTGCCTCGGTAGTAAAAGAGTTGATAGAAAACTCAATAGACGCAAATTCTAAACACGTAACCGTAGAAATTTCCCGCGGCGGAATTTCTATGATTAGAATAACCGACGACGGTTGCGGTATAAATTCTTCCGACGTACCGACGGCGTTTTTGCGCCATGCAACCAGCAAAATCAAATCGGCAGACGATTTAAACTCAATAGGAACGCTGGGTTTTAGAGGTGAGGCACTTGCCGCCACAGCCTGTGTTTCAAGGGTTGAAATGTTCACAAAAACAAAGGACGAGGCACTAGGCAGTCACTATGTAATTGAGGGCGCCGAAGAGCTTGTTTTCGAGGAATCGGGCTGTCCTGACGGCACTACCATAATTATAAGGGATATTTTCTACAACACCCCTGCCAGAATGAAGTTCCTTAAAAAAGATGCCACCGAGGGCACTACCGTACAGGCTGTGGTTGAACGTGCGGCGCTTTCTCATCCCGAAATAGCCTTTAAGTTTATAAGAGAGGGAAAACTGCAGTTTTCAACCTCGGGCGACGGTAAGCTATACACCGCAATATACAGTATTTTAGGCAGAGAAATAGCGTCCTCTTTAATTGAGGTAAACGGTAAAACAGATAATATTTTGGTTTCGGGCTTTACCTCAAAGCCTTTCCTTTGCCGTCAGTCAAGAGCCGCTCAGTATACCTTTTTAAACGGCAGACTTGTGCGTTCTGCTACGGTTATTGCCGCAGTAGAACAGGCATATAAAAACAGCACGATGGTAGGCAAATTTCCCGCATTCGTACTGTCGATAGAATTACCCTTTGAACTGGTAGACGTTAACGTTCACCCCGCTAAAACCGAGGTGCGTTTTGCCGACGAAAAGCAGGTTTTCTCGGCGGTTTATTACGCTGTAAAAAGCGCTATCGAGCAAAGGGATACAAGACCCGAGGTTACTTTTAAAAAGCCTTTGGATTTCGGCAAAATGTCGGCTGAAAGTTACACTCAGCAACCGATAAATATTCAGAAGCCACAGCCAAAGGAAGAACCAAAAAAGGAGATACCAAAAGCAAACGTTTTTGAGGGTATAGAGCCTAAAAAGTACGTTTTAGAGGACGATAAGCGTCCACTTTTTGAGCGCGAACAGGTGAAAAAATATATAGAAGAAAATACACCTGAAATATCGGAGACTCTGCCCTTAGTAAAGGCAGAGGAAAAACCGAAAGAAACTCAAGTGCTAGTAGAGGAAAAACCTCAGCTTGATATTAAATACATAGGCGAGGCGTTTGCAACCTATATAATAGTCGAGTGTGAAAACAGCGTGTTTTTAATAGATAAACACGCCGCGCACGAGAGAATAATTTTTAATCGCTTAAAGCGAGAGGGAAACAGCGAAACCCAAATGCTGTTAGAGCCTCAAATAGTTCGCCTTGGCGATGCCGAGATTACCGCGGTTTTAGAAAATATAGAAAAATTAGAAGCTTTAGGCTTTGAAATTGAGGATTTCGGTAACGGCTCGGTTATAGTAAGGGCAATTCCCGCAATGCTTCGAAACGAGGATACTGTTAGAGTTGTTGAAGAGGCGGCAAGTAGTCTTTCGCGTAGCAATCAGGCAGACATTGAGAGAATAGACGATATATATCACACGGTAGCCTGTAAAGCGGCTATAAAAGCAGGATATATAACCTCAAAAGAGGAACAGTTAAAATTAGCACAGGATACGTTATCGGACAAAGACGTTATGTACTGTCCTCACGGCAGACCTGTGGCTTTCGAAATAAAGAGAAAAGAACTTGAAAGGCAGTTTGGCAGAATACAATGAGCGAAAAAACAAAAATTTTATGTGTTGTAGGCCCTACTGCATCGGGTAAAACCGCTCTTGGTGTACAACTTGCAAAGGCGCTTCAAGGTGAAATAATAAACGCCGATTCAATGCAGATTTACAAAGGTATTTCTATTGCCTCTGCCGCACCCACCGAGGACGAAAAGCAGGGTGTTCCTCACCATCTTTTTGAGTTTTTAAGCCCTAACGATAGTTTCACGGTTGCTGATTACGTAGAATTAGCACATAAAAAAATTGCCGAGATAGCATCACGAAATAAACTTCCCGTAATCGTCGGCGGAACAGGGCTTTATATAAATTCTCTGATAGACAACGTGAAGTTTTTAGGTGATGCCGCAAACGAGGAGCTTCGCGCGTCGCTTACAAAAGAACTAGAGCAAATCGGCAGCGAGGAAATGTATAAAAAGCTAACGTCTCTAGACCCTAAAGCCGCCGAAAAAATTCATCCGAATGATGCCAGAAGAATTATAAGAGCTCTTGAATTATCTCTTTCTGGCGGTCTTACAAAAAGTGAACAAAACGAGCTTTCCAAAAGGGAAGCTTCGCCCTATGACGTAACGCTTATAGGAATTACCTATGAGGATAGAGAAAAATTATATGAGCGCATAAATTTAAGGGTGGATTTAATGCTTGAAAACGGGCTTTTAGATGAGGCTTTAAAAGCGTATAATGATGCTAATTCGGGCGGTGCCGTTCAGGCTATAGGCCATAAGGAATTTTTCGATTTTTTTAAGGGGGAAATAACACTCGAAGAGGCTACCGATAACCTAAAACGCGCCACAAGACGTTATGCTAAGCGTCAGCTTACCTGGTTTAACAGGGAAGAGCGCATAAATTGGATTTTTGCGGATTGCCTGGACGATACCGTACAAGAGGCACTAAGAATAATAGAAAGGAAGGAATAAATCTTATGGCAAAAAGTACGTGGCTTAAAATTTTAATAGGTCTTTTAGCGGCTGTGTTTATTTTCCATCAGATTTATTCTGCGGTATATAAGCCTATTACAACACAAAGCGCTGAGTTTTACACCGCTACTGACGGCCTTAGTATCACAGGCTTTGTTATAAGAAAAGAACACGTTATTGAAAGCAATACAAACAACGTATTGCACTTTGCGGTCGAAAGCGGTAAAAGGGTTGCAAAGGGAGGCACCGTAGCAGAGCTTTACGATAATACCAGCGCTTCTGCAACCGTGCTTAAAATTGAGGAGATAAAGCGAAAAATCGCCGACATCACCGAAATTCAAAACTATAACGACGTTCAGGCAGCGGATATTGACCTTGTTAACGAAAAGATTAGAAAAGCACTGGGAGAGCTTGTTTTTAACAGTTCATCGGGCGACTTTTCGAAATGCTCACAGGACGCTACCGAGCTTTTATTTGCCGTAAATCGCAAACAGGTTATAACGGGCGAACAGACCGATTTTTCAGAACAGCTAAACGCCTTGAATGAGGAGCTTAATATTTTAAACAGTTCGCTTCCCGTATCAAAGGGCAAAATAACCGCAGAGGTTTCGGGATATTTCGTATCGCTAACCGACGGTTATGAAAACATACTAAACGAAAAAACACTTTCAGAGATTACACCCGAATATTTATCAAGCCTTAAACCGCAAAAAAGCAATAACAAAACCATTGGTAAAATCGTATCGGACTATGAGTGGTTTATAGCCGCAAAGGTGCCGCTTAACGATTCGCTAAAGTATAAAGAGGGAGATACCCTTTCAATTAAGACCTTAGTAAAGTCAAGTCCCGTGCTACCCGTTATGGTTGAGCGCATAAATATATCGGAGGAGTCGAATTCTGCGGTTGTGATTTTCTCCTGCAACCAGATGAACAGTGAATTAGCGGCTATGCGAACAGCCACTATGACGGTTGTTAACAAAGAATATTCGGGACTAAAGGTTCCGAAAAAGTCGCTCAGAGTGGTAGACGGTAAAACAGGTGTTTACGTAATTTCAGGTATTAACGTAAAATTCGTTAACGTTAACGTGATTTACAGGACCGAGGACTATATAATATGCGAACAAAAGCAAACAAACGACGAGCCGACACTAAAGCTTTATGACGAGGTAGTTGTGAAAGGAAGAAAACTGTACGATGGCAAGGTTATCGGATAAGGATTTTGATATAAATTTCAAAGAAATAAAGAAAAATATCGCCGTTGCCGCCGAAAAATCGGGAAGAAGGGCAGAAGATATAATTTTACTTGCCGCCACAAAAACGGTGGAGGCAGATAGGATTAACTATGCTATTTCCGAGGGGCTTGAGTACATCGGCGAAAACAGAGTTCAGGAGTTTTTATCCAAGAAGGACTGTCTTTTGCCTTGCCACAGGCATTTTATAGGTCATCTTCAGACAAACAAGGTAAAGGATATAGTTCCCTTTGTTGAGCTTATACACTCGGTAGACTCTGTCCGCCTGGCAAAAGAGATTTCAAAGCAAAGTGTAAAGTTCAATAAAACCACCGATATTTTGCTTGAAGTAAACGTTGGAAATGAGCAAAGCAAGTCGGGTTTTTTGATTGAAGAAGTAGAAAATGCGATAATAGAAATAGCAAAACTTCCAAATATTTACGTAAAAGGTCTGATGGCAATACCGCCTATATGCGAAACGGCAGAAGATAATAGAAAATATTTTTCTATTATGTATAAACTGTTTATTGACATTAGCACCAAAAAAATAGATAATAGTAGTATGGACTTTCTGTCTATGGGAATGTCGGATGATTACGAGGTTGCAATCAGCGAGGGCGCAAATATCGTAAGAGTGGGCAGTGCCCTTTTCGGAAAGCGAATATATAAATAATGCATTAGCAGTTAAAATATGTAAGGAGTTGTAAAAGAATGAAACTTTGGGACAGTATAAAAAACATTATGACCATCCCCGAGGAAGATGATTACGAGGAGGAAATAAAGGACGCAGAGCCTGAAAAGAAAATCGAAGACGATTATGCTCAGCCAAAGCGTCAGGAAGCACCCCCCCGCATAATAAAATCAAAGGCTACAAATCAGGTTCAGCCCACTTCAAGACAGTTGCAGGTGGTATTGGTTAAGCCTGACCGTTTTGAAGACGTTACCTCTATAGCAGACCATCTTAACGATAAGAAAACCGTAGTTTTAAATCTTGAAGCCGCAAATCGTGAGGTTTCAAGAAGAATAATCGACTTTTTAAGCGGTGTGGCATACGCTAACCACGGAAACATCAAAAAGGTTGCTAACAGCACCTTTATAATCGTAGCCTATGACGTTGACCTTATGGGTGAGCTAATGCTCGACGATTTTGACGAAAACAAAATCTACTTTTAATGGATAGCGGTCTTCTGAAAGCCAGAGTTTATGATACTGCAGAGCGCACCCGAAAAAACGGAGTGCCGCAGTATCTCGGCTTTTTGAGTGAAGAGGGCGCAACCCTTGCGGCAGACACGCTTAAAAACGTTGGTGTAAGCTTTTCGTTTAGCGGCGGCTTTAATGATGCTAAAAGGGTGTACCTTGCCTGTTTGCCCGATTGGTGCGACGAGCCAAAATATCCTATAGCGGCTTTGACTGTAAGTTTTAATAGGTCTTATTCCTTAACGCACCGCGATTTTTTAGGCGCCGTAATAGCGCTAGGGCTTGAAAGGGATAAAATCGGCGATATTTTAATCGAAAACGGCAGAGCGGTTATATTTATAAACCGTGATATAGCACCCTTTGTAAAGGAACAATTAACAAAGGTCGGCAGGGTGGGAGTCACCGTAACTGAGGGCTACGCTCTTCCGCTGCCTGAGGCTACCGTCCGAAAGGATTTTACAGATACTGTAGCTTCACCAAGGCTTGACTGTGTTGTAGCGGCAGTTTGCTCTGTTTCAAGAAATACCGCATTAGAGCTTATAAACGATTCTAAGGTTATTCTTAATTCGTTCACACAGCAAAAGAGCACCGTTAAGGTATCAAGCGGTGATACGATTTCCGTAAGAGGCAAGGGTAAATTTAAAATAGTAAATGCCGACGAGTTTTCTAAAAAAGGCCGCGTAATTTTAAAATATACAAAATATGTTTAGCGATTTCCTTTAAGGTTAAAAAAGATTGTTAGCGAGGAAAAATATATGCTTAATGTAACCGATATTAAAAACATTAAATTTTCAAATGCATTAAATGGCTATAAAAAAGAAGAGGTAGAAATTCTGCTTGATAAAATCGAGATAGACTTTTCAAGATACGAAAGAACAATTGTCGAGCGTGAAACGAAAATAAAGGAACTCGAAAACGAGATTCAAAATCTTAAAAATTCACAGGACAGCATACAAAGTGTGTTGTTATCAGCTCAGCGCCTCGCCGAGCAGATAGTATCAGAGGCTAAACAAAAAAGTGAGCAGATAATAAAGGATGCCGAAAGCAGTATTTCTATGATAACCGAGCGTGAGAAGCAACTCACCTTTGCGTTTGAGCAAAAGGCTAACGAGCGCAAGACCGCTTTTGAAACCGAGATGGAGCAGGCAATAAATAAAGCCACCGTTCGCAAACAGGAAGTAGAAAAAGCGGCAAGTGACAGCGTTGAAAGACAACAGCAGTTGTTTGATAAGCTAAGACAAGAGGTTAGTGATTTTAAGGCGGAAATAACCGCAAAATACAAAGAACATTTAGAGCTTTTATCACGTATACCCGATGCTGTATCGGTAGAGCCTACAAGGTCTGCCGAAATTGCGGGAGAGCAGTTTGATAAAAAGAGCTTCGCGGTTGAAGAGTCAGAAAATTCTGAAAATACAGATACCGCTAAGGAATAAAAAAGGAGAAGTTTTGTGATTTCTTATATTCTTGCAGTAATAGTGGGCATAGTTGTTTTGGTTGCAGACCAGTATGCAAAGATGCTTGTTGCCGCTAATTTTGAACTAGGGCAGTCCACCACGTTTATTAAAGGCATACTTGATTTTACCTATATTCATAACACGGGCGGCGCTTGGGGTATGCTTAGCGGCTACACCTGGCTGTTGGTTTCTATAACACTTATTATAATGCTTGTTTGCATTGCACTTCTTATGCGTTACGGTGTTAAAAATAAGCTTATATTCTGGTCGCTGATACTGGTTCTTTCAGGCGGTGTAGGCAATATGATTGACCGTATTTTCAGAGACGGCGAGGTAATAGATTTTCTGCACTTTGCCTTTTTCAAGAGCTTCCCTGTTTTCAATATAGCAGATATTGCCATTGTAATAGGCGCAGGTCTTTTAATGTTCTATTTTATTTCGGGTATGATAAAGGACGAGAAGCAGAAAAAACTTGATGCTGTAAAGGCTGCTGTTAGCGATGAATCAGATAACTAGTGTTTTTGACGGCGCGTTAGAAAGGCTTGATGTTTTTGTAGCCGAGATAGGTGATATAACACGTTCCCGCGCCGCAGATATAATAGCACAAGGCGCTGTTTTGGTAAACGGCAGTATAAAGCCTAAAAATTATAAGCTTAAAAACGCAGACAAGGTAGAAATCACTTTACCTGAGCCGAAGGAATATACCGCCGAGGCAGAAAATATACCACTCGAAATTCTTTATGAGGATAACGACCTTTTGGTTGTCAATAAGCCAAAGGGAATGGTGGTGCACCCTGCCGCAGGTAACTATTCGGGAACACTTGTTAACGCTATTATGCACCATTGCGGTGACTCGCTTTCAGGCATAGGCGGTGTTATGAGACCGGGAATAGTCCATAGAATAGACAAGAACACTTCGGGGCTTTTAATGGTTGCCAAAAACGATAAGGCGCATTTGTGCCTTGCGTCTCAAATTAAAGACCATAGCTTTTTAAGGGAATATGAGGCGGTAGTTTACGGTAATATCAAAGAGGAAGCGGGTAAGGTTGAGGCGCCAATCGGCAGACATCCTGTAAAGCGTAAGCAGATGGCGGTTACCGATAAAAATTCAAAATATGCAGTAACCTATTATACCGTTATAAAGCGATACGGTGATTTTACACACGTAAGGCTTTTGTTAGCCACAGGACGAACCCATCAAATCAGGGTTCATATGGCGTATATAGGACATCCCGTTGCGGGTGACGACGTTTACGGCGTTAAAAAAGTTATTAAAAAACTAAACGGACAATGTTTACACGCAAAACGTTTAGGCTTTATACATCCTGACGGCAGAAAACTCGACTTTGAAAGCGAACTGCCCGATTATTTCAAGGCGTTTTTAAATGATTTGGAGAGAAAAAATGGGGATTTTTGACCGTTGTCTTTTAGCGGCAGATGCAGATGAAACCTTAATTTCAAACGGTATAATACCACAGCGAAATAAAGATAAAATTAAGTTTTTTGAGCAAAACGGCGGTACCTTTATGTTAGCCACGGGAAGACTTCCCTGCGGAATGGATAGTGTAAAAGCACAGCTTGAAGATTTAGGGCTTTCTCTTTGCTGTAACGGAGGACTTGCCTACAACTTTAAAACGGGCGAAGCACTGTTTGAAAGCATAATGAATAAAGAGGATTACGCTTCTATTTTAAAAGCTTACGAACTTTTTCCCGATACTCCCATTTTATGCGAATATAGGGAACTAGCTTATATTCCGAATATAAATGATTATGCTTTAGAGCATATAGCATACGAGGGACTAAAATGGGCGCCGCTCGATTTAAATAAACTCTATGAGCAAAATTTAAACAAAACGGTTTATCTTTGCCAGTCGGTAGAGCTTTGTGATAAAATAAAAGATGCTATAAGTCCATTAGCACCCTTTAGTGAATTTACAATGTCATCTCTTACAATAGACGCCGAAAAAAGATACGTCCTAGAGCAGATGCCAAAGGGCGTTTCAAAGGCAACAGGCGTGTTGGAACTTGCTAAGGTTTTAAACATAGGAAAAGGCTCGATTTTTGCAATAGGGGATTATTTTAACGATTTGGATATGTTAAAGGTGGCTGATATTTCGGCGGCAACTTTCGGCGCACCCGAGGAGTTAAAGCAAGTTGCAACCGTTACGGTGGGAACCGCGTCGGGTGGCGCAGTTGCCGATTTTATAGATTATTTATACGAAAAAAGGAAATAGCAATGGGGATTTTTAGCGGGTGTCTGCTGGTGGCAGACGCTGACGAAACGTTAGTTACAAACGGGGTAGTGCCACAGCGCAACAACGAGAAAATAAAGTTTTTTGTCGAAAACGGCGGTGTGTTTTCACTAGCCACGGGCAGAGTGCCCTGCGCCGCAAGGTGCGTAGCAGAGCAGTTAGATACCTTGTCTACCTCTATTTTCGGCAACGGCTGTATTGCATATAATTTAGATACAAGAGAAGCCCTTTTTGAGTATTTGCTTGACAGCGATGACGTAAAAGCGGCCAAAAAAGCAAAAGAGCTTTTTTCAGGTGTTGGAATTCAGTGCTTTTACAGGGAAGATACATACGTTTTTAACCGCACCGATAGGACCGACGAGCACACCGCTTACGAAAAAATAGTTTGGAAGCCGCTAAGCGAAGCAGAACTTCACAGTTTAAAGTTTAATAAAATGCTTTATCACTGTGAAAACTTTGAACACGCAGAACAACTTAAAAAAGCGCTTTTACCCGTTACAAAAAACAGCGACTTTATAAATTCGTCGTTTGTAATAAACGGGGTTAGAAGGCATATGCTGGAGCAGGTGCCAAGGGGAGTTTCGAAGTCGGCGGGAGTGCTGAAACTCGCAAAACTTTTGAATATTAAAAAAGGTTGTATTTATGCTATAGGCGATTATTTTAACGATTTGGATATGCTCAAAGCGGCTGATATTTCTGCCGCAACCTATGGCGCACCCGACGAAATAAAAGCAGTAGCAGATATAACCGTTTGCAGTGTTGAAGACGGCGCAGTTGCCGATTTCATAGATTATTTAACTAATCACTTAGGAAATTAAACAATCCAAGGTGTTTAAGAAAGGAAAAAGAAAATGAACGAGCAAACAAAAAAAGAACTAGCCTTGTCCGCTCTTAACGTGCGTATCGGCATAATAAAGGGCGTACATGCAGCAAAATCAGGACATCCGGGCGGATCACTTTCCTGCGCAGATATGCTTACATATCTATATTTCAAGCAGATGAACATTGATCCTAAAAATCCTACTATGGAAAACCGTGACCGTTTTGTTCTCTCTAAGGGACATGCGGCACCTGCCCTTTACTCAGTATTAGCAGAGCGCGGATTTTTCTCACCTGACGAGCTTTTAAATCTTCGTCAAATCGGCTCTATGCTTCAGGGCCACCCAGACAAAAAGAAGGTACCGGGTGTTGATATGACAACAGGTTCTCTAGGCCAAGGTATATCTGCGGCAGTAGGTATGGCTCTTTCTGCAAAGCATTTCGGCAACGACTACAAGGTTTACACCGTTTTAGGTGATGGTGAAATTGAAGAAGGTCAGGTTTGGGAGGCAGCTATGTTTGCCGCTAACAAGGGCCTTAACAATCTTATAGCATTTATTGATAACAACAACCTTCAGATTGACGGTAGCGTTATGGAGGTTAACTCTCCACATCCTATCGACAAGAAATTTGAGGCATTTAACTGGAACGTAATCTGCATTAACGGTCACGACTTTGATGAGATTGAAGCTGCGCTTGAAAAGGCAGTTAAGTCCGACAAGCCTACCGCTATTATCGCCAGCACCGTTAAGGGCAAGGGCGTTTCCTATATGGAAAATCAGGTTGGTTGGCACGGTTCTGCTCCTAACGACGAGAAGTTTGAGATAGCTATGGCAGAGCTAGAAGCCGCTAAAGCAGCACTTATTTAAGGAGGAAATCTAAAATGGCAGATGTAAAAACTTCAGCAACAAGAGCCGGTTTTGGTAAGGCTTTAGTACAGCTCGGCGAAAAGAGAGACGATTTTATCGTTTTAGATGCTGACCTTGCAGCAGCAACACAGACAGGTATGTTCAAAAAGGCATTCCCTGAAAGATTTTATGACTGCGGTATCGCAGAGCAGAATATGATAGGTATAGCGGCAGGTATTGCTACAACAGGCAAGAAGGTAATCGCTAGTTCCTTTGCTATGTTTGCAGCAGGCAGAGCTTACGAGCAGGTTAGAAACGCAGTAGGTTATCCTAACCTCAACGTAATTATCGGCGCTACACACGCAGGTATTTCTGTAGGTGAAGACGGTGCTACCCACCAGTGCTGTGAGGACATCGCTTTAATGCGTACAATCCCCGGTATGACCATCATCAACCCTGCTGACGAAACCGAGGCTATCAAGGCAGTTGAGGCAGCACTTGAGGTTGACGGCCCTGTTTATATGAGATTCGGCAGACTTGCAGTTCCGATTATCTTTGACGAGGACTACAAGTTTGAGGTTGGTAAGGGCGTTGAACTAAAGAGCGGTACCGACGTAACAATAGTTGCTACGGGTCTTATGGTTAACGAGGCTCTACAGGCTTACGATTTGTTAGCCGCTGAGGGTATTTCAGCTCGTATTATAAACATACATACAATTAAACCTCTTGACGAGGAAATCATTCTTAAGGCAGCAGCAGAGACAGGTGCTATCGTTACAGCTGAAGAGCATTCAGTTATCGGCGGTTTAGGTTCTGCAGTAGCAGAGCTTGTTGCTGAAAAGAATCCTGTTCCTGTTGTAAAACTTGGTGTTTACGATGAGTTTGGTCATTCAGGTCCTGCAGGTAAGCTTCTTGATGAGTTTGGCCTTCGTGCAGTAGATATCGTTAAGAAGGCAAAACAGGCTATAGCTTTAAAGAAATAATTGAATAAAAACTTATAAAGCTCAAATACCACCCTTAAAGTCCAAACTTTAGGACTCTAAGGGTGGTATAATTTTGTCGTAAAAGGTCAGCAAAAAAAGAATTTTGAAAAAATTTCAAAAAACACTTGACAAATTGAAACTTTAATATTATAATAAAAATACAGAAACGAACAAATGTTCGTCGGAGGTAAACTATGAGCTTTATAGACGTAATTAAAACAATATTTGAATTTTTACTCGTTGTCGGCACCCTATGGGCTGTGCTTCACGAAGATAGATTTATTAAATTAGAGCGCAGAATAAAAGCCTTTATTCGCCGCAGAAAAATTAAGGCGGTAAAGGGGAAGGTTCCTGTGTGCCGTCAAACATTCTAAGATAAGTCCCTGTTTATGTACTCTCTATATTTTTAAAACTCCCAAAGTCCTTTAGGTCTTTGGGAGTTTTAATTTAGATTGTTATTTTGGCAATCTCTTTATAAGTGCGCCGCCGTTTGTCTTAAGCCAAAGTCTTAATGATTTATAATTTGGCAAAACTTTTTCTACCTCGCTCCAAAAACGTTTTGAGTGATTTAGCTCCTTCAAATGACACAACTCGTGCACTACGATATAGTCTATCACCTCGTCAGGACAAAGGCATAAAAGTAAATTGAAGTTTATATTTTGTTTAGCAGAGCAGCTGCCCCAAACACTTATTTGCTTTTTAACCGATAGCTTATTAAAACTAACGTTTAATATTTTAGCAAAATATTCGGCTTTAGGAGTTATTATTACCCTTGTTTTTTCTCTTAAAATTTCAATTTCCTTTTGGGTGAATGCGGGGAGAGATAAACTGCTTTTATTTTTTATTTGCTCTATTTTCTTATCTATCCAATCCTCTTTTTCAAGCACTAGTTTTTTTACGGTGTTATCACTTAAAAATAACGGTGCCCTGACAATTACCGTGAGGTCGGATTTTATTTCAATCCCGATAGATTTTCGTGTGGACCTTATTATCTTCAAATTATATTTCATCTTATCTGAAACTGCCTATCTTCGCGGCTAAATAATTTCCCGTGTCGCACAAAAGTCTTGCGGCAGGAAGTAGCAATTCGTCAGGAAATCTCTTAAAGAAGTGACCTGCTTCAAAGGTTACGTCACCCTTGTAATCTATCTCGCCCAGCGCTTTTAGTATCGGCTCAAAATTTATCTTTTGTGTAAATGGCAGAGTGTGTGAGTCACTCTTTAAATCGGTATCGTGAATGTGAAGCGCCAAAAGACGTTTGTTACCCATCTTTCTTATAAACTCGGGAATATCGGCATTCATAAGAGATGCGTGTCCTATATCAAGACAACCCACAAGATAATCGCTGTCAATAGCATCTATTAGCTCACAAAACTCCCAAGACCTAGAACACACCGAATCGGTAGGAACTTTAGTGGGCAGATTTAACTGCCACATATTTTCGGTTGCAATCTTGATACCGAACTTTTTAGCATAGGGGATAAGACTTTTATAAAATTCTACGTTGAGTTTAAAAAGCTCTCTTTGGTTTTCGGCGTAATTCAGGTGTTGTATAGGATGAACCACTATGATTTTAGCACCAAGGATTGATGCCACCTCCATGGAACGAACTATTAAATCAAAAATCTCTTTCGTTTTAGTTTCGTCCTCATCGCTTGAAGGATACGGCGCGTGCGCCTGATTGCAGGTAAGCTCCAAAGAATCGGCGAAATTTTTAAAGTACAGAGCGTTTTCTCTATAATTTTCTGAGGCTAAAAACTCGGCACTATCGCTTACGTTTGCGTAAAGCTTTAAATCATAGGTATTAAAGCCTGCTTGCTTTAAAACCTTAATAGCGTTTTTGTATCCTAAACGGGTGTCGAGTACCCAAGTGGTAGTTGAAACGTTCAAAAAATTCACATCTTTCATAAATTAAATAACTACATATAATAATACCGCCTATCCCTTTTTTTGTCAAGGATAGGCGGCAAAAGTTTATTTGCTTAATTTAGCGGAAAGCGCTTGAAAAAGTTAACCTTATAAAGTAATATAAACACGCCAAAGGTTAGTATGAATTCGGGTATCATATATATTCCGTTGTAAGCTAGGGAATATATAGGTGATACCATTCCGAATTCGTTAGGCCAGAGTGCATCCCATACAACCCAGCCTGTTATAAAGTGGCATAAAAAGCGCAACGTGAACGTTAGTGCCATACCGACTACGGTAGCACTAATGATACTTTTAAAGCGTTTTTTAAAGATACCTGTAAAGCCTAAAACACCGTACGCTATAATATAGTCTAGGAAAATAATTGCGAGTGCTACGGGCAGAGTTTTAGCGTATGCTACGTTATCAAGACCAAGCAGTAATTGGATACCGCCGTGCAAGAAAGACACGGCAAGGCCCCAGCCGAGATTATAACGCATTGCAACAATAACTATAGGCAGCATACTAACAATAGTAAGACCGCCTCCAAGTGGCATATCAATCTTTAAAAGACTGAGCACGGTGGCGAGCGCTAACATAAGAGCGCTGAAAACTAATTTTTTTACCTTCATTTTTTGTTCCTTTCTCGGAAATTTCGAGACCGCCGAGGCATATAAAAATGCCATAGGCGGTAACCTACGGCATTAGATAAAATCTATATTGTCGTTTCCTACGGCGGCATTATCCGCATCAGGTTACCGGTCAAAGCATAGCTGTAAAACAGCAACTTCCTCTCAGCCTGAATTCATCAAGCTCCCGAACTATTATTTTTTTGAAATTAAGCGCTTAAATTTCGAGATTATTATAAATCTTTTGCCGTAATTTGTCAATAGTAAAGTTGTATTTTAATTGACACTAGTTTTAAATTGTGGTATCATATCTAGTTAGAGGGGGGATTTTTTTGCGCCTTGAATTTTTATCCGATGGTACAATTCAAACCGAGCAAATAGCCGAAAATTTTGCAGAGTCTTTATCGGGCGGCGAGGTAATAGCCTTTCGCGGCGGTCTTGGAATGGGTAAAACCTGTTTTACAAGAGGACTGGCGCGTGGACTTAAATTCACAGGTGAAACTAATTCTCCAACCTTTGCTATTGTTAACGAATATCGCGGGGGCAGATTGCCGCTTTTTCACTTTGATATGTATAGGATTTCCTCTTGGGAGGATTTATATTCCTGCGGATATTTTGATTTTTTAGATGAGGGCGGCGTTATCGCGGTGGAGTGGAGTGAAAATATCGCCTCGGCACTACCTGACGACGTTATCACGGTTAAAATTGAGCAGGGTGAAAACCAAAACGAGCGTAAAATCACAATTACAAGAGGTGAGGCAGGGTGAAAATTTTAAGCGTTGAATGTTCGGCAACAATGTGCTCTGCCGCAGTTTGTGAAGACGGCAAAATATTAGCCAGTAGCTTTTCGAACGTTAAGCTTACACATTCTCAAACCCTTATGCCGCTGATAGTAGCGATGCTTCAAAATGCAAAACTTACTTTAGATGATATAGAGGGCTTTGCTATTGCCGCAGGGCCGGGATCCTTTACGGGTATCAGAATAGGTATCAGCGCCATAAAAGGCTTGGCACAGGCTAAGAAAATCTCCTGCGTGGGCGTTTCAACACTACGTGCTATGGCAGAAATGTATAAGGGCAGAAACTGTATCGTTTGTCCTGTTATGGATGCTCGATGCAATCAGCTTTATAATGCGCTTTTTGAAATCGACGGCGAAAATATTATAAGACTAACAGATGATAGGGCGCTTCTTTGCACCGAACTGGCCGAAGAATTAAAAGCCTTATCCGATAAAAATAAAGAAATAATAATTTTAGGTGACGGTGCTGATTTATTCTTCAAATTTGCAAACGATATTAAGGGAGTAAAACTAGCGTTAGAGCCTAATAAATATCAAAATGCCTCCTGCGTTGCCTTGGCGGCACAAGAAAAATTTTTAAAGGGTGAAACGGTATCGGCAGATAAGCTGCTGCCTGTTTATCTTCGTCTTCCACAGGCAGAGCGTGAGCTTAAAGAAAAAATAAAACTAAAGATATAGGAGTGTAAAGTTTATGAAAATTGCAATCGGATGTGACCACGGCGGTCTTGAGCACAAGAACGCAATAGCAGAGCATTTGACCAAAAGAGGTTTTGAGGTTACTGATTTTGGTATCTACGAAAACGTATCGGTAGATTATCCCGACATCGCCGTTAAGGTAACCGCCGCAGTAGTTTCAAAGGAATGTGACCGCGGAATTTTAGTTTGCGGAACAGGTATAGGAATGTCTATGGCGGCTAACAAGGTAAAGGGGATTAGAGCCGCTGTTGCCAGTGACCATTTCTCTGTTAAGTACACAAGACTTCATAATGATGCTAATATCCTCTGCCTCGGCGGTAGAGTAATCGGTATCGGTACAGCGCTTGAACTTGCAGACCTTTACGTTGATACCGAGTTTGAGGGCGGCCGCCATCAGAACAGAATAGATAAAATCACAGCGATTGAAAATAATTAAAATTTAAGGGGACGAAAAAGATGAAGGATAATGTTTTTATTATGGATCATCCACTAATCCAGCATAAGCTTACCATTTTAAGAGATGAAAGAACGGGTTCAAAGCAGTTCAGAGAGCTAGTTAGCGAAATTGCTATGCTTATGTGCTATGAGTCAACAAGGGATTTGCCGCTTAGAGAGGTTGAGACCAAAACTCCCTTGACAGTTGCTAAGACTAAGGTTTTAAAGGGCAGAAAGATGGCGTTTGTGCCAATACTTCGTGCAGGTCTTGGTATGGTGGACGGTGTATTGAGTTTAATCCCTGCCGCAAAGGTAGGACATATCGGTATGTACCGTGACCCCGAAACTCACAAGCCGGTTGATTACTATTGCAAATTGCCTGCAGACCTTAGTGAGCGTGACGTTTTCGTATTAGACCCGATGTTAGCTACAGGCGGCAGTGCTATTGATGCCGTTACAAGAATAAAAGAATTCAGCCCTAAGCGAATTAAATTTATGTGCATAATTGCGGCACCTGAGGGTGTTGAGGCATTCACAAAGGCACATCCTGACGTTCCCGTTTACTGTGCAGGTCTTGACGAAAGACTAAACGACCATTGTTATATTCTTCCGGGACTGGGCGATGCAGGAGACCGTATTTTCGGAACCAAGTAAATATCCTAAAAAAGAAAAGCGCTTGAAAATTTCAAGCGCTTTTAATATTTTATATAAATTATTTTAATTTAAGAAACGGTGCAGGGTTATAGTTTACACCGTTCACAAGAACCTCAAAGTGTAAATGGTTACCTGTTGAGTTTCCTGTAGAGCCTACCTTAGCAATAACCTGACCGGCAACTACGCGTTCGCCATTTGCAACTAAAAGCTCAGAAGCATGTCCATACTTAGTAACGTATCCGTTGCCGTGGTCTATTACTACAAGATAACCGTAACCGCCGTTCCAACCTGAAAAGGTAACAACACCGTCGGATACAGCAAAAATAGACGTGCCTTTCTTTGCCGCAAGGTCAAGACCTTTGTGGTTTCTGCCGTCACCGTAATATGCACTAATTGTGAAATTTCCTGCAGGAACGGGACATACAAAGCCTGAATTTTCGGCTAAAAGCTGTTCTTTAGCAGATGCTATAGAAACTGCAGTGCCCACCTTGATAACGCGGTCTACGGGATTTGAAAGTGTAACGGCTGAATTTGTAATTCTAACGGTTTCCTCGCCGTTTACAGTAATAACTGTTTGGGAAAGACGGCGAAGACCGTTGCTACCCTCAACTAAAACCTGTGTATCGCCGCGAAGCATAGTGGCGGTGTTTTGCTTAATGGTGCTATTTTCAATAACAACGTCGTTTGTGACGGTTGTCACACATCTTACAGGAACTGAATTAATAAGTGCCTTAGCATCTAACTCTGTATCAAAATTAGCGCTAACAAAATAGTTTTTCTCAAGAGTTACACTCTTTTCAAATTTGCAAACACTCTCGCCCTCTTTTGAGGCAAAACTGTTTTTATATTCCTCTATATAGGAAGCAAGGCTATCGTCTTTAAGCAGAGCGACCGGTCTGCCGTCAATTTTAAGCTGGTAGCCCATATCTATTTTATCGGTGTTAGCAATAATAGCATCGGCGATAGTGACTTCTGAGTCTATACCGCTGTTTAAAACTACGGTTGCCTCATAGGTAGGAGTGGTTACGGCAACGTCAAGTTCTCGCTCAAAACAGTTAACCTTTTGTTTTACAAGTTTAACTGCGGCATCAAACTGTGTTTTATCCTTAACGGTGGCAATAACCTGACCGTCATAATTTACGTTATATGCAAAGCGCACACCTGAAGCACCAAGACCAATTGCTATTGCGAAAACAGAGAAGATAAGGTAAACTGCTATTTTACGGGCGTGGCTTAAATTTATGAATTTTGTATATAAATCCTTAAGTCTTTCGGCTGCGGATTTTATCAGCGTTTCGAGTTCCATAAAACAGCTCCTTTCTTCAAAAGTTACAATTTGTAACCTTATTATAACAAAAAGGTTACAAAATTGCAACCTTTTTCTTAAAAAAGTTTTTAAGAAAATTTGGTAAACTCTCAAAAACCCCTTATTTATGCGGAAAAACTGCGTTTTGAATTTTTTCAAAACGCTGTAACCTTTTGTAACCTTTTGTAACCTTTTTGTAACTTTTTAGTTCAGACTTTGATAAAAATCAATGATTTCTTGCCTCAAAACACTGTTTTTTGTGTCCTTTAAGGCAGGGTCAAGGCTCAAAATTTGCTCTGCTGTAACCCCTGCAAGATTTAAAATTTCGCTATCTGAAAAAATGTCGGCTATCTTCATAGGAGGTAGTCCGTGCTGACGGCTTCCTAAGAAATCTCCCGGACCTCGAAGTGCCAAATCCTCGTCGGCTATTTTAAAACCGTCGGTATTAGAGGTTAAAATTTTAAGTCTTAATTCTGTTTCTTTAGACAAACTATCCGAAATTAAAATACAACTTGATTTATGTGAGCCTCTTCCTATTCTGCCGCGAAGCTGATGAAGCTGAGAAAGGCCAAAGCGCTCGGCATTTTCTATCACCATTATTGCGGCGTTAGGAACATCTATGCCTACCTCAACTACGGTGGTGCAAACAAGCAGGTCTATCTCACCCATTGCGAACTCACGCATCACCTGTTCTTTTGCCTTCGGTTTCATTTTTCCGTGAAGCAGACCTAGTTTATAGTGTGAAAATTCATTTTGAGAAAGGCTTTTAAAATATTCCTCTGCGCTGACGGCTTCGCTTTTTTCACTTTCCTCAACAAGAGAGCAAACAATATAGCCTTGGCGTCCCTCGTCAAGATGCTTTTTCACATAATTATAGGCTCGTTGCCGTTTATCGCCTGAAATTAAATAACTCTCAATTGGCTGTCTTCCTTTTGGATACTCGTTTATCACGCTGACGTCAAGGTCGCCGTAAAGCACCTGAGCGAGAGTTCCAGGAATGGGCGTTGCCGACATAACAAGCGTGTGCGGACGAACACCTTTGCTTGATAGTGCGGTTCGCTGATTAACGCCAAAGCGGTGTTGCTCGTCGGTGATTACAAGACCTAAATTATTAAAAGAGGTATCTTCGGTGATCAAAGCGTGTGTGCCTACGGCTACGTCATATTCACCGTTTTTAAGATTCTCTTTAATTTTTTGCTTTTTAAGTTTAGTAAGTGAGCCTGTCAGCAGGCACACCTTAATATTACTGCCCTCAAAGAGTGAGGAAAGGGAAGCAAAATGCTGTTCGGCGAGTATTTCGGTCGGCACCATAAGAGCCGACTGGAAACCGTTTTTTGCCATAGTATATATAAGAGAAGCGGCAACAGCGGTTTTTCCCGAGCCTACATCACCTTGAATTAAGCGGTTCATATTTCTTCCCGACTGCATATCAAGGATAGAGTCTTTAATAGCATTTTGCTGTGCTGTAGTCAGGGAAAAGGGAAGAAGTGCTTCAAAGGCTTTTGAAAAATCCTTATTTATTACACAGGGGCTTTGTCTTTTGTGCTTTTTCTTTAAAATATTAAGAGATAACTGTAAAATTAAAAGTTCTTCGAACACAAGGCGCTCTTTAGCTCTCTCTAATGACTCCTTGCTTTTTGGAAAATGTATGTTTTCGAGTGCGGTTTTAAGGTCTAATAGCTTATGTTTTTCTAAAATTTCCTGTGGGATAGGGTCGTCTGGCATTTCACAGGTAAGAGCATTCTTAACCATTTTTCTAAAGTTTTGTACACCTATGCTTTTAACAGAACTGTAGCTAGGCTCTATGTCAACCGAGCCTACCTCACGGATTTCAGGTGAGGACATAGACGGAATAATGCTAATGGGCGATAGTTTACCTAAAAATAAATACGTTCTGCCCCTTTTAAGTTTTGCCGCTAAGTATTTGTTGTTGAATAGAGTTATATTCATACTACCGCTGCCGTCTGCTACACAAAACTTATAAACGGTCATATTTTTTCTTATGTATTGCTCGGTGATTTCGGTTATAATAGTAGCCTTTATACAAACCTTCTCGTTATAATTACAGTCGAAAATCGGTGTGATTTTAGAAAAATCCTCATACGCTCTCGGATAAAAACGCAAAAGGGCACCGACGGTATCGATGCCCATATTGTAGAGTATTTGGGCGCGTTTTTCACCAACGCCCTTCAAAAATCTTATGTCGGTTTTAAAGTTTGACATAAACTATTCTCACTCAACTGAAATTATAAAGTAGTAAACCGGCTGACCGCCGCTTATAAAGGTGATTTCTGCTTTATCACCGAATTTTGCGTTAATTGCGCGTTCAATTGCTATAGCCTGCGGTGTGCTTATATCAGCGCCGTACATAACGGTTACAAACTCGCTGTCCTTTTTAATCATCTGCTTTAAAAGCTTTAGAATTGTTTTTTCAAGGTCGGTATCGGTAAACGAAACCTTGTTTTCAAGAAGCGCTAAATAGTCACCCTTTTTAATCTTGTGTCCGTCAAAATCAGAGTCACGCGCCGCAAAGGTTATTTGACCTGTAGCAATTTTTTCGGCGGCAGTTTGCATTGCAATAGCGTTTGCCTCTGCATCGGAGCCCTCGTCAAAATTAAGCATTGCGGTTACGCCTTGCGGAATGGTTCTTGTGTGAAGAACTATAACCTTACGTGTGCTAATCGGGATGGTCTGCTCAGCCGCCATAATTATATTTTTGTTATTAGGAAGCACGAAAACAGTTTCGGCAGGTGTATTTTCAACCGCTCTTAAAATGTCGTCGGTGCTGGGGTTCATTGTCTGACCGCCGCTAACAACTGTATCAACGCCCAACTGTGTAAATAAATCTGCAATGCCGTCACCCGCACAAACCGATACAAAACCTACGGGTTTTGTAATCTCTACGGGCTTTATTTCCTCGTTTAAGTCCTGAGTTTTAGAAGGGCTCTTTTTAGCATTTACGGCATCGTGCTTAGCCTTTTCGTGTTGGTCACGCATATTTTCAATCTTTAGATGAACTAATTGACCAAAGGTAAGTGCATTTTCAATAGCGTTACCGGGGTGGTCGGTATGAACGTGCACCTTAATTATCTCGTCATCATCAACCACAACAACGCAGTCACCGATAGATTCAAGGTAAGTTCTTAGTTCCTGAGGCTCCTTGCCGCTATCGTTGCGGTTAACTATAAATTCTGTACAATAGGTGAAGGTGATTTCGGTTTCAAATTCACCTGCGGCATTTCTGCCTTCATCACTTTCTTCTACAGCCTCGCTTGAAGCCGAGTCGGAAGGAATGATATAGCCGTCCTTAAATACAGAGAGCATACCCTCAAGAATTATTACAAAACCCTTACCGCCGGCATCTACAACACCTGCTTTTTTAAGTACGGGTAAAAGCTCGGGAGTAGAGTCTAAAGCAACCTTAGCGCCCTCTATAGCGGCTTCAAAAACACTTATGGCATCTTCGCCTTTTTTTGCCGCTTTTTCGGCATAATCTGCGGCTATTCTTGCAACTGTTAAGATTGTGCCCTCGGTTGGCTTCATAACTGCCTTATAGGCGGCGTCTACGCCCATTCTGAAAGCCTTTGCGATATTTTGTGAGGTTGCAAATTCATCGTCACCAATGCCTTTGGCAAAGCCTCTGAAAAGTAAGGAGGTTATAACGCCTGAGTTACCTCTGGCGCCTCTAAGTAAAGCAGAAGCGTTAACCGCGGCAATTTTACCTGCGGTAGCGTTTTCAAGCTTTGAAATTTCTCTAACCGAGTTTGCAATTGTCATTGACATATTTGTACCTGTATCACCGTCGGGCACAGGGAATATATTAAGGTCATCGACCCTTTTTCTGTTGTTAGCAAGATTGTTGGCTGCGGAAATAATTGCGTCTCGCAGCGTGTTTCCGTTAAACAAAGTAAGCACTCCTTTAAAATAAGCTGTGTTAAACGCTCAAGGTCTATTCAATTATTCCGTCTACCTTTACAACAACGCGAGTAACGTCTATTCCTGTAACTTCTTTTACAACGTATTTAACCTTTTCGGTTATACTCGCGGCAATAGCATTTATATTCATACCGTAGGTTACAACGATGTGTATCTCAACTATAACCTTCTCGGCGTCACCTGTCACCTTGATACCTGTATCAATCTTTTCGGTGCGGGAAACAAACTTAGAAATTCGCTGACGGTGTGAGCTTGGCATCATACCAACCACACCAAAGCAGGAGGTAACCTCGTTACCGATAAGCTTTGAAAGATATGTTTCACTAACTATAACTTTGCCCCGTAATGTATCATAGGATATCATACAAAATCCTCCTAAAAAGATGTTAATGTTTATTTTTTCTTATATTCTTCTATCGACAAATAAATATCGCTTTGGGAAACCTCGATGCTACCCGTAATGCTACTGTTATAAAATAAAAGGCCTTTTCGGTAGCATATAGGAATTTGCGGCATTTCGGTAAGCAGTGTACCCGCTACGTCACTTATACTACACTGCCCTGCGTGATAAGAATTTAAAATTGCTTTGCAAGCAGACTCTTTAACAAGCGGTTGTTCGGCATCGGGTTGTGCTTCGGGCGTTTCGGTTGTGGGTTTGTTTTCTGCCACACCATACGCCGCGCTACCACCTGCCACAACAAGCTGTG
>JAZSCM010000034.1:0-87946 GCA_045602945.1 Acutalibacteraceae bacterium | reverse complement strand
AGATAAGCTTATAGCTCATTTACATTAAATGCTGACGCATTTTTCTTTGTCCTTGATTTCTAAATTTCTTTAAGAATCGTCGGGTCCTTATCTTGTCGTTGTTTAATTTTCAAGGTCCGCTTGATTTAGCCCTCCAAACTCCCGTTTTTCGCTCTAAATCAGCACCCCTCGTTTGAGGCGCCTGATTATAATACCACAATCCTCTCCCTTTGTCAACACTTTTTTTAAAGTTTTTTAAACTTTTTTAAATGTGTAAATTGTGCACAATATATAGTGGATAGTGTGGATATATAACAACTATTTTTACAGGGTTTCGGACTCCTTTTCGGTAGTTTCCGAAATTATATAGCGAGGTCGATGCTTTGTCTCAAGATAAATCTTGCCAATATATTCGCCAATTATACCTAAACTTATAAGCTGAATACCACCTAAAAAGCATATTATACTAACGGTTGAGGACCAACCTGCAACCGATTGTCCTGTTAAAGCGGTGATTACAGACCATATTATTCCTACAATGCTTACAAGTGCTACAAGGAAACCGAAAACGGTTATAAAACGAATCGGTTTTACCGAAAGACTCGTTATTCCGTTGAGCGCTAAGGATAGCATTTTACCGAACGGGTAATGGCTTTTACCTGCTTTACGCACGTTACGCTCATATTTAACGCAGGTGCTTTTGAAGCCAACAAGAGGAATCATACCGCGAAGATAAATATTAACCTCTCTATATTTTGATAGCGCTTTTAAAACCTTGTTTGATAAAAGACGGTAATCGGCGTGATTATAAACCGTTTCTGCGCCCATTCTATTTATCAGTTTATAAAAGAGGTGGGCAGTGGTGCGCTTAAAGAAGCTGTCCTTTTTGCGACTTTCTCTAACTCCGTACACAACGTCAGCGCCCGAAAGATATTCCTTCACCATTTGGTCCATAGCGTTTATATCGTCCTGACCGTCGCAATCTATGGATATTGTTATATCGCATTTATCCATAGCGTACATAAGACCTGCTAAAAGTGCGTTTTGATGGCCTTTGTTTCGGCTAAGCGATATACCGATAAAATGCTCGTCTTCTTCCGCAAGGTCGCTTATAACATTCCAGGTGTTATCTGCGCTACCGTCGTTAACAAAAAGCACCCTACTGTTTTGGCTTATCTCTTGCTTATTTGCTAGGTCTAACAGCTTATTTAAGAACACAGGCGCCATAAGCGGCAAAACCTCTTGCTCGTTATAACAAGGTATTACAATATAAAGTATCGGCTTCATGGTTTCCCCTCTTTTCTTGGAAACACATTATACACTAATATTTATCATTTTGTCAATCTCTTAAAACAGAGCGAAGTTTAAGCAGTATCTTTTTTTCAATTCTTGACACCTGAACCTGTGACATTAAAAGCCGCTTTGCCGTTTCACTTTGGGTGAGCCCGTTATAATACCTGTATATAATAAGTGTTTGTTCCTGCTCATTAAGAGTTGAAAAGGCAGAGTCGATCATTATTTTATTGTTAAGGTGTTCTTCTTTGCTCTCCTCGGCAATATCGAGCTGTGTTTCTTCCTCGTCGTTACTGACGGTCAGCGATACCGTTTCCCTACAGGCACAAACCGCTTCTACTACCTCATTATAATCGACGCCCAAAAACTGCGATATTTCAAAAAGCGACGGTTGTCTACCGTTTTTATTTTCAAGTTCTATCGACGCCTTACCTATTTTAAGATTGAGTTCCCTTAGATGCCTTGATACCTTAATGGCGCCGCCGTCTCTGAAAAGTCTTTTAAGTTCACCCAGTATGACAGGTACGGCATAGGTTGAAAACATAAGACCGCGGCTGCTGTCGAAACCGTCTGCCGCCTTTATAAGACCTATACAGCCCGACTGAAACAAATCGTCATATTCTATTCCTTTGCCTATAAACCTTTTGCAAAGACTGTGTACTAATTTTAGATTTTCGGTTATAAGGCTTTCTCTGTTTTTAGTTTCTAGCATTAGCGGTATATTTTGGAGAAATCTTTTTAATCAGTGTAACACAGGTGCCTTTTCCCTTTTTAGAGGTAACGCGGATACCGTCGCTAAAGCTTTCCATAACTGCAAAGCCTAGTCCCGCCCGTTCACCGCCAACCGTTGTAAAAAGCGGTTGCATGGCTAGTTTTACATCCTCTATACCGCAACCCTTATCCTTTATTTTGATTTTAAGAGTATTATTTTCAAGGATTTCTCCGCTTATGTAGATTTTACCTATCGTGTCCTTATAGGCGTGTACTATACAGTTCGTAACCGCTTCTGAAACGGCGGTTTTTATATCGTGTATTTCCTCTATGGTGGGGTCAAGCTCTGCCGCAAAGGCAGAAACGGCGGCACGGGCGAAGCCCTCGTTTACCGACCGTGAATAAAAGTTTAAATTAAATTTATTTTTACTTTCCATATCCTAATCCTCCTCTTGATTTAACATTTCAAGTGACATAAGGCGTTCTATTCCCGAAAGGCGCATAACCTTATAAATTTGCGGCGAAACACCTGTAACTTTCATCTTGGCGCCGCGCTTTGATAGGTTACGGTATCTGCCAAGAACAAGACCTATGCCCGAGCTATCCATAAAACTGATTTTTTCAAAATCAAGTATTAAAAGGCTCGGCATATTAAGCTCTGCCGAATTATCAATTTGTTCCCTTATACCTGCGGCGTTGTGATGGTCGAGTTCGCCTATTAGTTTTGCTGTCAAGGTTTCACCCTTAACCTCTATTTCTACCGACATTTTTATCACCTCTTAAAAATAATAAAAGGACAAGCCTTATAAATATAATACAGGCTTATCCTTAATTTTTTTGTTGTATTAGGTTGTAAAATTTTGTTTTTATTTGAAAATTTTAGGCAGTAATTCGCGCACAGCCGAGGCAAGATACAAGGAGCCAAACACAAAGACTGTGTTTTTTGTGTTTTCAACTTCCTTTATCGCCAATTCTACCGAATCTAACGTCTTTACTTTTTGGCAGTACCTTTGTACTAATTGCGATAATTCCTCGCCCGACATAGTGCGTGGATTATTTGGCACCGAAACGCAAAGCACCTCATCGCACAAAGGGATTACAGTTTCTAAAAAACTTTCACAGTCTTTATCCTTTAACATTCCGACTATCGCGGTTATTTTGCCACCGTGACAACTCATAGCATCTTTAAGTACGCTGGCGCCGTCAGGATTATGGGCACCGTCTATAATAAGCAGCGGATTTTTGTTTGCAACCTCTAGTCTAGCAGGGAAAAAGGTTTTTTTAAGCCCTTCAAAAATCGCGGTTTCGTTAATTTTAAACTTTAAATTTTTTAATGTTTCAATAGCAGTTATGGCATTAAAAATCTGATGTCTGCCACCAAGATTTATTTCATATTTTTTGCCCTTATATATAAAGGTGTTAGAAAAAAGGTCACTTTTTATGATTTCGAGCTGATTTAAGTCGGGCACGATAAATTCTTTTGAAGAATTTTCGATAATTTCTGCAACACTTTTTACCTGAAGCGGAAACATAACGGTTTTTTGAGTTATTATTCCGCATTTTTCTTTTGCAATTTGTTCTATAGTGTCGCCTAAAACTGCGGTGTGGTCAAGACCTATTTTGGTTATAACCGAAACGTTTTCACTAGTTTTCGGCAAAGTGTTTGTAGCATCAAGTCTGCCGCCGAGTCCTGTTTCGATAACCGCTATATCGCAGTTTTGCTCAGCGAAATACAAAAATCCTATAGCCGTGACAAATTCAAACTCGGTAAGCGGAAGGTCTAAATCGGCTACTTTTTTTGTAAGACGAGAGAGCGGCTCTTTATCTATAAACTCGTTGTTAATTTGTATGCGCTCTCTAAAATCTATTATATAAGGAGATATAAAAAGTCCTGTTTTAAGGCCTTGCTCTTTTAAAACCGAGGCGCACATTGCGGCGGTAGAGCCTTTGCCGTTGGTACCTGCAATATGAATAGCTGAGAATTTCTCTTGCGGATTTCCCAATGCTTCTAACGCTTTGGTTATTCTGTTAAGTGTAGGTTCCAAAGAAAAATTGCTTCGGCTTCTTATTGTTTTAAGCGCTTGTTCATAATTCATTTTTTCACCAATTTTTTCTTGTTATAAAGTAAAAAATATAACATAGAATAGTTTTGGACAAGCGAAAGCCTTGTCCACGGTAAAAGAAAATTTTAAGCTGATACGTGTAGACTTTGTATGCAGACATTTTTTCTTTTACTGTTTTTTAACGGACTCGTCAATAAGGCGAGTCCGTTAGGGTAAATTACATATTCTGAAGCTCTTTAATGCTTTCTTCAATCATCTTGATTTTATCGTTAGCCTTTGCAAAGCCTGTTTTTTGCTGTTCAACAACAGCTGCAGGTGCCTTTGCCATAAAGCCCGCATTATTAAGCTTCTTTTCGAAGAATTCTTTATCCTCGATAGCCTTTTTAAGTTCTTTGTTCAGTCTTTCAAGCTCGGCTGTGATATCGAGAAGTTCCTTCGTAGGCATATAAACCGTAGCGGTGTCGGTCACAACTCTAACCGCGCCCTCAAAATCAAAGCTATCGCCAACGGTAACCTCAGACGCATAAGCCAGACGGCAGATATAAGCCTTGCCCGCATTAAAGGTATCCTGTGACTTGGTAGCGATAAATACCGTAGCCTTCTTAGAAGGGGGAACGTTCATTTCGGCTCTTCTGTTACGAACAGCCTTTATTACTGCCATTATCTTTTCAAACTCAATTTCCTCGTCTGCAAAGTTTAGTTCTTCCTTAAACTTTGGCCAATCGCAAATCATAAGCGCTTCGCCGCTGTGTGGGAGTGCCTGCCAGATTTCTTCGGTTATAAACGGCATAAATGGGTGAAGTAAAGTAATGCTTCCGCCAAATACGTATAAAAGCACACTTCTTGCGGTGTTTTTAGCCAGACAGTCATCACCGTTTAATCTTGCCTTTGAAATTTCAATGTACCAATCGCAGAAAACGTCCCAAATAAAGTCGTATAGCTTTTGAACGGCAAGACCTAATTCAAAGTTATCAAGATTATCTGTAACCTCTTTGCAAAGAGAATTAAACTTAGATAAAATCCACTTATCCTCGAGCGCTAAATTGTTAGTATCAAGAGGAACCACCTTGTCGCTTTCAAGATTCATAAGAATAAATCTTGCGGCATTCCAAAGCTTGTTAGCAAAGTTTCGGCTGGACTCAACACGCTCAGGAATATATCTCATATCGTTACCGGGGCTGTTACCTGTAGCCAGAGAAAATCTGAGTGCGTCGGCACCAAATTCGTCTATTACTTCGAGCGGGTCAACGCCGTTGCCTAAAGATTTTGACATCTTTCTGCCCTGTGAGTCACGAACAAGACCGTGAATTAAAACGGTATCAAAAGGCACTTGACCTGTTTGTTCAATTCCTGAGAACATCATACGCATTACCCAGAAAGGAATAATATCGTAGCCTGTAACTAGGGTGTTTGTAGGATAATAGTGCTTAAAGTCCTCTGTTTCCTCAGGCCAACCAAGAGTTGAGAATGGCCAGAGTGCTGATGAGAACCAAGTATCTAGTGTATCGGGGTCTTGGGTTATATTAGCGCTGCCGCAGTGCGCACACTTTGTAGCATCGGTTTTCGAAACTGTAATCTCGCCGCAATCTGCACAGTACCAAGCGGGAATTCTATGGCCCCACCAAAGCTGACGTGAAATACACCAGTCTCTTATATTTTCAAGCCAATGGAAATAAACCTTTTCAAAACGCTGTGGAACGAATTTTGTTTCCTCGTCCTTTACAGCCTTAATAGCAGGTTCTGCTAACGGCTTCATCTTTACGAACCACTGCTTTGAAACTCTGGGCTCAACGGTTGTACCGCAACGGTAACAGGTGCCAACGTTATGTGTGTAATCCTCGATTTTTACGAGTGCGCCCTCTGCCTCTAAATCGGCAACGATAGCCTTTCTAGCCTCGTATCTATCCATACCTGCGTATTTCGGATAATCGGCGGTGATTTTAGCATCGTCGGTCATTACGTTTATAACAGGAAGATTATGACGAAGACCTACTTCAAAATCGTTAGGGTCGTGTGCAGGGGTGATTTTAACTACGCCCGTACCAAAATCAGCCTCAACGTAATCGTCTGCCACAACGGGAATTTCGCGGTGAACAAGTGGCAGAATAAGTGTTTTGCCCACAATATCCTTATATCTTTCGTCATTTGGGTTTACTGCAACCGCAGTATCACCGAGCAATGTTTCAGGACGGGTGGTTGCAAGTTCTAAATAACCGCTACCGTCCTTGAAAGGATATCTAAGGTGCCAGAAATGACCTGCCTGTTCCTCATACTCAACCTCGGCATCCGAAATAGAGGTTAAGCAATGTGGACACCAGTTGATAATTCTCTCGCCCCTATAGATTAAGCCCTTTTCGTAAAGCTTTACGAAAACCTCTTTTACTGCTTCACTGCAGCCCTCGTCAAGTGTAAAGCGCTCTCTTTCCCAGTCGCAAGAAGAACCTAGTTTTTTAAGCTGTTCTATAATTCTTCCGCCGTACTGTTTTTTCCAAGCCCAAGCGCGTTCTAGGAAGCCGTCTCTGCCTATATCCTCCTTGGTTATCCCCTCTTTACGCATAGCCTCAACGATTTTAGCCTCGGTAGCTATTGAAGCGTGGTCTGTACCGGGTAGCCATAGAGTATCAAAGCCCTGCATACGCTTAAAACGGATAAGTATATCCTGAAGTGTATTGTCAAGGGCGTGACCCATATGAAGCTGACCTGTAATGTTTGGTGGCGGAATAACTATTGTGTAGGTTTCCTTATCCTTTTCGCATTTTGCATGGAAATACCTACCGTCAAGCCACATTTTATAAATGCGGTCCTCAACCTCTTTAGGATCGTATTGTTTAGCAAGTTCCTTGTTCATCAAAATCCCTCCGGATTAACATTTATTTACTGAATATTTTAAAAAATTTTGCAGATTATAAATACTGTCAGCCCAAACCATGAGCGTTTGCAATTCGGGCGGACAGCCGCCCGAACGCTTGAGATTTCAAGTTTTCAGGCGGTTTTTTATTAGATGTCAAGCGCACCCTGTTTTGCAGTTGTCTGCTTTAAACTTCCTGCGGCAGGAAGATTTTTGGTGCGGTAACGGTGTTCACCGTCAAGTGTACCCTTTACATAAGTTTCGGCGGTAAATACACGCTGTCCCTTTTTCTGAGTCATAACCGCTATACCGCTGTTATTTTTAGTTGTTTTTAGCGGAATAGAAGCGGTGTTTACAATTAACATTCTGCCGTTTGTGGATTTAAGCAGTATATCGCAGTCCTCGGTAAAGCTGAATGCGGTGTGAAGCGTGAACTTTTCACAATAAGCAGAAATTAACTTTTTACGGTTGGTTTTAGTAGCGTATGAGGATAGCGGCACCTTTGCAATTCTGCCGTTATCGAAAACAAACAGTACAAAGCCCTTATAATCCTTCGTTTCTACCATATAAACCGAGTTTTCGCCCTCTTCATATTCGAGTTTACTTGCAATAAAGTCACCAAGCACACTAGCCTTGCCGTCGGCAAAATCAGAGGCCTTACTCTTATAAACCTGAGCCTTATTTGTAAAGAACAACAGGTCTGCGGCATTGGTAGATTCAATAATTTGAGTGATTTCGTCACCCTCTTTAAGCTTTTGCTCACCGCTCATTCTAAGTGACTGCGGTGTAATTTTCTTAAAGTAACCGTCCTTTGTAAAGAACAGGGTTACGGGTGAGTCGTCAACCACATCTTCTACCGGCTCATCGCTTATATCGTCAGCGGAAACTATCTTTGTAAGACGGTCTTTACCGTATTTCTTAATAACGTTTTGGAGCTCGGATACTATTATCTTTAAAATTTTCGAGCGGGATTTTAAAATATCCTGCATTTCGGCAATTTCTTTTTCGAGGTCTTCAATATCCTCTAAGCGCCTTAGGATATATTCGCGGTTTAAATGGCGAAGTTTTATCTCAGCTACGTACTCTGCCTGCATTTCGTCGATACCAAAGCCTATCATAAGGTTTGGCACTACCTCTTTTTCTTCGGCAGTTTCTCTTACAATCTTAATCGCCTTGTCGATATCGAGAAGAATTTTTTGCATACCCTTTAAAAGATGCAAGGTTTTTTCGCATTTTTTAAGCTTGAAATAAACTCTGCGTCTTACACATTCTTCTCTAAACGCTACCCATTCCGAAATAATTTCTTTAACACCCAGTACCTGAGGTGAACCCGCAATTAAAACGTTGAAATTACAGGAGAAATTATCCTGAAGCGGTGTGGTTTTAAAAAGCTTTTTCATCAGCTTGTCAGGGTCAATACCTCGCTTTAGGTCTATGGTAATTTTAAGACCGTCAAGGTCGGTTTCATCACGGATATCGTTAATTTCGGTTATCTTTTTAAGCTTTACAAGCTCTAACACCTTTTCAATTATCTGCTCACTTGTGGTTGTGGGCGGAATTTCGGTGATATCTATGCAGTTTTGGGATTTATCATAGGTGTAAACACCCCTGATTTTAAAACTGCCTCTGCCTGTTTCGTATATCCTTTCGGTTTCTGCTCTATTATATAAAAGCTCACCGCCGATTGGGAAATCGGGTGCTAGTAGTGTATCGGCTACGTTTATATCGTTATCCTTAATATAGGCTATGGTGGTTTCGCAAACCTCTTTTAAATTGAAAGAGCAAATAGAACTCGCCATACCTGCCGCAATACCCATATTTGAGTTTACAAGTATTGTAGGGAAGGTTACGGGGAAAAGGACAGGCTCTTTCATGGTAGCATCGTAGTTATCTACAAAATCAACCGTATCCTTATCAATATCTGCAAAAAGCTCGGCTGAAATGGGGGCTAGCTTTGCCTCGGTATAACGCGAAGCGGCGCATTGCATATCACGTGAATACGCTTTACCGAACGAGCCCTTTGAAGCAACAAACGGGTGCAAAAGTGCCGCGTTACCCTCAGAGAGTCGCACCATCGTTTCGTAAATGGCGGCATCGCCGTGAGGATTTAGCTGCATAGTTCTGCCGACTATGTTTGCCGATTTAATAGTAGAACCTGTAAGCAGTCCCATATTATACATTGTATAAAGCAGCTTTCTGTGCGATGGCTTAAAGCCGTCTATTTCAGGAATAGCACGGGAAACTATTATACTCATAGCATACGGCATAAAGTTTGTGCGAAGCGTTTCGGTTACGGGACTGTCAACTATAGAGCCCGCACCCGCTATATAAGCGTTAGCAGTGTTCTTACGCTTTTTTGGTTGTTCTTGTGTCTTTTTTCTTGGAGCCATATTACTCTCCTTTTTTAAATAATAGTTATACTATATTTTCTCTAGAAAATGTACACTGATTTCCCGATATTAGTCGATCAATCAAATTTTTTAATTCTTGTTTTGTTGCCTTCTTGTGATAAGTGCAATAGTATTCCTTGTCTTTACCATCGCTTAAATGAATCTTAAAGTTTGAATGTTGTGTAGCATGATACCCTTTATATTCTACCGTTTGTATGGGTTGCCCGATTAATCCATTTTTTATCAAATATTTATAATACTTTTTCATTGCATCAAATTCTTCTTGAGTTGGTAATTCGTCAACCGTACGATCATGCAAAATTATTTTTTCTACTAATTTGGTAGCCATTCTATCCAAATCGTTATCTTTTAAATCTTTAATAGTATCATCTTTTATTTTGTTAATTTCTTTATCATCCATTTCTTTCAATACAGAAAAGAATGCTAGTTCATCAAGAACTTTTTCTAAATCAATTTCTTTTTCGTTTTGTATGACATCCTTTATATGCTTTATCAAACAAAACGCAACGGAAGCACGATGTCCAACTTTGGGAATATCACAAATTTCTTCTACTTCACATTCTAGTAATTCTATTAACTTTAAAAGTTTATCCTTTTCCATTTTTACCTCTTTATATATTTTAACTTATATCTGCGTCCTCTAAATACAAATATCCGTTTTCGGAAATATAATCCTTTCTGCCTTGCAGATTGTCACCGAGCAGTAAATCAAACATATCGCTGGTCTTACCTGCGTCCTCGGGAAGCACCTTTATAAGACGGCGCGTTTCGGGATTCATGGTAGTTAAGTTCATCATATCGGGTTGGTTTTCACCAAGTCCTTTAGAACGCTGCAAAGTATACTTTTCGTTACCTATTTTCTCAAGTATCTCACGCTTTTCGTTTTCGTCGTATGCAAAATAGGTCATAGACTTTGTGTTTATTTCATAAAGCGGAGTCTCTGCTATAAATACCCTGCCCTCGTTTATAAGGGTTGGCATAAGACGGTAAATCATTGTGAGAATAAGGGTTCTTATGTGGAAACCGTCAACGTCGGCATCGGTACAGATTATTATCTTATTCCAACGAAGATTTGAAATATCAAAGTTTGATAAATTTTTATTAGCCTTAGATTTTACCTCAACACCGCAACCGAGAACTTTAAGCAAATCGGTTATAACGTCGCTTTTGAAAATCTTATCGTATTCAGCCTTTAGGCAGTTAAGTATCTTTCCACGAACGGGCATAATAGCCTGAAAAGCGGCGTCACGGGCTAGTTTACAGGAACCCAGAGCCGAGTCACCCTCAACTATATAAAGCTCACGCTCGTTTATATCCTTACTGCGACAGTCAACAAATTTTTGAACTCTGTCAATCATCGAATTGCCGGTAGCCAGTGTCTTTTTAAGGTTTATTCTTTCCTTTTCGCTACGCTCACGGCTTCGCTTATTTATAAGCACCTGTTCGGCAATTTTTTCTGCATCTGCCTTATTTTCTATAAAATAGATTTCAAGCTGATGACGGAAAAACTCGGTCATCGCATCGCCTATAAATTTATTTGTTATACTCTTTTTGGTCTGGTTTTCATAAGACACCAAACCACCCGGTGAAAAGGACGATACAACAAGCACCAAACACTCTTCTATATCGGAAAAGGTTATTTTACTTTCACCGCTTTTATATTTATTGTTTTGTTTAAGATAAGCATCAATCTGATAAACAAAAGCGTTTCTCACCGCACGCTCGGGAGCGCCGCCGTATTCGAGCCAGCTTGAGTTATGATAATACTCCTTTAAGGTATGAAGGTTAGAAAACGTCAATGCGGCATTGATTTGCACCTTGTATTCAGGCTTGTCCTCTCTATCTCTACCCTTGCGCTCGCCCGACCAGACCTGCATGGTGGTAAGCTTTTCCTCACCAACCTTTTCGTTGACGTAATCTATCATACCGTTTTCATAAATTATGTCTTTGGTGATAAATCTGGCTCCCTGTTGCTCACGGAATTCGAATAATAGTCCGCCGTTTACTATGGCTTGTCTTTTAAGTATGTCTAAAAAATACTCGCTCGAAATATTTATATCGGTGAAAACCTCGATATCGGGCTTCCAACGAATTTTGGTACCTGTATCACGGCCTGAGTATTCCTCGCGTTTCAGGCCCCCTTTATTAAATCCCTTTTCAAAGTGAAGATTGTATTTATAACCGTCACGCTTAACCTCTACGTCCATCCATTCGGCAGCGTACTGTGTAGCGCAAAGACCTAAGCCGTTAAGACCGATTGACGTGCTGTAGTTAGAGCCCTCGTCGGTGCCGTACTTACCGCCCGCATACATCTCGCAAAAAACCATTTCCCAGTTTTCACAGTCATATTTAGAGTTATAGTCAACAGGACATCCTCGACCGAAATCCTGCACCTCTATAGAGCCGTCGCTGTAACTGGTTATGATTATCTTTTTGCCGTAACCCTCACGGGCTTCATCAATAGAGTTTGATATTATTTCAAAAGCCGAGTGCTGACAACCGTCAATACCGTTCGAGCCGAATATAACACCGGGACGTATTCTGACTCTGTCAGGGCCTTCAAGTTTACTTATACTTTCGTTACCGTATTCGGTATTTTTCTTAGCCATGTGTCATTCCCTTTCCTCGTTTAAAAATGCACATTAAAATACAGAATATATTATACACTACATATTGTGGTTTAGTCAAGTGCCTAAGTTCAGTATATTTGATATTAATTTAGAATTTTATTTTAAAATTTTAAAATATTGCTATTGATTTTTTGAAAGATTTTTTATATTATATAATTACGAAAAATTAAAACTTCTTTTGAAAGGAAGAAAAATATGGAAAAATTAAAATTTGGTTGGGCTGAAGTCAGCATTACGCCTGATAAAAAGGCTTCGCTTGCAGGTCAATTTGCAGAGCGTATTTCTGAATACGTTGAAAAGCCTATCACAGCTACAGCTATGGCTATAGAGTCAGACGGCCAGCAGGCAATTTTAGTTTCGGTTGATATAGTGTGCGTAGCCTACAATCTTGTTAAGGCAATAAGAGACGAAATAGCCTCTAAGGCGCCCGAAATTGATCCTATGAAGGTTATCATTTCGGCAACCCACCCACACACAGCTCCCTGCTATCCAAGACATAACAAGGTAGCACTTGCAAGTGGCAGAGCTACAAGTTTCAGAGCACTAATAGAGAGCGAATTGCCACCTAATAAAAAGTATATTGAAAGCGCTGATATCAGCGGTAATAAGGACATCATAAGCGATGACGAAATGTTTGCTTTACTGGTAGAGCGTGTAGCAAAGGCTGCAATTGATGCTTGGAACAACAGAAAACTAGGCTCATATTCAAACGCTTTCGGCCGTGCCGCTGTAGGTATGTGCCGCCGTGCTACATATTCTGACGGCTCCGCTCAAATGTGGGGCGATACCAACACCGCTGTTTTCGAGGCACTCGAGGGCGGCAGTGATACAGGTATTGAGCTTTTATATATCTTTGATGAAAACAAGAAGGTTACGGGTGTTGTTGCTAACATTGCCTGTCCTGCACAGTGCGTTCAGCACAGACTTTTCGTTTCTCCTGACTACTGGGGTGAGGTAAAGGTACTGCTTCGTGAGTATTTCGGCGAGGACTTGTTCGTTCTAGCCCTTTGCTCTGCCGCAGGTGACCAGTGCCCTGTTGACCTTGTTCGTTGGGTTGAGCCTGAAAGCGACCTTAACGACCCTAACTGCAAACGCACAAATCCTCCAAAGCGCAAGGCTGACCCATCTATGTTTGACATAGCAGGTATGAAAAAAGCAGGTAAGAGAGTTGCAAGAGAAATTATCGACGTTTATGAGGAAGGCTTAGACGAGGCTATCGACACCGCCGAATTTAAACACGAAACACATATAATGCCTCTCCCTCTTCGCCGTGTTACCTTAGCCGAGGTTAAAGAGGCTCGCAGAGAAATTCAGATGTATCTGCAAAACAAGCCGGGTGACGTTGACTTTAACGATGCCGCAGCACTTCAGGTGCATTTAGGTATTCTTCGCCGAGCAGAGCTTCAGGATTATATGAATATTTTAGATACTGAGGTTCACATTATAAAGCTCGGCAACATAGCATTTGCTTCTAACCCATTTGAGCTATTCCTAGACTATGGTAACCAAATAAGAGCACGTTCAAAGGCTGAACAGACCTTCCTTATCCAACTTGCTTGTGATAACGCAGGTTACCTGCCAACCGAAAAGGCTGAAAAGGGCGGTCACTACAGCGCATTCGTTTCAAGCGGAACGGTAGGTCACGTAGGCGGCGAACAGCTGGTTAGACAAACACTCACAGAAATTAATAAGCTGTTCTAAATTCAAAATTTTTATATCGGTATGGCTTTTGTCATACCGATTTTTTACGCTCTGACAATTTTCAAAGCAAGTCGATAATTGCCGTTTAACGAGGGTAAAATATTAAAAATGTCAAATTACACCCCGTTAACTTGACTTTAACCGAAAAATGTGCTATAATACCGTCGGCTACAAGAAAGGATGTTTGCAATGAATAGAAAAGTTTACACAAGACAGTATTATATTGACAAAATCAAAGGCTTTTATTATAGTGATTTGATAAAAGTTGTTACCGGCATTCGTCGCTGCGGTAAATCATTCTTTCTGCTTTCGGTTATTGAAGATTTAAAAAAGTCAGGTGTAAATGAAAAAGATATTATTTATCTTAATCTTGATAAACGCGGTTACAGAAAAATCAAAACTCCTGATGCTTTAGAAGAAGCCATTGAAAAGCTTATTACAGATGATGATTTCAAATATTTGTTTATTGATGAGGTTCAAAACGTAGTTGGATTTGAAGAAGTTGTCAACGGTTTCAGAGAGGACGGAAACTTCTCTATCTTCATCACAGGTTCGAACTCTTATCTGCTGAGCGGTGAGCTTTCCACTAAACTTACAGGTCGATATATTGAAATTGAAATGTTTACACTTAACTTCCGTGAGTATTTGGAAATGAAAGCGTTTCTTGGCAAGGAAATTATGACTAACAAAACCGAAGAATTTAACGAATATCTTCGTTTTGGAGGTTTTCCAAAAACACTTGAATTTGATAATCCTGCCGACAAGGAAACCTACATTTCCGATGTAATACGACAGATACTTGAAAAGGATGTTGTAAAGCATAAAAAAATCCGCAACCGTGCCGTATTCGATAAAGTTATGACTTATATTATCAACAACTTCGGCGCTACGGTTAGTCTTGGCGGTATTGCTGAACACTTTAAAAAGTGCGAGAATATCAAAATTCGCACCGAAACTCTTAATAATTATCTTAAAATACTTGAAAACGCTAAAATTATTTACAAATGTCCTCGATTTGATGTTAAATCCAAAAAATCACTGCGAGGCGAACAAAAATACTATCTTGCTGATCTTGGCATCTACTTCTCCCGCAACGTAGATACAAGAATCAATTACGGACCTGTGCTTGAAAACATTGTTTACACATATCTTTGTGCAAAAAATTATAAAATCAGCGTAGGAAGAATAGGAAAACTGGAATGTGATTTTATTACACGTCTTAACGATGAATACCGTTATATTCAAGTAGCTATGACAATTATGAGCGAAGATACAGAGAAACGCGAATATAAGCCTTTCTCAATGATAAGTGATAACTATCCCAAATATCTTTTTACCATCGACACACTCTTGCAAAAAAAAGACGGCGTAATACACAAAAACATCATTGAATTTATTTCTGAAAATGAAAATCTTTAACCCTAAAATAATATACGAAATAAATAACTCCGCTTTTGAATTCGATTCCTCACGGATTGTATCGAAAGAGAATGGACATACATGAGAATTTAGTAAGAAAGCTTACAGACAACCGCTTTGATTCACTAAAAAACGATAGTCGATATAAAAAATTAATCGAACTTGCTAATCAATAACTTTTACCTCTGACAGAAACATCACTGTCAGAGGTTTATTATTTATATATTTAAATTTAAAATACTTATATTTAATATTGCGAAAATAGAATGAATATGTTATTATATAATGTAACATTGGTGTATTATGGCTTTTTGCAGATTTGAAGGAGGTATTTTATGCCTGATAACCGTCCAATAGGAGTTTTTGACTCGGGACTCGGCGGTCTTACCGTTGTGAAAGAAATAAACAGGCTTCTTCCCTTTGAGGATATCGTTTATTTTGGAGATACAGGAAGAGTGCCTTACGGTACTAAGAGTAACGAAACTATAATTAAATATGCCCGTCAGGATGAAAAATTCCTGCTTTCTAAGGACGTTAAAATGATAGTAGCCGCCTGTGGCACGGTGTCCTCGGTTGCTTCTTTTACTAAGGATGAACTACCCGTAGAGTTTGTTGAGGTTATTTCAAATTCTGTAAAGGATGCCATAGAGGCTTCCGTTCTTAAAAAAATCGGTATATTGGCAACTTCGGCTACCATAAACAGCGGCGCACACAAAAAGCAGATTTTAGAGCTTTGTCCTGAAGCCTTAGTAATCGAACAAAGCGGAACGTTACTTGTAACGCTAGTAGAAGAAGGCTTTGTATCTCCTGAAGATAATGCGGTAATAGAAATACTCACACGCTATTTACAGCCGATGATTGAAGCTCATGTTGATACAATTATTTTAGGCTGTACCCATTTCCCACTATTAGCTGATGCAATAAAAAAGGTTATGGGAGAAAGTGTTACCCTTATAAATATGGGCACCTCTGCCGCAAAGGCTGTAAAAAAGCTTTTAGAAAGCAATAATGCACTATCCAATACTTATCAAAACGGTATATGCAAATTCTTTGTGAGTGACAAAACACAGTCCTTTAACAAGACCGTTTCTGCACTGTTTAGCAAAGAAATTGACGACCGATACGTAGAACAGGTGGACATAAACAATATATGAAAAAGGAAGTTTTATTAAATATTACGGGTGTTCAGGGTGTTGACGGAAACAAAGACACCATTGAGTTTTCAACCGTAGGAACTATGGAAAGTGACCTTACAGGCATTCATTTTCACTATGACGAGAGCCAAATTTTAAAGGCAGGAAATATAAAAACCGCACTTAATATTTTAAACGACGGCTCGGTTATTTTAGAGCGAAGCGGTGACCTTAACACCAAGCTAATCCTCGAAGAGTCAAAGCGCAACAGCTGTCACTACAACACCCCGTTTGGCGAGATGCTGATAGGAATTTACTGCAACCGCTTGGAAGTAGATTTAAAAGAAAGCACAGGCAGAGTTTTTATGGACTACACCATAGACTCTAACTTTAGAGAAATAAGCAAAAACGAAGTAACCATAAGTATAAAAGAGGTATAAAAAATGTCATTATTAGTAGCTAAGACGAAATCACAAATCAGAAGCGTTATTGAGGACGCGGTTAAAAAGGCGTTGGCTGACGGTACGTTAGAGCCGCAGGACCTTGCCGATTTTACGGTTGAGGTGCCTGCAAACCGTGCAAACGGTGACTATGCGGTTAACGCCGCTATGGTGTGGGCAAGAGCCTTCCGCAAGGCGCCGAGAGCTATTGCTGAAATTCTGCTGGAAAACGCAGATTTTAACGGCACCTATATCGAAAGGGCAGAAATCGCAGGTCCCGGATTTATAAACTTCTTTTTGAGTGACAAGTTTTATTCCGATATAGTTTTAGACGTATTAGATAAAAAGGAAGATTACGGTAAATCACAGTACGGACAAAACAAAAGAGTGCTTGTAGAGTTCGTGTCTGCTAATCCTACGGGCCCTATGCACATAGGTAATGCCAGAGGCGGCGCATTAGGCGACTGTCTTGCCGCAGTTTTATCAGCGGCAGGTTTTTACACCGAGCGTGAATTCTATATAAACGATGCGGGAAATCAGATAAACAAGTTTGGTCTGTCCCTCGATTTAAGATACCAACAGTTATATAAAGACGGTATCGAAATGCCTGAGGACAGCTATCACGGTGAGGACATAATAGCTCACGCTAAGGCCTTTGCAGAAATTCACGGTGATTCATACGTTGAAAAAAGCGAAACCGAGCGCAGAGCGGCGCTAGTTTCGTTTGCGTTACCTAAAAATATAGCAGGACTAAAATCAGACCTTTTAAAATACAGAATAGAATATAACACCTGGTTTAAGGAAAGCACTCTACACAATAACGGCGAAGCAAAAAGAATAATTGAGCTTTTAATAGACAGCGGCTACACCTATGAAAGCGAAGGTGCTTTATGGTTTAAGGCTACCGAGTTCGGCTGTGATAAAGACTTTGTTTTGGTTCGTGCTAACGGAGTGCCTACCTATATCGTTCCCGATATTGCATACCACTACAACAAGCTAGAGGTTAGAAAATTTGATCAGGCTATTGATATTTTAGGTGCCGACCATCACGGCTACGTGCCACGTCTTAAAGGTGCGCTTACAGCACTCGGTGTTGACGCTTCAAGACTCGACGTTGTGCTTATGCAGATGGTACGTTTAGTTCGAGGCGGCGAGGTTATAAAGGCTTCAAAGCGTTCGGGCAAGGCTATTACGCTTGTAACACTTTTAGACGAGGTGCCGATTGATGCCGCAAGATTTTTCTTTAATCTCAGAGAGCCCAACAGTCACTTTGACTTTGACCTTGATTTAGCAGTTAGCGAATCAAACAACAACCCTGTATACTACGTTCAGTATGCGTATGCTCGAATTTGCAGTATTCTTCGAAATTTAGAAGCAGAGGGTGTAACTCCACGCCCCGCTACTGCGGACGAGCTTTTAACTCTTAAAACCGACGAGGAAAAAGAGCTTATCACCTATCTTTCAACCTTTACAGATGAGATTATACAGTCGGCTAAATCCTATGACCCTGCAAGAATAACCCACTACGTAACCGAACTTGCAACCAAGTTCCATAAATTCTATGCTGCTTGTAGAGTTAAGGGAATTGACGAGGGACTAATGTACGCAAGGCTTTCCCTTTGCACCGCTACCGCTACTGTAATTAAGAACGTTCTTTCTATGCTCAAGATAGACGCACCCGAAAAGATGTAAATTACCTTTTTCCTAATTAAAGGAGATGTTTTTATGAAAATTGATAACCGCAATCTCACTATGATAATGGACCTTTATGAGCTAACTATGGCAAACGGTATTTTCACAAGCGACTTAAAGGACACGACAGCCTACTTTGATATGTTTTTCCGCCGTATCCCCGATAATGGCGGCTATGCAATTATGGCGGGTGTTGAACAGCTTATAGATTATCTTAACAATCTACATTTTGACGCTGACGATATCGCATATCTTAAAAGTCTTAACCTTTTCTGCGATGAGTTTATAGACTATCTTGAAAACTTTAAATTCACCTGCGACGTATGGGCAGTGCCCGAGGGAACGCCTATTTTCCCAAAGGAGCCTATTGTAACTGTTAGAGGTCCTGTTATACAGGCTATGATGGTTGAAACTATGTTGCTTCTTATAATCAACCATCAGTCACTTATTGCTACCAAGGCTAACCGAATTGTGAGGGCGGCTAAGGGCAAGCCTGTTATGGAGTTTGGCGCACGCAGAGCGCAGGGTGCCGATGCTGCTTATTACGGTGCCCGTGCGGCTATAATCGGCGGATGCGTAGGCACCTCCGACATAGCAACCGCTAAGGACTACGGTGTTAAGGCTTCGGGTACTATGGCTCACAGCTGGGTTCAGCTTTTTGATACCGAATACGAAGCATTTAAAACCTATGCAGAGCGTTACCCCGATAGCTGTATGCTGCTTGTTGACACCTATAACGTACTGCGCTCAGGTATACCCAATGCTATAAAGGTGTTTAACGAGGTTTTAACGCCTCTTGGCAAACGTCCGTTAGGTATTCGAATAGATAGCGGTGATATTGCCTACATAACCAAAAAGGTGCGCAAGATACTTGACGATGCAGGATATCCCGACTGTAAAATCTGCGTTTCAAACTCACTTGACGAGCATCTTATAAGGGATATGAATTTCCAAGGTGCCGCAGTTGACAGCTACGGTGTTGGTGAGCGCCTTATAACCGCTTCAAGCGAGGCAGTTTTCGGCGGTGTTTACAAGCTTGTTGCAACCGAAAAGGACGGTGTGGTTACACCTAAAATTAAAATCAGCGAAAACATTTCGAAGATTACACTCCCCGGCATTAAAATCCCGTGGAGACTTTACGACAGAGAAACAAATAAGGCTATTGCAGACGTTATAACTCTAAATTACGAAAAGATTGACAGCACCGAGCCTTATGAAATATTCGACCCCGACCACACCTGGAAGCGCAAAATTGTTAAAAACTTTATTGCTAAGAAGCTTCAGGTTAAGCTTTTCGAAAACGGAAAGCAGGTATACGAAAGTCCGTCACTTAAAGAAATTGCTGATAAGTGTAAGCAAGAGGTCGATTCACTTTGGGATGAGGTTAAGCGTTTTGAAAAACCGCATACATACTACGTAGACCTATCCGAAGACCTTTGGAATCAGCGTAACGAGCTTCTTAGAAATCACACCTTTAAAGAGGACTAGTTCGGAGGTTTTAATATGAAAAGGATTTTAAGCCTTATTCTTTGTGTTGCTCTAATCTTTACCTTTGCCGCTTGCGGTGAAAAAGGTGAAAACAAAGCTAAAGAAAAAATCGGTGTGGACGTCGAGTATTACGCAAAGCTCGGCAAAATCCCCGAATTCGAATATAAGCTTGGAGATAACGGTGAAGATGCGGCTAAAGCTATTGAAAAGTCGCTTGAAGGCTCTACCGACCATCACGACGGCTACTGCAACGTTTACGAGGGCGATAAAAAGACCACCGTTGACGTTTCGGGCGCTTCGTTTGTATACGATAACAAAAGTAAAAAAATTGAAAAAATAATATGCTTTAATACGTCCTACGAATTCGCACTTGATACTGTTGTAATCGAGGTTCAAAAGGCAATGTCCTCCTATGGATTTGAGCAAGAACCAAGAGATATTACAAGCGAGGAAGCATCTTTGCTTTTCTCTACCTTAGACAGCACCGTGCTCGAATACAAATTCGAGGGTGCAAACGTGGTGTTTGCGTTTTATGATAACGCACTTTTTGCCACAATGATTTACAAAGCATAAACTAACTCAAATTTAAATGGAGAAATTAATTAGAATGTCAAATATTAAACAACTTGACTGCCGCGAACTGCCTGTTTTGGCACTAAGAGGGCTGGTAGCATTTCCCAGTATGCTTTTAACCCTCGACGTTGGCAGAAAAAAATCTATGGCGGCACTAGGTCTTGCTATGGATACCGACCGCTATATTTTTCTTATAACACAAACCGATATTACGGTTGAAGAACCGCAAAAAAAGGACCTTTATAAAATAGGCTGTATCTGCAAGGTGCGTCAGTTACTTAAAACAGGTGACGGTTGCAAGGCTTTGGTTGAGGGTGTAAAACGTGCTAAGCTTTTATCCCTTAAAACCGACGGTTCCTATCTTACAGGCTGTATCGAGGAATGTGAAGAAACCTCGCTTGGCAACCGAAAGGCACTAAAGGAAACCCTTTTAAGAAATATTCGAGGCGAGTTTGCCGCATATTCTGAGGTAGTTTCTGTCCCTGTGCCTAAGGACGTTGCGCTCACAGTTGCAAAGTGCAACGAGGTGGCTTTTCTTTGCGACTATATTGCCTTTAACACCCCTGCACCCTTTGATGATAAGCAGTACGTGTTAGAGCAGTTAAGCGAATCAAAACGCGCTAAAATACTTATTGAAATGCTAAGCAAGGAGGCACAAATTTGCCGAATTGATTCTAAAATCGGTGAGAAAACCCGCCGCAGACTTGACGATGCACAAAGAGATTATTATCTTAAAGAACAAATTAAGGTTATAAGCGAGGAGCTTTACGGTGACGATTCGGCAGAAGAAATCGAACGTTTCCACCTTGCCGCCGAGACTTTAGACGTAGAGGATAAAATCAAAGAGCGTTTGCATCAGGAAATAAACAAGCTATCAAAGATGCCACAAGGCTCACACGACGGCGCCGTGCTTCGCAACTGGCTTGAATTTTGTCTATCTTTGCCTTTTAATAAATTAACCGAGGTTAAGACCGACGTTAACAAAGCCCAAAAGATACTTGACCGCGACTTTTACGGTATGAAAAAGGTAAAAGAGCGAATTCTCGAAATGCTATCCGTCTACGCTCTATCTCCTGATATAACAGGACAAATTATTTGTCTTTACGGCCCTCCGGGTGTCGGTAAAACATCAATCGGTAAGACAATTGCCGAATGTATGGGCAGACGTTTTGAACGCGTATCGCTCGGCGGTATGCACGATGAGGCAGAAATCCGCGGTCACCGTAAAACCTACGTTGGCGCTATGCAGGGCAGAATTATGGCGGCTATAAAGCGCTCTGAATGTGCAAATCCGCTAATTTTACTTGACGAAATTGATAAACTTGCAAGTGATTACAAGGGTGACCCCTCCTCTGCTTTGCTTGAGGTTTTAGACCCCGAGCAAAACAAGGCTTTTTGCGATAACTTTGTTGAATTTCCCTTTGATTTAAGCAAGGCGGTATTCATAACCACAGCAAACAGCCTTGATACTATCCCCACCCCTCTTTTAGACCGTATGGAAGTAATTTCGCTTGACGGTTACACAAGAGAGGAAAAATTTAATATTGCTAAGCGCCATTTAATATCTAAACAGTTAAAAGCTCATGCGCTAAAGGCTTCACAGTGCAAGATTGCCGACGATACCGTTTATGCGCTTATTGACTTTTATACAAGAGAAGCGGGTGTAAGAAAGCTAGAACGTGCTATTGCTTCGCTTTGCAGAAAGGCGGCTAAGAAAATAGCATCAGGTGAAGCAAAGAGCGTTACTATTAAGGCCTTAATGCTCGAAGAACTGCTCGGCAAGAAAAAATACCGCATAGAATCAATTCTTCCTCAGGACGAAACAGGCATTATAAACGGTCTTGCCTGGACTGCTGTGGGCGGCGAGATTATGCAGCTTGAAGTAGCAGTGCTTGAGGGTACGGGCAAAACCGTGCTGACAGGCTCTCTCGGTGACGTTATGAAGGAATCGGCCGAGGCGGCTATTACCTTTGTGCGTATGAATGCCGAAAAATACGGTATAGACCCGTTCTTTTATAAGAACAAGGATGTTCATATCCACGCTACCGAGGCGGCAGTTCCAAAGGACGGTCCCTCGGCGGGTATCACAATAGCCACCGCTTTAGTTTCAGCGCTTACAGGCAAAAAGATAAAGCGCGATATTGCTATGACGGGTGAAATCACCATTCGCGGCAGAGTATTAGCTATTGGCGGACTTAAGGAAAAGGCTATGGCGGCATATAAGGGCGGCGTTAAAACTGTATTTATCCCCTTTGATAATATTGCAGATATCGACGAGATTGACGAAACGGTTAAGAATGCGCTTGAATTTATTCCCGTTTCGTTTGCAGACGAGGTAATCTCTCGCGCATATTCCGATAAGGAAATAGAGCAAAAAAACGTAACCTTTACTGTAAAAGAAACAGTAAAAGCTACCGTTAATCAGTAGGTGAAAAAATGGACCTTAATAAAATAAGCTTTGAAGCGGCTTTTGGCACCGCCGAACAGTTGCCACCCTCCGATTTACCCGAGGTTTGCTTTTCAGGCCGTTCAAACGTTGGAAAATCCTCTCTTATAAACAAGGTTTTAAACCGTAAATCAATAGCGAGGGTAAGCTCCACCCCTGGTAAAACGGTAACCATTAACTTTTACAGGGCGGGTGAGCTCCGTCTTGCCGACCTTCCGGGTTACGGCTACGCAAAGGTGCCCTTTGCCGAAAAAGACAGGTGGTCTACACTTATGGAAACCTATTTCGGCTCAGGCCGCAACATTAAGCTTTGCCTTCAGCTTATTGATATGCGCCACCCTGCTACCGAGTTTGATATTTCAATGCTTAAATTCCTAAACCACTTTAAAATTCCTTATATGATAGTTTTAACCAAATGCGATAAGCTCAACAAAACCGAGTTTAACGATAGACTCCAAAAGATACAAGAGGAATTAGGATTTTTAGGAAAGAATAAAAAAATCATTCCTTTTTCGGCGCTAAAAAATATTGGCACCGAAGATATCCGAGCACAAATTGATAACTCTGTTTTAGGATAAAGCTTAAAAAAAACATCCGCTAAGCATAGCGGATGTTTTTAATTAATCAAAATTAACACTCAATATTAACCGTGTTCTTTATTGGGGTCTGTAACAACCCTTGGCACCTGCGCGGGAGAAGGCCAAGGCTGAGCACAAGCGGTTTCAACGAATTCGTTTGTTGGAAGTGCATCGAAAAACGCTAGGTGCAAGAACATAAAGATTTCCATTTGAGCGAGTTGGAAGCCGTGTTCACCCCAAGACCTAGGCGCTATAAATTTAGTAAGCGTAGCAGAATTATTAAGCTTTATACCTCGTTCATAGGTGGTGATGGTGGTAACAAATGCGCCTACTGTGTTTGAAAAGTCCTTTTCAGCTCTACCTGCAGAAAGATATACGTGAGCCCCTGGGGCGGTTGAGAACTGAATGTCCTTCGCGTAGTTATATATACCCCATTTTCCGTCGCCCATATAAAATGCTTTTGCAGGGCTTAGAGCACCGACCTGCTCGATACGAGTGTTGTACTCTGCACCTGCGTGAAGGGCTGCCATACCGCCCATTGAGAAGCCTGCAACAAAAGGCTTTTTAGAGGTGTCTATCTTTGAAGTAAGCGTTCCATTCTCGACGCTGGACAATAAGAGGTTAAATCTCTTGTAGGATTGGAAATTGTATATGTAATACTGGAAGTCGTCTATATCACTAACGTCTTTACCTGATGTGGGACCATAGGAATTGAGCACCTCGGGAATTACGACTACCATAGGCTCAATGTAGCCTTCTTTAACCCATTTGTTAAAGTTATACACAAGGTTATCTCTGAATGAGTATGGGTTTCCCTGACCGTGAATTAAAATAATGGTCTGATAATTGCCGGGTTCCTTAGGGGTAAAATACCAGCCTACACACTCTTCACTTAACTCATAACGAACAATCTTGTTGCTGTAAACGTCCTTATTAGTTTTAGGATAGGTAGCCTTATCTATTGTACCTTCCTTTAGGAAGCTTTGAGATGAAGTCGTGCTTGAAGTTTTACTTGACGTATTGCTCGACGTATTACTTGACGTATTACTTGACGTATCACTTGAATTTGAGCCCGATGTGGTGCTAGATGTTTTATCTTCGCTTTGTGTCGAGGAGTTTTCGCTTACATCCGAGCTGTTTGTGGTATCATTTCCGCAAGCCGCTAAAGAAAAAATCAAAACGGCCGACAAAAATAGCGCTAAAAACCTTTTCATAATAAAACCCTTTCTATTTACGCTTTATTCGTACGTTTTTAATTATATAGTGTTCGGTTTAAATTGTCAACAAGCAATCGCCCGTTAATAAAACATAATACTTATGCTAAAAGCAAAAATATCCGCTATGCAAAGATAGCGGATATTTTATTTAAGTCAATAAGAGGGTTTGAAAATTCACTTTATTAGCTATGTTCAGCAGAAGCGCTTGAAACAACGGTTGGTATCTTATTTGAAGGTGTAACCGAGTTAGCGCAAACAGCCTCAACAAGCTGATTTGTTGGGAGTCTATCGTAGGATGCTATATGTAAGAACATAAAGATTTCCTTTTGAGCAAGAGCCCAAGAGTGACCGCCCCAAGAGGTTGGAGCCTCAAACTTAGTAAGTATAGAAGCGTTGTTAACCTTAATGCCTTCTGCATAGCGATTTATACTCTCGATAAATCCTGGTTTACCTTCAAAGTCAACCTCGGCAAGACCTGCAGAGAGGTATACGTTTGCATCTGGATCGGTAGAGAACTGAATTTGAGATGCGTAGTTATATATACCCCATTTTCCTTCGCCAAGATAAAATGCTTTTGCAGGGCTTAGAGCACCAACCTGTGAAATACGTGTCTTGTATTCAACACCTGCGTGAAGTGCTGCCATACCGCCCATTGAGAAGCCTGCAACGTAAGGCTTTTTAGTGGTATCAATCTTTGAAGATAATGAACCGTCCTCAATGCTTGACATTAAGAGGTTAAATCTCTTGTAGGACTGGAAGTTGTATATGAAGTACTGGAAGTCGTCTATATCACTGGCATTGGTAGCAGAAGTAGGTCCGATAGAGTCAAGAATCTGAGGAATTACAACTACCATAGGCTCGATATAGCCCTGTTTTACCCAGTTGTTAAAGTTGTATAACAAATTATCTCTGAAGGAATATGGGTTACCCTGACCGTGCATTAGAATGATGGTCTGATAGTTGCCCGGCTCCTTAGGTGTGAAATACCAACCTACACATTCGTCACTTAACTGATAACGAACAATCTTGTTGCTGTAAACGTCGTCCTCTCTAGTAGCATACATAGGTCCTTCAATCGGAACCTGGCTTGTTGCTATAGAAACAAGTCTCTTCTTTACGTATACGATATCAAGAATATTAACGTCGTTATCGCTATTGTAGTCGTATGTTTTGGTATCGCAACCGCCTGTTAAAACGTGATTCATTAAAGCAGCTAAAATATCTGCAGTAGGCTCTGGCTTTGGAGTAAATGGATTTTCAATAGGCTCGCCTGTATTTAAATCATAGTAAGCACCGTCTACAATCTTAACAATTCTAAGATTATCGATGGCTGCGTCAAGCTTATCGCCTGCTACTGCGCCGCCTGCGTCACTTGTAATTGTAATCTGGAAGTAGAACTTCTGATCCTGATCGGATTCCGGAGCCTTGATTGTCTGGTTTACCTTACCCATTCTGGTGGTCCAGCCGGTTTTAGCTAAGTTCCACATAAAATCGGTTGCAGGAAGACCCGAACCTACTATTATACGCTCGGTGGTACCTGATGCTAAAGGAGAACCTGCAGCTTTACCTGTTGTTTCATCATAAACAACGTCGGTCTTAAATATAAACTGAGATAACTTAATGTGGAAGGTATTACCGTCATCACCGCTTACGTCGTAAAGAACGTTAATGGTGTCACCGCCCTTAAGACCTGAAACCGAGAAGATTGCAGAACGCATGGAAACAACCCAACCGCTGTCCTTAACCTTAACGTACTTATTATTACCGCTTGTTACTAAATCAAAGCAATCGGAAGCATAAGGCTCGCTAGCGCCGCCGTTTCTGCCTGACCAGTATACAAAGCCGTTAGAGAAATCAAGGTTTTTAAAGCCCTTAACAGGTTTTAGGTTAAAGCTTGCATTTGTAGCAGAGCTAAAGCCGTTTTCCTCGGTACCGTAGTATGCAGCAGGAGGAGTATCGTCTTCCTCTTCTTCGTCTTCAACAGGAGGAACTACTTCGCCGCCCTGATTGTCGTCACCTGTGTTATCCTCAAGTGAGGGTGGAGCTGCGTTATCAATTGTCTCCTGTGTGATTTCTTCGCCTGTTGAAATATCGTAATAAACGCCATCTACGTTCTTTGCAAGTATGATGTTATCAACAGCAAAGTCAAGCTTATCACCAACGTTTACAGCAGTGTCAACTCTGGTTATCATAACCTGTAGGTAGATGTTAGCTGTAGGAGCAATTGTCGAAGATTTAGTAGTTGGATCTACAATTGCAGCATTAGTAGGTGCAATATATGCAGTCCAATTTGTAGCATCAGCCTGATATTTAAACTGTGACGGAGCAACACCGCTTCCAACAACCTGAGTTTCTCCACCGGGAGAAGCGTTGGTTGATGTGTTGTTTCGGCCTGTTGTTTCATCATAGGTTACGTCTCTGATATAATCCTGAAGAACCATAACTCTAAACTTTGAAACGTCTGCACCGTTTCCAAAATAGATAGCTACTATCTTATCGCCTACCGAAACGTTGTTAGATACGTTAAATAAAGCGGTACGCATATTATCAACGTAGCCTTCATCCTTTAATGTAACGTACTTGTTTGTACCGGTATCTACAAGCTTAAAGCTAGAAGAAGCCAAGGTGCCGACGCCAGTGTTGGCGTTTCTACCCGACCAGTAAATAAAGCCGTTAGCAAAATCTAAATTTTTAATACCGTCAACCGGCTTTAAGGATTGTGGCCAAGAAGAAGTTTGATACGAATTAAAGCCGTCAGCCTCTGTACCGTAGTAGCTGGGAATGCTGCTGCTATCCTCAGCAACTGCTACGAAGCCTGTCACTAACGTTGATGCAATTAAAACAACGCTCAAGGTTAGTGCCAAAATTTTTCTGCATAGTTTGTTCATAAAATCCCTCCAAATGTGATAAGAGTAAAATGTATGCTTTTACATTATAACCCATTGATTTATCATTTGCAATAGAAAAAAACAACAACAAAATAGTAACTTTTGTTGTTGCGAAAGAAAATATCCGCTATACTTAGAATAACGGATATTTTCTTTAATTTAAAATTCTAAAAACACCATAATATTACTGATGCTCTTCTGCAGCTGAGTAAACAACTGTTGGCACCGTATATACTTCTGAATTGGTACAAACCTTCTCAACAAGCTCAACGCTTGGAAGTCTGCCGTAGGATGCTAAGTGTAGGAACATAAAGATCTCTTTATGTGCTAACGGATAAGCATGATTGCCCCAAGATTCAGGCGCTATAAATTTAGTAACTATATCTGCATTGTTAACTATACTACCTTGCTCGTAACGGTTAATGCTTTCAGTGAAAGTGTGACCACCTGTAAAGTTGGTCTCGGCAAGACCTGCAGAAAGGTATACGTGTGCATCAGGGTCAGAAGAGAACTCTATATCAGATGCATAGTTACAGTATCCCCATTGTCCTTCGCCCAGATAGAATGCTGTTGCAGGGCTTAAAGCGCCAACCTGTGAAACCTGTGCTCTGTATGTTACACCGACACTAAGCGCTGCCATACCGCCCATTGAGAAGCCTGCCACAAAAGGCTTCTTAGAGGTGTCTATCTTTGAAGATAGTGTACCTGTTCTAATGCTTGTAAGTAGTGCTCTGAATCTGTTTGATTTGTATGGATCAACAAATCCGTGGAAATCCTCTATGTCGCTTTCGCTTGAGCTTCCGGCATACGACATCATAACCTCGGGCAATACAACTACCATTGGCTCAATATAGCCTGCTTTTACCCATTCGTTGAAGTGGCTTAAAAGTCTTTCCTTAAATCTTGTTACGTTACCTTGACCGTGCATTAGAATAATGGTCTGGTATTCGCCGGGCTCCTTTGGTGTGAAATAGTAGCCTTTACACTGACTGTTAAGCTCGTAACGAACTATATTGCTGCTGTAAACGTCTTCGGTTGTTGCCTCATACGTAGGGCCTTCAATCGGAACCTGATTTGCTACTTTAGCAACAAGCTTCTTCTTTAGATTTACAACGTCAAGAATATTTACTGCTTTGTCGGCGTTAAAGTCGGCAGAGGAATAATCAAGATCGTCGGTTAAAATCAGGTTCATTAACCAAACTAAAGAGTCGGCATTAACACCGTGTTTAGCCGCAGAAGCAGGATAGGTATCAACCGTACCGTCAGGATGTGTAGCCGTTATAACAATGTTTGTTATTTCCCAAGACTTTTTGGAACTGTTACCGCAGCTAATCCAGAATTCAAATTCTTCTTGCGGATCGGTAATTTTAATAGAATTTACAGCTACGGGACCCTCGTCGCCATAGAAAATTTCACGGTTTTCAGAGGATTTTTGGGTTCCGTCAGCACCGTACTTATATAAATAAGCATGAAGAAGCTTATAACCGTACTCACTATTAAGATAATTCTGATAATTCGTATTGCTCTTCATAGAAACAAGATCGTCTTCAAATTCAACGTTAAACGAAACCCTAACTGTTGTACCAACTACCGCGTTAGGAATGTTGAATTTTTCGGTCTTGAGCCATCTCCAAGAACCCGAGTCATATTTATCGTTTGGTTTGAGAACACCGTCAACAGCAGAGTATATGCTTGTTTCGCCTTGCCAATAGTTAAAACCATCAGAGAAATCAAGGTTCTTAGGTGGATTTGCTTCAACAGTAGGCTCGTCAACAGGAGGCTCTTCACCGCCCTGATTATCCTCAAGTGAGGGTGGAGCTGCGTTATCAATTGTTTCCTGTGTAATTTCTTCACCTGTTGCAATATCGTAATAAACGCCGTCTACTTTCTTTGCGAGTATGATATTATCAATAGCTACGTCAAACTTATCGCCAACGCTTACAGAACTACTGTCTCTTGTTATCATAACCTGAAGGTAGATATTAGCGGTAGGAGCAATCGAAGTAGACTTAGTTGTAGGATCTACAACCGGAACACTACTTGGTGTAACGTATGCAGTCCAATTTGTAGCTTCAGCTTGGTATTTAAACTGTGACGGAGCGTAAGCGCTTCCAACAACCTGAGTCTCTCCACCGGGAGAAGCATTGGTCGAGGTATTATTTCGGCCTGTTGTTTCGTCATAGGTTACGTCTCCAAGATAATCCTGTATAACCATAACTCTAAGTTTTGTAACGTCTTCGCCGTTTCCGAAATAGATAGCTACAATATTATCGCCCACTGAAACGTTGTTAGATACGTTAAACAAAGCGGTACGCATATTATCAACGTAGCCTTCGTCCTTTAACGTAACGTACTTGTTAGTACCGGTATCTACCAGCTTAAAGCTAGACGAAGCTTTGGTGCCGACGCCACTGTTATTTTTGTTTCTACCCGACCAATAAATAAAGCCGTTAGCAAAATCTAAATTTTTAATGCTGTCAACAGGCTTTAAAGGTTGCGGATAGCAAGAATATGTAGAATCAAAGCCGTCTGCTTCCGTACCGTAGTAGCTGGGAATTGAGTCTTCAGCCAAAACGCTGAAGCCTGTAGCCATTGTTGACGCAATCAAAACTATTGTTAGTGTCAACGCTAAAGCGTTTTTTAATAATTTTTTCACAAAAATTCCTCCAAAAAACCAAAATTGCTCATTGTAGCATGAAAAAATTATACACCAAACAAAACTCTTTTGCAATTGTAAGACTTAATGAAATTTTACTATTTTTTTCGTGAATTTTACCATTATTTCGTGAATTTTACCATCAATTTTGCGAATTTTACTGTTTTTGAATTTTAAACGTGTTCTTCTTCCACTTTTACAACTGTTGGAATTTTATAATCATCGGGATTGTTGCAAATAGCCTCAACAAGCGCATTATCCGGAACCTTATCAAAGGTTACAAAATAAAGGAACATAAAAATTTCCTTTTGCGCCATAGCAAAACTGTGACCGCCCCAAGATGCAGGTGCTACAAATTTAGTAAGTATTGCCGCATTATTAAACTGAATTGCTTTTTCATAACGGTTAATGCTTTCAATAAATCCGGGTTTGCCTTCAAAGTCCACCTCTGCCTCACCTGCCGAAAGATACACACGCGCATCAGGGTCCTTGGAAAATTGGATATCCGAAGCGTATTGATAGGTGCCGTACTTTCCTTCACCTAAATAAAATGCTTTAGCAGGACTTAGTGCGCCGATTTTCTTAATACGCGTTCTATACTCTGCACCTGCGTGAAGTGCCGCCATACCGCCCATTGAGAATCCCGAAACGTAGGGCTGAATGCTTGTATCTATTTGTGGAGAAAGCGTTCCTTTTTCAATGCTTTTTAAAAGAGCACTAAATCTCTTTATATTCGACTTGTATATAAAATATTGGAAGTCGTCTATATCGCTCTCGCTTGTGCTGGAGCCGGGACCGTAGGAGGTAAGCACCTCGGGCATTACAACAACCATTGGTGGCAAATAGCCCTGCTTTACCCAATTATTAAAGTTAGATAACAATCTTTCCTTAAATCTTTGTACGTTACCTTGACCGTGCATAATTATAACGGTGGGATATTTACCCTTAGCTTTTGGTGTAAAATAATAACCCTTGCACTGATCGTTTAATTCATAACGAACAACCTGATTGCTGTAAACGTCAGTTGTAGAAACAGGAAACTTTGGTTGTTCAATTTTTCCGGTATTACCGGAGGTTATACTGGAAATCGGGGTTGATACAGAACTTGACGTCTGACTTGAATTGTTACTTGACGTATCACTTGAATTTGAGCCCGAAGTAGTGCTAGAGGTTTTATCCTCGCTTTGTGTTGACGAGCTGTTTGCTATATCCGAGTTGTTTGCGGTATCGTTACCGCAAGCCACTAGAGAAAACAGTAAAGCAGCCGATAAAAATAGTGCTAAAAACCTTTTCATAATAAAACCCTTTCTACCATTTTATTTGTGAGTTTCTTCCGTATAAACAATCGCAGGAGCAGTATATTCATTTGCATTGTTACAAATAGACTCTACATATTCACGGCTTGGAACCTTGCCTACCGTAGCAAAATAAAGATACATAAACAGTTCCTTGTGAGCAAGTTCCCAGCTGTGACCGCCCCAATACGGAGAAGCTATATATTTAGTAACTATGTCTGGATCGTTCTCACTAATAGCCTTATAATAGCGGCTTACGGTGTAAACAAATTCAAGCTGTTGTTCACCTCTGCCGGCAGACAGATATACGTGTGCATCAGGCTCCTGAGAAAAATGGATATCCGCTTTCTTCTTATGGAAGCCAACATCGTCCTCACCTAAATAAAAGGCTCTTGCAGGGCTTAGACCACCTACGTATTTAAGACGGGTATTATATTCAGTACCTGCATAAACAGCAGCCATACCGCCCATTGAGAAGCCTGTAACGTAAATCGGTTTATCGGTGCCTATCTGTGAGGACAAAGTACCCTTTTCAATGCTTGTAAGCAGTGCGTTAAATCTGTTCTTATAGTTTCTGTTAATAAAAAGTTCAAAATCGTGCATTTCGCTTTCGCCCGTACCTGCGTAATACATAACCTCAGGAATTACAACAACCATGGGTGGCAGATAGCCCTGCTTTACCCAGTTATTAATGTGCGACAAAAGTCTTGTTTTAAACTTTTCTACAGTACCCTGACCGTGCATAATAATAACGGTGGGATATGAACCCTTAGCCTTTGGTGTTGCGTAGTAGCCCTTACATTCGTCGTTTAGCTCGTAACGGACAAGCTGATGGGTATAAGGGTCGCTATCAAAGGTTTCAAAGTGCGCCTTTTCGGTCTCAGCATCCTCAGGATATACGGTTGACGGAAGATTTGTTAGCGGTGGCTTTGTTGTGTTAGGTAGATAGTATCCAATTGGACTTTGTGACGAAGAACCCTCGTCCTTTAAAGTATCAGAGCTGCTTTCCTTACCACAAGCCGCTAGAGAAAACAGTAACGCAGCTGACAAAAACAGTGCTAAAAATCTTTTCATAATAAAACTCTTTCTACCATTTTATTTATGGGTTTCTTCAGTATAAGCAATTGCGGGAGCAGTATATTCATTCGGATTGTTACAAATTGACTCTACGTATTCAGCACTTGGAACCTTACCGACGGTAGCAAAATAGAGATACATAAACAATTCCTTGTGGGCAAGCTCCCAACTGTGACCGCCCCAGGTACGAGAAGCCAAATATTTAGTAACCACGTTTGGATTGTTCACCTTTATAGCAATCTCATAGCGGTTTACGGTGTTAACAAATTCAAGGTCCTGCTCACCTCTGCCTGCAGCAAGATATACGTGTGCATCAGGCTCTTGGGAGAAATAAATATCGGTCTTTTTCTTATAGAAACCAACGTTATTCTCACCCAAATAGAATGCTCTTGCAGGACTTAGTCCTCCTACGTATTTAAGACGGGTGTTGTATTCAGCGCCTGCGTGAACAGCAGCCATACCGCCCATTGAAAAGCCTGTAACGTAGATTGGTTTGTCGGTGCCTACCTGTGGGGATAACGTGCCCTGCTCAAGACTTGTAAGTAACGCATTAAATCTATTTGGATAGTGACTGCTAATGTAATACTCAAAATCCTGCATATTACTATCATCAGCACCGGTATAATCCATAATTTCAGGAATTACAACCACCATCGGCGGCAAATAGCCCTGCTTTACCCAATTATTAATATGTGATAACAGCCTTGTCTTGAATTTTTCTACAGTTCCCTGACCGTGCATTATAATAACGGTAGGATACGAACCCTTAGCCTTAGGAGTTGCATAATAGCCTTTACATTCTTTATTAAGTTCGTAACGAACAAGCTGATGTGTATAAGGGTCGCTATCAAAGGAGTCAAAGTGAGCCCTTTCGGTTTCTGCATCGGCAGGATAAACGGTTGACGGAAGATTTGTAAGCGGCGGCTTGGTTGTGTTTGGAGTAATAGCCACAGCTTCACTTTGTGTCGAAGACGAACTTTCATCTTTAGAAGCGTTATCGTCTGTATTGTCTTTGCCGCAAGCCGATAACGAGAATATTAAAACTGCTGATAAAAACAGCGCTAAAAACCTTTTCATAATAAAACCCTTTCTACCATTTATTTATGAGTTTCTTCCTTATAAACTACCAACGGGTCTTTGTATTCGTTCGCATTATTACAAATAGACTCTACGTATTCAGGACTCGGAACCTTGCCTACCGTAGCAAAATAAAGATACATAAACAATTCCTTGTGGGCAAGTTCCCAGCTGTGACCGCCCCAGGTACGAGAAGCTAAATATTTAGTAACTACATTAGGATTATTCACCTTTATAGCTATCTCATAGCGGTTTACGGTATTAACGAATTCGAGGTCCTGTTCGCCTCTGCCTGCTGCAAGATATACGTGTGCATCAGGCTCTTGTGAAAAATAAATATCTGCTTTTTTCTTATGGAAGCCAACGTTATTTTCACCTAAATAAAACGCTCTTGCAGGACTTAGTCCCCCTACGTATTTAAGACGGGTGTTATATTCAGCACCTGCATAAACAGCAGCCATGCCGCCCATTGAAAAGCCTGTAACGTAGATTGGTTTGTCTGTGCCGATTTGTGAGGATAACGTGCCCTGTTCAATGCTTGTAAGAAGCGCGTTAAATCTGTTTTTATAGTTGCTGTTTATATAAAGCTCAAAATCATGCATTTCGCTCGAGCCTGCACCTGCATAGTACATAATTTCAGGAATTACAACCACCATCGGCGGCAAATAGCCCTGCTTTACCCAATTATTAATATGTGATAACAGCCTTGTCTTGAATTTTTCTACAGTTCCCTGACCGTGCATTATAACAACGGTAGGATATGAACCCTTAGCCTTAGGGGTGGCATAATAGCCTTTACATTCGCTGTTTAACTCGTACCTTACAAGCTGATGTGAATAAGGGTCGTCTGTAAAGGTCTCAAAGTGAGCCTTTTCGGTTTCTGCATCGGCAGGATAAACGGTTGACGGAAGATTTGTAAGCGGCGGCTTGGTTGTGTTTGGAGGATAGACAACAGTCTCGCTTTGCGACGAAGAAACATCTTCTTTTGAACTGTTATTATCCGTATTATCTTTGCCGCACGCAGATAATGAGAGCAATAATGCAAGTGCTAATAAAACCGATAAAATTTTTTTCATTTCAATCACCCTTTTTTAAAATTTGATATCAAATTAAAAAAGCCATTATGCTTAACATAACGGCTTTTGTAATTTAGTCTTTTTTATTTTGTATGTATTCAACTACATCGCCGATTGTTTTTAAGGCTTCTATATCCTCATCGGGAATTTCAACGTCAAATTCCTCTTCAATAGCCATTAAAAGTTCAACAACGTCAAGACTGTCAGCACCGAGGTCCTCACCGATTCTTGTCTCCATTGTCATATCGTCAATATTCGCATCAAGTTGATCTGCTAACATTTTTGTAATTTTTTCAAATACCATAAAGTTTCCTGCCTTTTGAAAAAGATTTTTATATAAGAATTGTATGTTGAAAACACCCGTTTGTCAACACTTTTTTATTTTTTAACGTAATTAATATAAAATTCTTGCAAAAATTATTTATTCGTTATATAATGAGTGTAATTATGTAGAAATGGTGATTTAAATGGCTAATAATGAAAAAATGGTAAAAGCAATAACCTCTATGGAGGAAGATTTTGCAAAATGGTATACCGACGTATGTATAAAGGCAGAGCTTATTGACTATTCCTCGGTTAAGGGCTGTATGATTATAAGGCCTTACGGCTATGCTATCTGGGAAAATATTCAGCGTCTTATGGACGGTCTTTTCAAAAAGACGGGCCACGAAAACGTATATATGCCTATGTTTATCCCTGAAAGCCTCTTGCAAAAGGAAAAGGACCACGTTGAAGGCTTTGCACCCGAGGTTGCTTGGGTAACACACGGCGGCGAAGAAAAGTTAGAGGAACGACTTTGTGTTCGTCCTACCTCTGAGACACTTTTTTGCGACCACTTTAAAAATATAGTTCATTCCTATCGCGACCTTCCAAAGCTTTACAATCAGTGGTGCAGTGTTGTTCGTTGGGAAAAGACAACCCGCCCATTCCTTCGTTCACGCGAATTTTTATGGCAGGAAGGCCACACCCTTCACGCTACCGCCGAGGAAGCCAAGGCTGAGACCGAGCAGATGCTAAACGTTTACGCTTATTTTGCAGAGCAATATCTTGCTATGCCTGTAGTAAAGGGTCAAAAAACCGAAAAGGAACGTTTTGCAGGTGCTGAGGCTACATATACAATCGAGGCACTTATGCACGACGGTAAGGCACTGCAGAGCGGTACCTCCCACTATTTCGGTGACGGCTTTGCAAAGGCGTTTGATATAAGCTATACCGATAAGGATAATAAGCCTATCAATCCATTCCAGACCTCTTGGGGAACTACAACCCGTCTAATCGGCGCCGTTATTATGACACACGGCGATAACAACGGTCTTGTTCTCCCTCCCGATATTGCTCCTATTCAGGTTGTTATCGTTCCTATTGCTTCTCATAAAGAAGGTGTTGTTGAAAAGGCAACCGAGATTTATGAAAGCCTTAAAGACGTTTGCAGAGTAAAGCTTGATAACGGTGAGCAGTCGCCCGGTTGGAAGTTTGCAGAATACGAAATGAAGGGTGTACCGCTTCGTATTGAAATCGGTCCCCGTGATATCGAAAACGGTGTTTGCGTTGTAGTTCGCCGTGACAATAGAGAAAAAACCATTGTTCCTCTAGATAGTCTTAAAGACCAAATTCCTGAGCTTTTAGAGGCTGTAAGAAGCGGTCTTTACAACAAGGCATTAGAGCGCAGAGAAAATATGACCTATGACGTTAAAAGCCTTGACGAGATGAAAGAGGTTGCCGACAATAAGCCCGGCTTTATAAGGGCTATGTGGTGCGGCGACAGAGCTTGTGAGGATAAGCTTAAAGAGGTTGCAGGTGTAACCTCCCGCTGTATTCCTTTTGAGCAAAAGGAAATCTCCGATACTTGCGTTTGCTGTGGCAAAAAGGCAGACAAAATGCTCTATTGGGGCAAAGCGTACTAATAAAACTTTAAGGCGGAAACCAAGTGATTTTGGTTTCCGCCTTTTTTATTCCTGTTTCACCACGAACGAAAAATCAATATATCCATTTTCCTTATCTATAAAAATTTCTTTTATATTATCGGTTGTAACAATATTTGTTTGCTCGTAAGCTAAGGGTATTACGCTGTGCGACTTTAAAAGTTCCTCCTCTACACTTATAAGTGGTTTATCGGTACCGTACAAATCAATACCGTAGTCCAAAAGATACTCTTTGCCAGAACTACTCTTAGCGTATACGGGAAAAATAGCTAAATGCAAACTGCCACTTTTTAGCTGTGAAGAAAAATATGAAAGATTATCCTTTGCCTCAATATTCACAAACGCGCTTAAATTTTTCTGCCAATGTCCTGCCACCGCAGTAACGCAAGGCTTAAATGCCTCATCGTTATAATAATAAAGAGTTGTCTGAGGAAATTTTTTGTCGGGCATTTTTGATATCTCTGCCGATAAAATTTGCTTAGCGGTTTCTATATCGTAGGCAAGTGTCACGCTATAATCTTCACTTGTATCTTCTTTTATTATTTTTGGATAAATACTGTCGGCTATGCTAAAGCCGTCGGACAGACTTTTTGAGTAACCATCCTTTAAGACCGACAAGGCAAGTGCTTTTTTAACGTTTAAATTAAAATCTCCGCCTACGGTCAGCACCCAACAAATATTGTCAATATTGTAAACCTTAAACTCTTTTTCCTTAGCGCCCGATATATCAGTGCTATCAAGTATAGTCATATCAACGGTATCTTTTCCCAAAAGCTCAAGTATTGGTTTATCCTGATTGCGAGAAAGAAAAACAGCCGCATTTTGAGGTATAAAATCGCCGTTGTATTCCTCGTTTTTATATAGCCTTATGCCAAAATCTTGCTTATTCCACTTTGCAATATAATAAGAGCCGTTTGAAAGGATTTTTTCCACTTCTCTGCCGTATTTACCGCCGCTTTCTTCAAAAAACTCTCGGTTGCAGGGCATCGCGACGCTACTAGCCAAAGCAGATTCAAAATCGGGGTCATCAAACGCAAGTTCTATCGTCAAGGTCTTTTTATTAACAACCTTTACGCCGAGTGCCGAAGCATCGGCATTACCGCTAATAACTTCCTTAGCACCTTTTATACACATAAGCCTGTTAGCAAAGGGAGATTTAGTCTTAGGGTCAAGCGCCCTTTCTATTCCAAATGCAAAATCATCGGCAGTAACGGGCGTGCCGTCACTCCAAACAAGCTCATCTCTTAGCGTGAAGGTATATATAAGTCCGTTCTGCTCAAAGCTTTCACAAGCGCCGCAAACCACAGCACCGCTGTCACTTTTTCGAAGCAGACCCTCGTAAAGATTTCTGACAATTAAAAGCTCACTCTCGCTGGACGCTGACTGTGGGTCAAGCGTTACGGGTGCATCGTTTAACTGAAAATATATATACTGTGAAAGATAATCGTTTCCGCAGCCTGAAAACAAGGTAAGCATTAAAAGCAAACACATTAATATACAAACTGTTTTTTTCAAAATGCACCCTCCTTTTTGTCATTTTCATTATATATTATATTATCAAAACCGCCATATTTCAACCTAAAAATAAAAATTAATAATTGGTGTAAAGAAAAAAACTTGACAGACGCTGTTTTGTGTGTTATAATCGGTAGGCTGTAAAAAAACGTTTCTCTTTTTGGAGGTGCGTAAAATGCCTAAGGATTTACACGTAGGCGCGTTGCTTGACGTTTACGGAGAGTTTTTAAACGAGAAGCAACGTAAAATTTTAATGTATTATTACGATGAGGATTTATCCCTTTCGGAAATTGCCGAAAACGAGGGTGTCACCCGTCAAGGCGTGGCAGATTTGGTAAAGCGCGGCAAGGAAGCGCTCTATTCTTTAGAGGAAAGATGCGGCTACTGTGAAAAGTTTTTGCGCCTTAAGGCGCTAAGTAGTATAAAAACCGACAAGGCAATTAATGAAATCTACGAAATAATAGAAAATCTTTAAACTTGGTATAGTGAGGTGTGTTCGTGTATGGCATTTGATAGTTTTTCAGATAAACTGTCGGCTGTCTTTAAAAAGCTCAGAAGTAAAGGCAGACTAACTGAATCAGACGTTAAAGAGGCTATGCGCGAAGTAAGACTAGCCCTCCTTGAAGCCGATGTTAACTATAAGGTTGCTAAGGATTTTACTAATACCGTTGCTGAAAAATGTATCGGTGCTAACGTTATGGAAAGCCTTACCGCTGCCCAAATGGTTGTTAAGATTGTAAGAGACGAATTAACCGCTCTTATGGGCGGTGAACAAGCCCGTCTTAAAACCGCATCCAAGATACCCACTATTATTATGATGTGCGGTCTTCAGGGTTCGGGTAAAACAACACATTCTGCAAAACTCGCAAAGCACCTAAAGGCAAAAGGCCACAGACCTATGCTTGCCGCTTGTGATATATACCGTCCTGCCGCTATCGAGCAGTTAAAGATAGTAGGTCAGGCCGTTGGCGCCCCCGTTTTTGAAATGGGCACCGAAAAGCCAGAAAAAATAGCTAAGGAAGCGGTTAAATATGCCAGAGACTACGGTCACGACTTCCTTATCCTTGATACCGCAGGTAGACTTCATATCGACACCGAGCTTATGGATGAGCTTCGCCGCATAAAAGAAGCAGTAGAAATAGATAATATTTTATTGGTTATCGACTCTATGGTGGGTCAGGACGCTGTAAACATAGCAAAATCCTTTAACGAGATTTTGGAGATTGACGGCGTAATACTCACAAAGCTGGACGGTGATACAAGAGGCGGTGCGGCACTTTCGGTTAAGGCTGTAACAGGCAAGCCGATTATGTTTGCAGGTGTGGGCGAAAAACTGCACGAGCTTGAGGAATTCCATCCTGACCGTATGGCTTCAAGAATTCTCGGTATGGGTGACGTTTTGTCCCTTATCGAGCGAGTTGAAACCGAGATAGACGAAAAGGCGGCAGAAGAAACCGCAAGACGTATGCAGGAAAATAAGTTCGATATGAACGACCTGCTCGACCAGTTTAAGCAAATCAAAAAAATGGGTAGTCTAAAAAGCATTTTATCTATGCTTCCCGGTATGGATAAACAGCTTCGCGACGTAGATATAGACGATAGACAATTGCTTAGAATAGAGGCAATAATACAGTCTATGACCAAAAAGGAACGTGCAAAGCCCGATATTATTAACGCCTCCCGTAAGCGCAGAATTGCGGCGGGTAGCGGTATGAAGGTTGAGGACGTAAACAGACTACTCAAGCAGTTTGAACAAATGAAGAAAATGTTCAAGCAGATGAATTCAAAGTCCTTTAAGCGCAGAGGTAATTTCGGCGGTAAAGGCTTCCCCGGCGGTTTCGGTTTTTAAATAGTTTTTAAATGCTTTTAGCTTTAAAAATATAAATATTCTGTTTTTGGAGGTGTTTTTGATGGCAGTTAAAATTAGACTTCGCAGACTCGGTGCAAAGCGTGCTCCTTTCTACCGTGTTGTTGTAGCTGATTCAAGATTCCCACGTGACGGTCGTTTCATCGAGGAAATCGGTTCTTATGACCCAACCAAGAATCCTGCAGAGGTAAAAATTGACGTAGAGAAAGCAAAGCAGTGGATATCCAACGGCGCACAGCCTACAGATACCGTTAAGGCTTTACTTAAGAAGAACGGCGTTCTTTAATCAGGAGTAATTTTATGGAAAAACTTCTTATTTCTATCGTTTCAGGTCTTGTTGAAAATCCTGAAGCTGTAACCGTAACTGTTGACCAGCCTAACGAAGAGGGCGTAATCGTTTATCACCTTAAGGTTGCTGAAAACGATATGGGCAGAGTTATCGGTAAACAGGGCCGTATTGCTAAGGCAATTCGTACCGTTATGCGTGCAGCCGCTAATCGTAACGAACAGAAAATTGCGGTTGAAATCGACTAGTATAAAAGCCCTCGTATTGAGGCACACTCCATAAGGCAGTGTGCCTCAGTTATATTCGCCCTATGGCGAGTTTTATTGCTTCGCAGTTTTATTATGCTTCGCATAGTGATATTGTCCTTTAGACAGTTTCGTGGCGAATATAATATCACTGAAACCGTAGGTTTCAATATCACTTTTGCATTCAAGCAAAAATATCACTGCAAACGATAGTTGGCAATATCACTTTACTTGTTAACAATATTTATTATTTTTAACAAGTATCCGTATTTCTCAAAGTGCAACCACTATGACGCTTTCAAGCAGAAAGTGTCATTTTGCTTTATAGAAAAAAAGACAGTTTATTTGTATACTCTCTCGTTTTTCAAAATTCACTCAATTTTAAAAAGGAATTATTATGAAAAAAGAATTTCTTGAGGCAGGAAAAATTGTCGGCACACACGGGGTTAGAGGTATAGTGCGTATCGACCCTTGGACTGATTCCTGCGAATTTTTAAAACAGTTTAAAACCTTGTATATAAAGGGTGGAAATGAAACCCTTGAAATATTATCGCTTTCCGCTCACGGTAGGGTTGCTATTGCAAAAATCAGAGGCGTAGAAACCATCGAGGAAGCAGAAAAGCTTAGAAACCAAACAATTTATATTAAGCGCGACGATGCTAAACTTCCCGAAGGCAGATACTTTGTTGACGAGTTAATCTCCTGCGAGGTTTTTGATGCAGACTCAAACGTTTCTTTAGGTACTATAACCGACGTTTCAAAAACAGGTGCTAACGACGTTTGGCATATCGAGAAAAACGGCGTAGAGTATTTAGTTCCCGCAATAGACAGCGTTATAGTTTCGGTTGACGTGCAAAACGAAAAGGCGCTTATCAGGCCTTTAAAGGGGATTTTCGATAATGAAGATTGATATAATGACCCTCTTTCCCGAAATGTGCGAAGCGGTACTTTCAGAGAGTATTATAGGCAGAGCCAGAAAATCGGGCGCAGTAGAAATTAACTGCACCAACATCAGAGATTTTTCGGGAAATAAACATAATAAGGTGGACGATATGCCCTACGGCGGCGGTATGGGAATGGTTATGTCTCCCTCCCCTATCTATGATTGCTTTTGTTCGCTTTATAATGAAGACGAGCCAAAACCGCACCTTATATATATGTCACCAAAGGGTAAGACACTTACTCAAAAAAGGGTGGTTGAACTATCAAAACTCGACCGCCTTGTAATCCTTTGCGGACACTACGAGGGTGTTGACCAAAGGGTAATTGACGAAATAGTTGACGAGGAAATTTCGGTTGGCGACTACGTGCTGACAGGCGGCGAGCTTCCTGCAATGGTGCTGACCGACGCTGTATGCAGAATGTTGCCTGGTGTCCTTTCTGACGACCTTTGCTTTGAGGACGAAAGTCATTTTGGAGGAACGCTTGAGTATCCTCAGTATACCCGCCCTGCCGTTTGGCGAAAAAAAGAGGTTCCTGAGGTTTTGCTTTCAGGTAACCACGCCGAAATCGAAAAATGGCGAAGAAAGCAGTCGCTTCTTATCACAAAAGAGCGACGCCCCGATATGTACGAACAAATAGAACTTTCAAAAACTGACCGCAAAATACTAGGTCTTGAACCTAAAAAAGTAAAAAAATAACAGCTTTACTGATAATTTTAACCAAATCGGGTATCAAAAAAGTATATAAAGTTGGATAAATATTAGAACTTATTCACAAAATATTGACGAAAGCATTAAATGTGGTATAATTACATTGTAAGCTAAATATAAAACAAATTGCTAGTCAAAATAAGGAGATTGTAATTATGTGCGTTAAAGATGTTGTAATCAAAAACCAAGTAGGTCTTCATGCCCGTCCCGCTACTTTTTTCATTCAAAAAGCAAATGAATTTAAGTCATCCATCTGGGTTGAAAAGGATGAGCGTAAGGTAAACGCTAAGTCCCTTTTAGGCGTTCTCTCCCTCGGTATTGTTGGTGGCGCCACAATCAAGATTATTGTTGACGGTAGCGATGAAAAGGATGCCCTCGATGCTCTGGTAAACCTTGTTGAGTCAGGCTTCGCAGATTAATTCCTTTTAAAATTTTTAAATATTATACTTGCAAAAGCCTACCGTTTATGGTATACTCTTAAACGTTGTCGAGAATATACCATAAACGGTAGGCTACATAACTTAATAATTTCCGGGTGTGGCGCAGCTGGTAGCGCGCTTGACTGGGGGTCAAGAGGCCGCAGGTTCAAGTCCTGTCACTCGGACCAAAAAAGCAGTTTCGACCGTTTGGTCGTAACTGCTTTTTTATTTTGTATTGATAAGCTTTTGAAGTTGCGGACTCTTGACCCGAGAGGGTTTTTGCGTTAAGAAAACAGTTCAGTGAACTGTTTTTAGCAAAAAGCGGCGAACGGGTACCGAAATTCGAAGAATTTGGGTCGTGAGGCGTAAGTATGCAAGGCGTAAGCCGTAGCAGACGGTCAAGTCCTGTCACTCGATTTTTTGTTTCTATGTTTGTAAACGAGGGGATTAGGGATACTTTCCTAAAAGTGCCTTTGCGTGCAAAGATGGTAAACGGGCGTCGCCACGGTTGCTATGCTTGCCAAAGTATCGCTATAATATCACCATATAGATCAATTCACATTTTTGTGCTATAATAAACTCAACGAAGCGTTGAGTTTAACTCGTTTTTAAGTCGCTTTAATTCATCCTAATTGTATGTAATAATGTAAATACGGTACCGATTTATCAATATAGGAGGTCATACTCATGAAAGAAACAATGGGCCAAATCATCAGAAGACTACGTAAAGAACGCAATTTAACGCAAGACGAACTTGCCGAACAATTAGGTGTCACTTTTCAAGCAATTTCAAAATGGGAAAATGATACAGGAATGCCGGATATATCTCAGATTATTCCACTTGCAACGGTTTTTAATGTTAGTACTGACGTGTTATTTGGTATTTGTGGTAGAAATGATGTCGAGGAAGTAAACAAGATTATCGAACAAGCCGAATCGAAAATCACACATCCTGTTACTAGGGAATGTATCAAACAACAGTATGATGAATTACAAAAAGGTTTGGAAAAATACCCAAGCAATACAGTATTATTATCTCAATCACTTGAAGCAGGAATATCATTAGCATATCCTGAAAACGATGTTTTTGATGCAAAGAACGGAGAGGCCATATATAAAGAATGCGTGAGACAGGCAAATATAGTTATCAAATACGGCAAAAACACCACTGATATACTTCGTGCACATATGATTATGGTTTTGCTCCACTCAGCTTACGGTAATTTTGAAGCAGCAGAGATTCACGCAAATGAATTTCCGTGGCGAGCTGATATGACCATTCATAATATGAAGGCATATATTGCACACTTCAAGAAAGATTATAGGAGCGAAAATAAATGTTATCAAAATGACCTAATGTATCATTTTGAGGCAATGCTTGATGATCTTGTGGCGATTGCTATTAGCTATCATCATCTTAAATGTTATCAAAATACAGAATATGCATTAATGCAAGCACTTTCTATTATCGATCTCATTTGCAAAGATGAAGAAATCGTCCCATGCTTCCATTGTCGAGAACGCGGTGATATATACTTTTTATTGGCTATGCTTTATTTAGACATGGATCGTACTGAAGAGGCATTATCTATGATAGAAAAAATGGTTGAATATGACTCAAAGGTTTTACCACAATTTATATCTGGCAAAAAATTGAACAATCCTTTATTGCGTGATGTCGAGCGCAATTTTTATTGGACATCAGGCAAACACAAAGAAAAGCTTCTTCTTAAACTTAACAACCCTTCGTTTAAACTTTTGAGGGAAGACGAAAGATTTGCCAATATTATGAAAAGTGTCGAGAGTTTATAGCTTCAACTACTGTAACGTAAAGCAGGCTTCTCCTGAGGAAAATTCAATTTTCTACATATTATTTCATGTTCTTTTCATAAACGAAGATTATTTGCGATAATATGATATTATGATACAATAAAAACAACTGATAATAGTTTTTGCTGAAAATTGACAACTGGTGGTTGAGTTTGCATACGAACAAGTTGTTGATTACAAACTGAATTACATATACAATGTAATTACAGTCGAAGCGCGCACGGCAAGTATGTTGAAAGGAACAAATATTATGAAAGAAATTAACATTTCTAAGAATATCACTGATTTAAGAAAGAAAAAAGGTATCACACAAGAACAGTTAGCTGTTGCGCTGAATATATCTCCACAGGCTGTTTCAAAATGGGAGACGAACACATCTCAGCCCGACACGCAAACACTTCCTCTTATTGCAGAATACTTTGAAACCAGTATTGATTATCTTTTCTATGGTGAGGAATACGCTTACAACGATATTTATAATAAGATTTGGGATAAGGTAGCAGAGCATTCTCAACAAAGTAAAGAGTCGTACAAAGAAGCTCTAACAATTTTTGCGTATGCTCATCACGGCATAAGTAAATGGAATAATAAAAATAGAACTCCCGTCATGTATGATGAACCACTTCACTTATCTAATGAAAATGGCTTATCATTGTTGTCAGGCAAAGGTTATGGTGCAATTATTACAAGAGACTTTTTTGAAAGCATTAATCAAGACACAGTGGAATTTGCTCAGAAGGTATTGCCCGTCCTTTCAGACAAGAACAATCTTAATGTTTGTCTTGGTATAATATCAATGAGCGATATTAGCCTTGGAGAGTTGCAAGAAAAATTATGCTTTGATGAAGATGTTTTAAGAAAAGCTCTTGATGAATTAATTGCTGTAGAAATTGTTGTTGAAAAGAAATCCAAACACAAATCTTTAGGCTTTACCTATGATATCAACAGTATGTACCATACATGTATTTGCATTCTTTTAGCAACAATTGAAATGCAACGCTTTTCGCTGGGAGGTATTTCTTGTTGTATGGGATACGGAGATTATCCAATTGGCTTGTAATTTTTGCCCCGCCTCGTGCGGGGCTTCTTTTGAACCCTTGTACCACTTTGATACGAATATAAGTTTCGACACATTCGTCATGAACACTCGCACCAAATTACCGAATTGAACCTTTAGGTTCAATTCGGTAATTTTTTTGATTTAAGGACTTGAACCTGTGAAGGTCTAACGTTAAGAAAAACAGTACGGTGTACTGTTTTTTAGTTAGAGCGTGTAGTCGGGTACCGAAGGCGAAGCCTTGGGTCGTGAGGCGTAAGTATGTACGGCGTAATCCGTGCAGACGGCAAGAGGCCGCAGGTTCCATCACTCTTGCGGTACCCGACGACTCGGTACTACCGTACCTCGCTTGTCGACCGCGGCGCTTCGTTTTGCTCGCTGTTTCGTCCACAGGACGCGCTCGCAACCTCACCTGTCACTAGGACCAAAAAACTCGTTCTTTCGAACGAGTTTTTTATCCAAGCCGATAGGCTTGACGTATCATCACACTTTGCTTGTTACGACGGCAATCAGGAGCGCTTAACTAGAAGGTTACTTCGCCGTCGTGAGACAGTAGTGACACAGAAGTTATGCCATCCAGTTGCTTGACCTGTGCAACTAGGTCCTGACACTTTGAGGTGCGCAGTTCAATCACCAAGTCCAAAGAAGCGTCGGTCATATTTCTGGACTTCACATTGGGATGCTTACAATACGAACCTATCACCTGCATCACAGCATCTTCCACGTCAGGTTTGATAGAATTTACAACCAAAATCATGGGAGCTTTTGCTACGGGAAGTTGATTGAGCAGCAACACTCCTAACGTGACTATAATTGAAAGTATTACCGCTATTTGCGCTAAACCTGCACCGCAAATTATACCTACACTAATTGACCAAAAGAGAAACATCAAATCCATAGGGTCTTTGATGGCTGTGCGAAATCTGACTATTGACAGTGCGCCTACCATACCCAAAGAAAGCACCACACTGGATTGCATTGTCAAAATCAGTGCAGCGGTAATAACGGTAATGCCCGCCAATGAAACATTAAAACTTTTAGAATAGAAGGTCTTTCGAGTCATTACACGGTACACAAAGAAGATATAAAGTGCCAACGCACAAGCAATTGCCAACGCTACAACGATTGTAACAAGACTAATTTCAGAACCTGAATAGCCCTCTAAAAAAGACTTTTTAAAAATATCTTTAAAACTCATGATACTCTCCTTGCTTTTCTTATAAAGAAAATTTTCTGCAAATATAATACTTAGAAAAAGCTGTTTGTTTTAAATTTTCCAATTGCAAATTACAATAAATAAAATCCGGAAGATACTCGTCATATTTCACTTCTAACAAACTTTGCCCCGCTGCCATCACAGGCCGTTTAGGAATTTGCTCATCTAAAAAGCGCTGAATCGCGGTGGAAGAAGACACGTTTGTATCCAACGTAATTCGAACGTTTCCGTTAGCGTAGACGTATGGGATTCGGTCGTATTCCACTATTATCACCGGATGTAGACCTCGCATAAGCATTTGTGCGGTAAATTTTTGAACAAGCGGTGGCTGTTCTCCGATATTTAGGATGGGTTTCCCCGCCATCAGCAACTTAGTTTGTTCTAAAGTTAATGGGCAAGACGTTTTCAATATTTTTCCTCGTTCTTTTCGCTTGCACTCTAAAGTGATATGCTCTGCCGAATGATTGTAAATACGAATACGGAATTTTTCACGAGGATCCGTACCGTTTTCATTCTCATAAAAACAGCGGTTATAATAATCGTCAAAATACAAACTGCGAATATTATATTTACCTGATTTACCAACGTGACTGTCTAACGAAAGTAAATTGTTGATTCTGTTTTGAATAAGAAGCAATTCGCCTTTGCTAACTACATACTTCAGTTCATGACGAAATTTGAGTAAATCACGTCCTGTCATCTTTGGTCGCCCTTTCTGACCTGATTCGCTTTATACCAACCCAAAATACAGCAACAAATAATACTGCTATTATTCCCAACGGCATAAGCTTCCAGAGCTTATCTATTTTATTTGACGCACTATCTTCCCATTTGGCATAAATTTCTATATTTTCGGTAATAGGTCGGGTAATGTCAAACGGCTCGTCGGTGTCAGTGTAATACCAGCCGAGGAAGGTCGATGATTCAGTATTTTCGAACTGATAAATTGATGATAGACATTCTCCCGGCAAAACCGCAAAATACCCATAAAAGCCACCAAAACCTTGATCGGCTTTAACGTAATAATACTCTGTGCCGTCAATCCAGTTGCTGCTCAAAAACTTTATCCGTTCTAACATAAAGTCATGGATATAGTTTGCATCAAACAGGATATCATTTTCTACAGACCAACGAATTCTGTTTATTCTATCCGCCTGAGTGATTTCAGTAGCATATTTGTTGAGATCTTGCTCAAGCAATTGCTCTAAGGCAGGTAAAAACTCGGTTTGATATAGCTCTGTAACCCGCTCATAAAACTCTTCTTTTTGATACAAGTTATAAAACCAAGGAGTATCAAAGCCATCTTTTACATGGAGGCGATTGGCATACATGCTTTGTGGGTTTAGCAATTCCCACGCCGAAACGCTTCCCATAACGTGATCATAATCCCAAACAGGCCCCGCGTATATTTTCGCCGAACTATCGTTACCGTCAAAATAGAAATACTGACTGATATAGCAGGCGTCTCCATTACCGAAAACCTCTTCAATTAAATACTTTCTTGCCCACGAGTCCAAATCAATCAACTCAAGCCACGAAACACCCGTAACCGGATCTATGCCGTCCTCTGCGAGAATGGCATTTTCCACGCTTTGCCAAGTTGCTCTTATTGACGCCAAAGTTTCAGCAGATGGGTTAGACGGATGGTGTACGCGCAGGTATTGTTCCGCCGCCGTATTGACATAGGGATAATTTTGTGCCTTTAATCTATCGCTTCTTTCTAATGAAACCAAAAAACTGTTTTCACCCGTAACGTCTACGCGGTTAGCGTGTGCTTCGTTCCGTTCGCATAGCTGATACAATCCGACATATTCACCGTTAAGATACAGGTCTACCCATTGAGAATCAGGTGAATAGGCAAGTCCTATTTGATCGGCAAATTCATATACCAGTTTATTTCTCAAATTGGAAGAATCATCGGCATTGGCAAGTAATATCCATTTTTGAGCCAGTCCCATTCCCAGCAGGTCCGCTTCTTTAGAGAGCGAAATGCTATATGGCTTTTTATCAAACGTATCCCACGTATAATTTCCGCGTCCGTTAATAGATTCTAAATCGCCCGCATAATCAAGCGTTCCGTCAGACGTGACTAATCTCAGTTCTCCGGTTTCCTCATTTCCTTTATTCAGATGTATATAATCCATATTGCCGGACTTAGTATCTATGTACATGGTTGCAACATTAGCCGATTTTACAAAAGTAAGTGTACGCAGACATTTCTTTCCCCAAGCGGTATACTCTAACGAATACGGAACATCAAGCTGAAAATTATTGCACCTTTCCGTGTCCGTTACAGGAACACCGTCTATTCGAACGTTATTATCCGTATTCTTTTGAATTTTAACTTTTGATACGTCCGCATAGCTTGGTAAAAACGCAAAATATTCATCTTGATCATTTTTCCAGCAATGAATTATTTCCGACCCGTTTTTTGATTCCACTAAAACCGAGAGTTCAACCTGTTGATTTTCAAATTTCGAATATACCCAAATGCATCCTACTACTGTCGACAATAGTAGGGTAAAAAGCAGTATAATCCATTTTTGCTTTCGCATTGCATTCTCCTTCGCACAATATTACTTTTAAAACGTTTTTTTAATGTGCAACACACTCCCAAATTAATTATAGCACTACTTTGTTTTTTTGCAATAAATATTTGATATATATACGAAAATGCTTTTATTACCGTACGCCAAGCCAAGTAGGTCAACTAAAAACACACGTTTTTGGTTTAATTGTCACCTTGAAATTTTGTTAAATTTATGATATCCTAAATTTAACAAATATAAGGAGTTGTTATATATGGAATATGAAGTTATAAACAGCGAGACCTTTGAGCCGATAAGCGAAGAAACCGTATGCGATACTAAGGAAGAACCAAGACAAACGGTTGGTTTTTGGGAATTCTTCGGACTTACCGCGCTTTTCTCGGTGCCTGTAGCCGGATTTATTGCCTGTATTGTTTTTATGTTTGCCCCAAAAAGAAAGGTTATGAAAAATTATGCCCGTGCAGTTATGGCTTGGCTTGGCGTTAGAATAGTATCTGCCGCAGCCGTCTGCTTGATTGTTCTAAACATCGTAGGAAACGCCGTTTTACCCTCTATCAACCAAAACCTAGGCACCAATTTCAGCAATCCTTTTCAGGTTATAGGTCTTGCGGGTGACGTAGCGACCAAAAATTACGCAGGAATTATTGATACCTTCCGTCCACAGCTGGTTGAGTCGCTGGGTGCAGAATACGAACCGCTACTTAACGAGCTTTCAAACAAAAAATACAACAGTTTGTTTGAAGATATTATTGAGAAAGACTACGACGACCTTCTAAATGATTTACAAAGCGGTAAATACAATAATTTAGAAAAGGCTGTCGGTCAGGAAAAATTCAATGAATTTAAAAACGAGGTTGAAGCCGCCGCAAACGGTATGCCTTCGGAATTTTTGTCAAGCATCAGCGGTTTATCTTCTCTCCTTTAAAGGTGATTTATGGAAAAAGAAGATTTTAAAATTTTAGGTGTAGATTTAGAGTGCCCAAGCTGTAAAAAAGCGGCTCAGCAAAATAAATCTATTCCTGTAAAAAGGGTTATTGAAAAGCTAGACTCTCATTTTGCTACAAACGATTTAGAGGGTGCTGTTTCTTTACTCGAATATTGGCAGAGTGAGGCTAAAAATCTTCGTGACCTTTCGGGAGAATTATCGGTTGTAAACGAAATGTTAGGTCTCTACCGCAGAACAAACGATAAAGGCAAGGCGCTATCGGCTATAAACCGCGCCTTAGAGCTTATTTGCCACAAAGGTCTTGAAAACACCGTTTCGGGCGCTACCATTGTTTTAAACGCCGCCACCACCTGCAAGGCATTCGGCGACCTTGAACGCGCAGCTGTGCTTTATGAAAAAGCGGCTACTGTGTACCACGAGAATTTATCAGCTGATGATTTACGTCTTGCGGCGCTTTATAATAACTTTGCCACTACTCTTACAGACCTTGATCGTTTTAGCGAAGCCGAAGAGCTTTATAACAAGGCTATTTTAATTACGGGCAAAAAAACAGAAGGTTTGCTTGACTGTGCTGTAAGCTATGTAAATCTTGCCCACCTTTTTGAAAAGAGCGAGGGTTTAGAGTCTAAGAAAATTGAAGAGTGCCTTACCCACGCCGAAAATCTGCTTAACGACACTAGAATTGATAGAAACCCCTACTATGCCTTTGTTTGCGAAAAATGTGCGCCGTCCTTCGATTATTTTGGATTTTTCTTTTTTGCAAACGAGCTTTACGAAAGGTCGAAAAAGATTTATGAAGGGTCTTGAACTTTCCCGCCGTTATTATGAAACGTTTGGTGCTAAAGCAATAGAACAAGCCTTTAGCGAATATAAGACACAAATAGCGGTAGGGTTACTAGGCGAAGGCTCGGAGTGTTTCGGGTTTGACGATGAAATCTCTAAGGATCACGATTTTGAACCCGCTTTTTGTATTTGGGTAACACGCGAAGTTTACGATAAAATAGGCTTTAAATTGGAGCGTTTATACGATAGTTTGCCAAAGGAATTTGAGGGCTTTAAAAAGCAGACGGTCCCCGCGCCCTACGGCAAGAGGCACGGTGTGTTTACAATCGGCGATTTTTACACTAGATTTTTAGGCACACCCACAGCGCCGCAGTCATTAGAGCAATGGCTATATCTCCCCTCTCATTCACTAGCCGCCGCCTCAAACGGCGAGGTTTTTCGTGACGATTTGGGCGAATTTTCAAAAATCCGCAATATTTTACTTAAAGGTTATCCGCTAGACGTAAAACTCAAAAAACTTTCAGCTCACCTTACAATGATGCTCCAAACAGGGCTTTACAACTATCCTCGGTTAATAAAACGGGGCGAAAACGGTGCCGCGCAACTTTGTGTTTTTGAGTTTGTAAAGCATACCATTTCGGTAATTTATTTGCTTAACAACACCTTCGAGCCGTTTTACAAATGGGCTTATAGAGGTATGCGGTCGCTTAAAATTTTATCCGAGCTTGAAACGTCTCTTGTATCCTTAACAGAGCTTGGCAACGAGGATTTTAAGGCAGAGGCTAAGCTTTCGAGTATGGAAGAAATATCCTGTTTGATAGTTGACGAGATGCGAAACCAAGGGCTCGTTTCAAGCGGTGGTTACGACCTTCAAAAATTAAGCCTTGAGCTACAAAACAAAATATCCGACCCCACTCTTCGCAATATGCATATTTTAGAGGGAATATAGGCGAACAAAATACCACTGAAGCCGCACGGTTTCAATATCCCTCTGACAATAGTCGAATATCACTAAAATAACAATCGTGTTGTTATTTTAAAATCATTATGATATAATTAAAAAAATTATTAAACAATCAGTTGAAAGAAAGGTGAATATTATGAAATTTAACAATTATTGGAATTTGCCAAAAAATGTAAAAACTTATTTTTCACCAAAACAAGAAAAATATTTGAAAGAAAAATACGGTAAATTATATACTCTTCACACAATACTTTCAATTATCATAGTATTTATGCCTTTTATTGTTTATTTATTTGTCGCTCCCGATAATGCTTTCAACCCAACTACAAAATGTGGCAATATATTGGGTGCTATCGGCGGTATTTTAGGGTTAATCGGTTCATTTTCAATTGGTGTTGCTATTGCAAATTGTTTTATGGCTTTAATAAAACTATACTTAGGACATTGGGTAACACTCATTGCCATAATCGTCGGTGTTATATTGGATACTCTGGGAATGTTTGTGTTTACACTTGTAAAATAATTTGAGATTTTACACACTTCATAATGGATTACTAAAAAAGAAGCACGAAAATTTCGTGCTTCTTTGCTTAACTAAAACATTTTTTATTCCTCTATATATAATTTATCTTCGCACCAACACTCAGGATTTTTACAGATATATTCAGCAATCTCTTCGTAGTCCTTTTGATTTCTGATAACGTGATCATAAAATCCTCGCTGCCATATATTGCCGCCGTATTCTTTATTGCAAAATCTTTTGAATGTCGATACAAAATGCGAAACTATAGAGGTTTGTTTCGTAGGGGTCGACGTCCTCGGCGACCCGCTTTTGCGAACAAACAATATAAAATGTATATGGTTTGGCATAATAACGTATTTATCTACGGTTATATTATCATAAAATTCATTCATTTGCTTTATGTATTTATCTGCAACAATACCATAAGGCAACAATTCCACGTTTTTCGGGTCGCCGAGGACGTCGACCCCTACAATACGAGATAAAATCTGCCGTCTTTTGTCTGTGCAGAACGTTATAAAATATGCCCCTGCTGTGTTGTAATCAAATTCTTTTAACCTTGTAGGTTTTCTTGTTTGCAACTTACTTCCCTGTTCTATTATTATCACCTATCACGTCTGTTTTCTTGCCTTAAATCTATTTTTAAAGGTGCATTTTTGGCAGAAAGCTTCGATTAATATTCCCTTTGATAATCCGTTCTTAATTTCTTTTGCCCTTTTTGAATTTAGTATATCATCAAGCTTTTCAGTAAATATGTTACCTAAGGCTACGTCGCCGTCGGCATCGAGGCAACAGGGGACCACCGTGCCGTCTGCCAAAATTCCTATCTGACTGATAAGCCCATAGCAAAAGCCTTGCTCTTTTATCGTGCCTTTAGTATCGGCAGGCCAGGTAAATACGCCGTCATACTCTAAAAATATATTTTTAGTAAGTCTTAGTCCCTTGCCGTGAGGGAACCACTCGTCAGTAAAACAAGCCTTTAAAAAGGCTTTGATATTTTCGTTTTGACTGTTTTGCCCTACACCTTCGGTGCTATCCTTGTTCCAAAGCCTTAATACTACGTATATTCCCTTTTCTGCCGCCTCTCTTGCAAAATCGGTAACACTTTTTAAGTAATCTAAAAGCTCAGTTTCCCCATTTCCCTCGGGTGCGTGAAGCGATACCGACACCTTATGCACCGCGTCGCAATTTAAAAGATATTGTCCCTTTTGATTTAAAAGTGTGCCGTTGGTGGTGATGCAAAGCTTTAAACCGTTTTCCTTAGCTACTCTTAAAATCTCAGGCAAATCTTTATGTAGTAGCGGTTCGCCCAAAACGTGCAGATATACGTATTTTGTTTTATCTTTGATTTTTGAAACTATATCGCTAAATTCTTCTACACTCATAACACGACTTTGCCTTGTTGTTTTGTGGCAAAACGAGCAGTTTAGATTGCAGACGTTTCCTATTTCAACGTAAATTCTCTCTAGCATAATTACCTCTTGAATTTTGATACTTTGATTATACTATAATTGTCCTATAAGGTCAAATACAATAACTTGTAAATTAGAAGCCTTTATGGCATGGTTGAGGTACAATAGGGACAAATTTGTAATATGTTGATTTTGTAGTACAAGTAAATTTATGTTATAATTACTTATAAATCTATTAAGGTATAACTGAACATATTTGCATATGTGGGCACGAAAAGTCAGGAAATTATATTACTGTGTTTTATAATGAAATTACACAGAAAGGAGAACAACTATGGATTGGATTACAGGAATACAAAATGCTATCAACTACATAGAGGAACATTTAACAGAAGAAATAAATTATGACAAGGTGGCAGAAGAAGCCGCTTGTTCAAGCTTTTATTTTCAAAGAATTTTTGGTGTTCTATGCGATATTTCTCTTGGCGAGTATATTCGCAACAGAAGGCTAACTCTTGCCGGCAATGAGTTGAATGCTTCCGACATAAAAGTAATAGATATTGCATTAAAGTATGGTTATGAAAGTCCAGAGAGTTTTACAAGAGCTTTTTCTAAGTTCCACGGAATAACACCGTCCGAAGCAAAGAAAAATGGTTCAAAGCTAAAATCGTTTTCTCGTCTTTCAGTGAAAATTACATTAAGCGGAGGTTCTATGATGGACTATAAAATTGTTGAAAAGGAAGCTTTTGAAATTATTGAAAAAGTTGAAGCACATAGCATCGAAAATGATGTAAATGCAAAAAGTATTCCGGATTTTTGGACAAAATCACACAATGACGGAACGGTAAAAACTTTACTGGAAAACACAACCGACAGAACATTCATTTTTGGTGTTTGTTATGGTAATAATTCCGACTGCACAAAAACTTTTGACTATTCTATTGGTGCAGTATATAACCAAAAAACTGCTGTTCCGAAAGGATTTCGCAAAAATATAATTCCTGCAAGGACTTGGGCAATTTTTGAGTGCAAAGGAGCAATGCCGAAAGCAATGCAAGATATGTGGCACAAAATAACTTCAGAATTTTTTCCGACATCTGGTTATCAGCCAACATATGAAATGGATATCGAAGCCTATACAGAAGGTGATATGGGTGGATCAGACTATCGTAGCGAAATTTGGATACCGGTAGTCAAAAAGTAAGATTGTTTAGCTTAAATTGTTGAAATACCGTACCATAATATTGCATATATTTAGGCAAGGCAGGAATAACCGTCATACTTTTGGCATATTTACCGCTTAAAAACAAAGTTTTTAACTATATTCTCTTTAGTATGATTTTCAAGATGTCGGTATGATTTTTATCATACCATCAAAAATAGAGTTATCTCTTAATTTAGGGATAACTCTTTTTGTATATATAACTTGAAAAATGTGATGAAAAATGTTATATTAAATATAAGAAAATGCTTGTTGTTATGCGGAAAATTCAACTTGTGGAAATGACTTCCACAAGTTACACTCTTAGCCTCCCTCTGACGAGGGAGGTGGCAAAACGAAGTTTTAACGGAGGGAGAGAGAATGAAAGAATATAATAAAGCCAACATCCCTCTTGCAAAAACCTTAAGAAAAAATATGACACCTTGGGAACGAAAACTTTGGTATGAGTTTTTAAGATATTACCCTGTAAGGTTTCAAAGACAAAAAGCTATTGGAAATTATATAGCAGATTTCTATTGTGCAAAAGCAAGACTTGTTGTTGAACTTGACGGTGGCGGTCATTATACCCCAAAGCAAATAGAAAAAGACAAAGTTAGAACGAAAGAGTTAGAGGATATGAATTTAACAATATTAAGGATTTGTAATTTAGATATTGACCGTAATTTCAGTGGTGTATGCGAATATATAGATTTAGCTGTTAAGAATTCTCTCCCGCAGTCAGCTTCGCTGACAGCTCCCTCGTCAGAGGGAGCCACAGGCTAATTTGTTCCTAATTTAACACAAGCATATAATATTTTAAAAGGGGGTATTGTTATGGCTTTAATTTCGGCGGGAATAACGGTTTTTGAGCCCGATATAGACAGGCTAAAAAGCAATATTGAAGCAACGCTAAATCAAGTTGAAAAGCTTTATATTGTTGACAACGGCTCTAAAAATACCACCCAGCTTAAAAATTTCTATCGCAATAACGATAAGGTAGTGCTTATAGAAAACGAGCAAAATTTAGGCATTGCAAAAGCGCTGAATCAAATGTGCAATGCGGCAGTTTGCGACAATTTCGAATGGATTTTAACGCTTGACCAGGACTCTCTTCCAGAGCCTGATTTGATTGTAAATTATCTTCCCCTTTTAAACCAAGCGGACGTTGCAATTTTGACACCTAAGTTTATAGACGACAACGAGCCGCCCATTATTTCCTCAAATAATGAGCCCGAAACCGAAATTGTACACCGCTGTAACACCTCCGCATCCCTTGTGCGACTAAGTGTTTTTGAAAAAAGCGGCGGGTTTGACGAGGAAATGTTTATCGACTGTGTTGATTTTGATTTTTGCACTACGGTAGAAAAGCTAGGCTACAAAATTTTAAGGGTTAATAAGGCTGTTTTACACCACCGCTTAGGTGTAGCCAAAGAGGTTAGATTTTTTATGCCAATAGGAAAACTGCTTGGTATCAAAAAACTGCAAAAGCCGTTTTTCACCTATAATCACTCTCCGCTTAGAACCTATTACTACGCTAGAAATATTAAGTATTACGCTTTTAAACACAGAGATTTTATAAACCTCAAACTTGAGCGTAGAGTATATATAAAATGGCTCGTTTTAAAGTTGTTTTTTGAAAAGGATAAATTCAAAAAGCTATATGCTATTATAAAGGGCACACGTGATGCTAATAAAATGATTAAAAAATTAAAACATAAGCATAAATAAAACTCGGCTTTTTGCCGAGTTTTTTATATTCCCTTATAAACCCTAACCGAGAATTTATGTGAGCATTTAGGACAAACCGTTTTATGCTTTCCTTTTTTTCTAGGTAGCCTTAAGGTTGCCTTGCAGTTGGGACACTTTTTGTAAATATGCGTTACGTCTGCCTTGCGGCTTTTTCTTGTTGCCATATTATTTTTTAGTTTAAAAAGCCAACCCGTAACTATCCTGTTTTCCTTTGTTCTGGCACTGATATTTCGCGAAAACATACGAAAAATTGCATAAAAGGTCAGCGCATAAACTACTAACTGCAACGGCCACAATCTCAAAAAGCAGTTAAGAAAGGCTAGTATCGCCGATAGCACAAACAACACGTAAAAGAGAGTGTCAATACCATAGCGACCGCTTAAAAACTGCATTAGTTTGTATCTAAAATTCATAATATCAACCTCAAGTTAATTTTATTACGTTTAAAGCAATTATTTGTTAACAAAGAGTAAAAGTTTAGAAAAATTTTTAGAATGCTTTTGTTGTAAAAAGTAATATTTTGCGGTATAATCTAATTAATCTTTAAAAAAGGGGCAAAATTTATGTTTTCAAGAATTAAAAGCGTAGGAATTTTCGGAATTGATTCTTATATGATAGAGATTGAAGCCGACGTTTCAGGGGGACTTCCTTGCTTCGATATAGTAGGTCTTCCCGATGCGGCGGTAAAAGAAGCGCGGGATAGAGTTCGTTCTGCTATTAAAAACTGCGGTTTTAAGTTTCCGCAAAGCCGAATTACCATAAACCTTGCCCCTGCAGACAAGAAAAAGGAGGGTGCGGTTTACGACCTTCCTATTTTGCTTTCAATACTAAAGGCATCAGACCAATTAAAGTGCAATACCGACGACAGCATTTTCCTCGGCGAATTATCGCTTGACGGCAAGGTAAGACGTGTAAACGGTGTTTTGGCTATGGTTATCACCGCAAGACAAAACGGCATTAAAAAGGTGTTCGTGCCGCTTGAAAACGCAACCGAAGCCTCGGCTGTTGAGGGCATTGAGGTCTACCCTGTTTCAGATATTAAATCGGTAATCGCCCACCTTAAAGATGAAAAACTAATAGAAAAGTTCAAATTCACAAAGGAAGCCGTGCAGGAGAGCACAAGTATTCTCGATTTTAGCGACGTTAAGGGACAAATTGTGGCTAAAAAGGCGCTCGAAGTAGCGGCGGCAGGCGGACATAATATTTTACTTATCGGCCCTCCCGGTGCGGGTAAAAGTATGCTTGCTAAACGTCTGCCCACAATTTTGCCCGAAATGACCTTTGAGGAATCTATTGAGACCACAAAAATCCACTCGGTAGCAGGGATACTTAATAATAAAAATCCGCTTGTAACCACAAGACCTTTCAGGGCACCTCACCACACAGTTTCGTCGGTTGGTCTTACAGGCGGCGGAACGGTGCCAAAGCCCGGTGAAATATCCCTAGCCCACAACGGAGTTTTGTTTTTAGACGAGCTTCCCGAATTCAAAAGAGAGGCTATGGAGGCGCTTCGCCAACCTCTTGAGGACGGTAAAATTACCGTATCCCGTGCGCTAGGCTCGGTTACCTATCCTAGTGCTATTACACTTGTTGCCGCAATGAACCCATGTCCTTGCGGATTTTTCGGTCACCCCACTAAGCCTTGTAGTTGTTCTTCTAATATGGTGCGAAAATATCTTAACAAAATTTCAGGACCTATGCTTGACCGCCTTGATTTGCACGTTGAGGTGCCGCCCGTTGACTATAAATCCTTAAATGATACAGCGCCCACCGAAAGCTCTGCTGAAATCAGAGCCAGAGTAAATCGTGCAAGACTTAGACAAATCGAAAGATACAAGGGCACAGGCGTTACCTGTAACGCACATTTAACCCCTGCAATGCTACGAAAGTTTTGCATAATGAGTGACGATGCTAGTCGTTATCTATCGGCTTGTTTTGATAAACTCGGTTTATCTGCCAGAGCATACGATAGAATTTTAAAGGTTGCAAGAACTATAGCAGACCTTGCTGACAGCGATATTATTGAGAAAGCGCATATTTTAGCCGCTATCCGTTTCAGAAGCCTCGACCGCAAGTATTGGGGAGAATAAGCGTGTTACTTGAAGTAACACGCAATGAATTGCAACATGCGTTGCATGAATTGACTCTTCGTGTCATTAATTTCGGTAAACCGCGTGAATTGACCTTGCGGTCATTTAAACTGCAATTCGATTTATGGAGGAGGCACCGCCACCGAGAAATCATGGCAAACGCCAATTCATGATGCGACAGTATCAATTCATTCAAAATCTAAAAATCATAGCCCCTTTTTGTCCGTTTTAAAAACTTTTTAAATTTTGTAACCTACTTATGTCTTTTGATTGTTGTATATATTGGGAGACATAGTTTGTGAGGATTTTTTATGCTGATAATATTTTTATCTTACCTTGATGACGATAACGATAAAAAACTCTTTGAAAACATCTACCTCTCTTTTAGAAAACAAATGGTTTTTTTAGCAATGTCGATATTACATAACAAAAGTGACGCTGAGGACGTAGTATCTGAGGTTTTTTTGAACATTGCCCAGCACAATTGGGCAACCGTGCAAAGAATAAAAAATCAAAACGACCTTAGGAACTATCTTTTAAAGGCTACAAAAAACACGTCACTTAACAAAATCAAGGAAAAAAGCCGACATAACCTATCCTTAGATACAGACCCTGTATTTAACATTGATGGTGTTGAAAATTTAGCTGACGATACGTTTTTAGAGCTAATCGACACTAGGTTTGAATACGATAAAATCCTCACTGCTATTGACTCTCTCGACCAAAAATACCGTGACGTTTTATACTGTCACTTTATTTTAGAAATGACGATCAATCAAACCTCAAAGTATCTTGGCAAAACTCTTTCCGCAACCAAGCAACAGCTTGTGCGCGGAAAAAAGATACTGCTGAAATCATTAGGCGTTTAAGGAGTTACAATTATATGACAGACAACACATCAAATTTTAAAAGTGCTTTGCGTGAGTCGGTTTCAAAGGAATTTGCCCACGTTCCAACCGACGAAAACAGCATTGAATACACCTTTTCGAAAAGTTTTGAGAGTCGAATGGGAAAACTAATTAAATCTCAAAGAAAGACTTATTACGTCCTTTTAAATACCGCCGCTAAGCGTGTTGCAGTAATCCTCGTTGCTTGTCTTGTAATACTAACCGCCACATTTAGCATTAAAGCTTTCCGTGAGCCGACTGTAAATTTGATTAAAAAAGTTTATTCAACCTTTACGCATTATTCTTTTGAGGGAGAGACTACGGACACAATAACAAAAGAGTATACAATTAAGGCCCCTGATGGTTTTAAGCAAACGTATAAGCATAAATCCGATGGTTTGATATCAACCCAATACGAGAACAGTTCGGGCGTTGAAATCCACTTTACTCAAATGACAACCAAATATTCAGCCGGTTTCACCGTTGATACCGAACACGGCGAAAGTTCTACAAAAACCATTAACAAAATTGAAGTTCATTTTCAAAAATGGGATGACACCCAAACTATTTTTTGGACCAAAGACGGATACTTCTTCTATATAACTTGTTTCGGTGATATTGATTCCGAAGTTATAGAACATATGATAATGTCTTTAAATTAAAGAAATACATAATTTAACACCTATCTGGCGAATTGTCAGATAGGTGTTTTTTTAGCTTTTTATTTTGCTGTAATGGCTTCACTTAATAAATCGTTAATTTGGTTAATCGCTTCATCAACCGACATACCCTGCGCTATCATTCGTCCTGCCGAGGTAATATATGTTGTAGCCGAACTGTCGGCATATTGGAAGCCATAGTTATAACCCGCAAATCCGCCGTTAGCAAACTGTTGATATACAGCGTTATATATTTCTGCAGGCATAGCGTTAGAGGTATTAATATCACTTTCGAGTTTTCCTTCAAACAAAGCAAAGTAGGCGGCAACAGAAGGATCGGAAGCTCCTTTAGCCGAACTGTATGCTCTGGAAATCTTAGCCGGATATTTACCGTTTTGATACATACCTTCAGGTAGCGGTACAACACCAAGGTTACTTTCGGGCAGGTCATCTGTGTAAGGATTGTTAGAGCCTTTAAGAATTTGGGCGTACTCTTCAACAGTACCTGTTTTATAAATAGAAGACGACCTTGAAGATCTGGCATTAAAATTAGACACAGTATAGAACATCATAGGATTAGAGCCATAAAACATATCCTTGTAAGAATTAAGGGCTGTTTTCACGTTACTTGTTTTTAAACCTGATGAAAAACTGTCTCCGCTTCGGGATATAGCGTTTACTCCTTTTATATCAAGCCAATCTTTAAGATTTATAACTGCAAATGCTGCAGAATCAGGCGAAGCGTGAGATAGCTGCTTTAATTTGTCAAAATTCCATTTTCCTGCTTTCCAAAGCTCATACGGGTCATAATCTTTTACTCCGCCATAATACATTTTGGATAATTCTTTATTATAGTAGATAACGTAAGGCGCTACCGATTTTGAGGATACAGCAGAATAGATTTTGCCTTTATAAGTAAACATCTCGGTAAGAGTTTTATTTATACCTTTATCCTTGGAATAATCAGAAGCAGTTATATAAGAATTTAACGGCTCAAAATAACTCTCCATAAATTTCGGAGAATAAAAATCAGGATAATAAGCTACAATATCGAAAGGTTTGCCCGAAGAAACAGACTTTGCTATACTTTGGTCATAATTGGCTTCAACCTTTATTTCTAAATTAGCATTGTTGGCTTGATTGAATGCAGCCACAGTTCTTTTAAACTCTTCTGTCGGAACATCCCGCAAACAAATGGTGAAATTCTTTCCGCCATAATCCTTAGTTTTTGAAACAGTGTTATTATTGCTTGACGTTCCGTTTGAGGTATTATTGCCCGAATTACCGCTCGGGGTATTATCACTTGACGTTCCATTTGAGGTATTATCGACCGAATTATTATTTGACGAGGTTTTGTCGGTATTATCTGTTTTATCAGACGACGAAACATCAGATTGCGAATTTTTGTCTTTTGAGGAAGTCTTGTCCCCATTACAGCCAACAAAGGCAGTTAACATAAAAACAACCGCCAACATAACTAAAAAAATCTTTTTCATAAAATCACCCTCACTAATTTATTAAATATTATACTGTTTTTAAAAACCGATTAAACAATACATTGGAAACACACCTATACAAAATATTTCTCTCTATTAATACAACAAATCAAAAGGCAAAAGTGGTTACATTTTTTCAAAAAACCATATAATAAATCGAATTAAAACATTTGCAAAATAAAAATACGGCTAAGTTTTACTTAGGCGTACATAAAAAACTTAAAACGCTTTACCGATTAAGGTAAAGCGTTTTGTATTTTAATTTGATGTTTCGTTTGCAACTCTTAGCATATCGAAATCGAATTCCTTGGTCATATTCAAAGCCTCGAAGATATCATAGTTTAATACCTCGCCGCCCTTATAGCCTACAACTCGGTTTCCGATACCCTTTGCAAGCAGATGAACTGCGGCGTTGCCAAGCTCGGTTGCCATAACTCTGTCTCTAACGGTTGGTCTGCCGCCGCGCTGAACGTGACCTAGGATTGAAGCTCTTGTTTCAACGTTTGTTTTCTCTTCAATTTCCTTTGCCATTTCGTGAGCGCCGCCTACACCCTCGGCAACTATTATTATAAAGTTCTTTCTGCCTGTAGCACGGGTAGCCTCAATCTTTTTAATAACCTCGGCTACGTCGGTTTTAACCTCGGGCACTAAAATAGCAGTAGCGCCGCACGCAATACCTGTTTGTAAAGCGATATAGCCTGCGTGTCTGCCCATAACCTCAACAACACTGCAACGGTCGTGCGACTGTGCGGTATCGCGAATTCTGTCTATCATTTCCATAGAGGTATTCATAGCTGTATCAAAGCCTATTGAATACTCAGTAGATGCAATATCGTTATCTATTGTAGCAGGAATACCAACGCAAGGAATACCGTGGTTGGATAAATCTCTGGCACCTCTAAAGGAACCGTCACCGCCGATTACCGCAATACCCTCAATACCAAACTTCTTGCAGTTTTCAACAGCCTCCAAAATTCCCTCTTCGGTTTTAAACTTAGGGCTTCTTGCTGTGTAAAGGAAGGTTCCGCCTCGGTGGATTATATCCGATACCGAACGGATATCCATATCAATAATATCTCCCTCGATAAGACCGTTATAGCCTCTTCTTATTCCCTTTACGTTCATACCAAGGGAAAGAGCAGTTCTTACAACCGCACGCACTGCGGCATTCATACCAGGTGCGTCGCCGCCGCTTGTAAGCACGCCTATTGTTTTCATATATTAATCAACTCCGTTAGAAATTAAGAACTAAAAAATATTCAGTAAAGGTTATTATATAACATTTTTCCCCATTATTCAATACTAAATGTAAATTAAATAGTAAAAATTTTGAAAAATTTTCTAAAATTGCCTATTTTAATTTACAAGTTTTACGTTTTTATCGCCTAAAAGCATATTTAGCTGTGAAATAAGATTAACATTGGGACGAACACGCATATTGTCGGGCGCCTTAAAGCGCTTATTTGTGTCGGCGCAAACCACGGTTACCTCAACCTCACCCCTGTTTTCAAGAAGTAATGCCTTAAGCTTTTGAAATTCCAAACAATCAATGCTTGGCACCTTTAGATAAAGACCTGCCTTAAGTTGTTTCTTTAAGGGTATCTCGGTAGCGCTGTCAGGTACCTGCTCTAGCTTGTCACAGGTAATTTCCGCCTCCCTGTCCTCGCGTTCGCTAAGCTTACCGCTAAGCACCACAACGTTACCCTCAAAAAACAAGGGGCGGTAAATTGTGTAGGTTGTCTGGAAGGTGGTAACGTCTATACTGCCTGTTATATCCTCAAGCGAAGTAAAGATTAGCATATTGTTGTTTTTTAGCTGTTTAGTTTTTACAGGACCTAATACGCCTACTAATCTAATTCTTGCGCCGTCACGGTATTTTTTATTTTGAACATCTTTTACGGTAGCATAATTTCCCTGCGATACGAAGCCCTTATAAAACTGCATTGGGTGACCTGAAAGATAGAGTCCCGTTGCCTCTTTTTCCATATAAAGCAGTTGCATTTTTGGAAAATCTTCGCAGTCGGGAAGTTTAAAGTCAGCCTTTTCTGCGCTGTCTCCAAAAAGGTCGAGCTGTCCTACTCCTGAGTAACGGCTTTCCTCTGCTACAACCGATAAAACGCTGTCAATAGAAAAAATCATCTTTTTGCGATTTTCTTCGAGTGTGTCTAAAGCGCCCGATTTTATAAGACCTTCAAGCGCTCTGCGGTTAAATTCGCGGCTGTGGTTTCGTTTGCAAAAATCATAAAGCGATACGTATTTGCCGTTTTTCTCACGCTCGGCTATTAGATTTTCTATAACGCCTCGTCCTAAATTCTTGACCGCCAAAAGACCGAATCTTATACCCTCTTTTACGGGTGTAAAGCCTTCTAGACTTTCATTCACCGACGGCGGCATTACGGTAATTCCCATACGCTTACACTCGGCGGTGTATTGTGAAATTTTACCTGAGCTATCAAGCACACTTGTAAGCAGTGCCGCTAAATACTCCTTCGGATAGTGGCATTTAAGATATGCCGTTTTATATGCCACCACAGCATACGCGGCGGCGTGGGATTTGTTAAAAGCGTAGGAGCTGAAAGCCGACATATCGTCAAATATCTTTTGTGCTACCGCCTCGGGCACTCCGCGATTTACAGCACCCTCGCAGACTACGTTACCGTTATCGTCCTTTTCGCCGTAGATAAAGGCGTGACGCTCTTTTTTCATAACGTCGTGTTTTTTCTTTGACATAGCACGGCGCACAATATCGGCACGTCCTAAGCTGTAACCCGCAAGACTTCTGAACACCTGCATTACCTGTTCTTGATAAACAATACAGCCGTAGGTTACCTTTAAAATAGGTTCAAGCAGCGGTGTATCGTATTTTACGTCCTGAGGATTGTGGCGGTTATGAATATATTTCGGTATCGAATCCATAGGGCCCGGTCTGTAGAGAGATAGTATCGCGATTAAATCCTCTATTTTTTCGGGGCAAAATCTTCGCAAAACGTTTTTCATTCCGTCCGACTCAAACTGAAACACGCCGTCGGTAAAGCCGTCACCCATCATTTTAAGGGTGGCTTTATCATCCATAGGTATATTATCTGCCGAAAAAGACGGATTATATTTTTTTATATGCTTTTCGGTATCCTCGATAACAGTAAGATTTCGAAGTCCTAAAAAGTCCATTTTAAGAAGTCCTAATTCCTCGAGGGTGGTCATGGTATACTGCGTTACTACCGACTCGTCGTTAAGCGCTAACGGAACGTAAGTGCTTACAGGCTTGTCCGAAATAACGACACCTGCCGCGTGGGTAGAAGCGTGTCTTGGCATTCCCTCAAGCTTTAAGGACATATCAATCAGTTCTTTTACCTGATTGTCGCTATTGTATAAATCTCTTAGTTCCTTAACACCAGCTAGTGCTCTGTCAATAGTCATACCGAGTGATGACGGGATTAGCTTTGCTACCTTATCGCACGTATTGTAGGATATATCCATAGCTCTGCCGACGTCTCGCACCGCCGCACGAGCCGCCATTGTACCAAAGGTGACTATCTGCGCTACGTGGTCGCTGCCGTATTTTTTTATAACGTAGTCTATAACCTTTTGTCGATTAACGTAGCAAAAATCTATATCAAAATCGGGCATTGAAACCCTTTCGGGATTTAAAAAACGCTCGAAAATAAGGTCGTATTTTATAGGGTCAATTCCCGTAATGCCTATGCAGTATGCCGCAAGGCTTCCTGCACCCGAGCCTCTGCCGGGGCCTACGGGGATTCCGCTTTTTTTTGCGTAATTTACAAAATCCCAAACTATGAGATAATAATCGGTATATCCCATCTGCGATATAACCGACAGCTCGTAGTTAAGTCTATCCACAACCTCTTTTTTAGGATTTTGCCCGTATTTTTCGTAAAGACCGCTAAAACACTTATCCTTTAAAAATTCAAAATGGTCTACACCGCCCGTATCGAAAAAGGGCAGTTTTATCTTGCCGAATTCAAATTCTAAATTACATCTTTCGGCTATCTTTACCGTGTTTTCGATTGCCTCTTTATTTTCGGGAAATTTTTCTGCCATTTGGTCTGCAGATTTTAAATAAAATTCCTCGGTTTTAAATTCAAGAGGGCTTTTTTCATTTATCTTACTTCCCGTTTGCACACAAAGTAAAACCTTGTGCATTAGTGCATCCTCTTTTTCGATATAATGCACGTCGTTTGTGGCAACAAGCGGAACACCTAGTTCCTTTGAAAGCTTTATAATAAGTGGGTTTATCCTTGCCTGTTCTTCTAAAGAATGGTCTTGAAGCTCTAGAAAATAGTTGTTCTTTCCGAATATTTCTATGTGCTCTTTAGCTATTCCCCGAGCTTTTTCAAAATCGCCCTGTAACAGCGCTTTTGGTATTTCACCCGCAAGACAGGCAGAAAGGGCAATTAAACCCTCGCTATTTTCTCTAAGCAGTTCTTTATCAACCCTAGGCTTTGAATAAAAGCCCTCGGTAAAGGATTTTGATACCATTTTTATTAAATTCAAATAACCCTGCTCGTTTTCGCAGAGTAAAACTAGGTGGGAATAATCACTGTCAAGCGCTTTATTTTTGTCAAAACGGCTTCTCGGCGCTACGTATACCTCGCACCCGATAATAGGCTTTATACCTTTTTTCTTTGCCGCTTTATAAAATTCTATGGCGCCGTACATAACGCCGTGGTCGGTTATTGCTACGCTTTTTTGTCCCTTTTCGGCTACGGCGTCCATAAGTTTTTCGATACGGCAACAGCCGTCCAAAAGGCTATAGCTTGTATGCAAATGCAGATGAACAAAATCCATTACCGTACCTCCTTTTAAAACTTTGCCGTAAGGCAAATCATAACACGGCGTAGCCGTTCATAACTCACAACTCATAACGGGAGAGGAAGCCTCTCACCTACAGTATACAATTATGTTCTCCTATTTTTTATATTTTCGTAAAATTCAACTATCCGCTTTAGTCGGTGGTTTAGTCCCGACACTGTAATCGGCTCTTTGGATAACGAGCATAATTCTTTCAGCGACGAATTGGGGTTATCTACTCTAAGGTTTGCCGCTAAAATCAGTTCAGGCGGCATACTTTCAAAATATGCGTTGTCTTTTAAGTATTTTATGGCTTTCCTTTGTTTAAGAGATGCCTCAACCGTTCGGTTTATATTTGCGCTGTCACAGTTTCTGCCCCTGTTTTGATTGTTTTTAACACTCTTTAAAATAGAACTTTCTATTAGCTCAAGACTTCTAATTGAAGCACCCATAAAGGTTAGAAGATTGCCTATCATTTCGCTTTTTTTAATATAGAGCGCAAAACCGTTACCGCGCGTTGATATATGCGTTTCAATATAATGCTTTGCCAGTATTTCCGATAAACTTTCGGCTAATTTCCTATCTCTTATATTCAAATCGAGTCTATAGCATTTTTCAGGGTCGGCTAAATGGCCGCAGGCTAAAAAAGCACCCCTTACGAAACAGGATACACAGCAGTTTTTTTGTAAAATTTCAAAGTTTATTGAGCCGTCGTATATTCCGAAATCAACCGAGGCTAGTATTTTTAGTCTATCCGCCTCGTTTTTCACCTCGGCTACAAAGGTAGGTCTAACGCCGCCGCCTTTAGTTATCGTAACCTCGACACCGTAAACCTCGCTAAGCAGTTTTGCATAGCATTTAGCCGCCTTTTCATTTTCGGTCTGCATACAAATTCGCTTAGCAGAAAAAGAACGGCTAAACAAAGCAAAGCCGTAAATCATAGCCGATTTACAGCAATACTTTAACCTTATATCCGCTAGTTCGTTTTTAATTTCAGAACAAAATGACATTAAAATCTACTGCTTTCTTCCTTCAAATATAACCTCGGGCTCTAGCATAACGCCGTCGTTTTTATAAACCGTTTGCTTAATATGTTCAATTAAGTTAAGAACGTCACTCGCGGTGGCATTACCTTGGTTTATTACAAAACCCGCGTGTTTTTCGCTAACTACAGCATCACCAAAATTTACGCCCTTTAGATTATTTTTCTCAATAAGCGCACCCGCAAAGTTATCGGGCGGACGCTTAAAGGTGCTTCCTGCACTTGCGAAGTCTAGCGGTTGCTTATCAATTCTTCTTTGCATCAGGTCATCCATTTTTTGCTTGATTAAGTCTTTGTCGCCCGTTTTAAGTTCAAATACAATTTCGGTAATCACAGCGTTATTTTTCTTAAAAATACTGGTTCTGTAGCCAAGCTCCATATCTTTTAAATCAATATACTCACGCTCTAAATTTTCATTTAAACAATAAGCGCCGACTACAACCTGTGACATTTCGCCGCCGTATGCACCTGCGTTCATATAAAGCGCACCGCCGACACTGCCAGGTATTCCGTATGCAAATTCAAGTCCTGTAAGACCGCTGTTTAGCGCCTTAGTGCAAAGCTTTGATAAATGTGCGCCCGACTCACAAATTATGCGGGTGCCGTCTATCTTTATATTATCTAAAAGTTTTGTAGAAATAACAGCGCCCTCAATACCTAAATCCGAAATAAGCAGGTTGGAGCCCTTGCCTAAAATCAAATACGGTACACCGTTTTCCTTTGCCAGTTTCAAGCTGCTTTCTAATTCCTCTGAGCTTTTCACGTTTATAAAAACGTCAGCTTCACCGCCTATTTTAAAGGTGGTGTGAAGACTCATATTTTCATTTTCCAAAAAGTCAATGTTTGTCTTTAAAAGCGCCGCTTTAAAGCGTTCCAGCTGCATTTAAAAAACCCCTTATTCAGATAAATTGCAAAGATATGCCGCACCGATAATACCCGCATCGTTGCCTAGTGTTGCTGTTTTTATAATTGTTCTTTTGCTCATATTACGCGCATAATCCTCGCCGTTTACCAATTGCTTTAGCGGAATAATAAGCGCATCTCCCTCGTGCGAAACACCGCCGCCGATACAGAGTACGTCAGGCTGAAAGATGTTTATAACGTTGGCTACGCCTACCGATAGATACTCAATAAATTTATCTACCACCATTTTACCCGCTATATCACCCTTTCGCATAGCATCAAAGGCGGTAAGTCCGTTTGCATTTTCCTTTTTGCCGTCAGATAATTTCCACATAATGCTGTCAGGATATCTTTCCATCGCCTGTCTTGTCTGATTTATAAGTCCTGTTGCTGAAGCATACATTTCAAGACATCCGTTTCTGCCACAGGTACATCTTTCGCCGTTCATCTCAACGACTATATGACCTATCTCGCCACCTGCTCCGTTAGAGCCTGAGTAGATTTTGCCGTCAATTATTATTCCCGCGCCAACACCTGTGCCGAGTGTCATTGCAACAAAATTTTTGCTGCCCTTGCCTACACCCGCAATATACTCACCGTATGCGGCGGCATTTGCATCGTTTTCAATGTAAAAATCCTTGCCCGTTCTTTGCTTTAAAAGCTCAGTAAGTGGAACGTTATAAAATCCTAAATTATTCGAATAAGAAATATTGCCAGTTTTAGTGTCTACCGAGCCCGGCGCACCTATACCGCAACTGTCTATATCGTCAAGGGTTAGTCCTGCGTTTTTTATAGCTTCAAGGGAAGCTGCCGCCATATCGTCGGCTATTTCCTCGGCACTTCTGGGCAACGCAGTCTTTCTTTTAGCGGTAGCAATTATTTTAAAATTTTCATCTACCACACCTGCAACAATATTTGTGCCTCCTAGGTCAATTCCAAGTTTATACATTTTCATTCTCCTTTAAAACGGTTCTACGGTTTGTGTTTTAATGCCCTTAAAGTCATCCTCCATGCCGAGCTTTTTAAGTAAATCCTCTGCGGCATTGTAGCCTAACTTCTTCTGTCTGCTGTTCATTGCGGCAACCTCGATAATGACGGCTAGGTTTCTACCGGGTTTTACAGGGATTGTAACCGACGGAATTGTAAGACCTAATATCTCGGTAAACTGCTCGTCAAGACCCATTCGGTCGTATGACTTGTTAATGTCCCAAGGCTCCATTTTGATTACAAGGTCAATCTTCTCGGTAAGCTTTACTGCGCCCACACCGAAAATTCTACTTGCGTTTATAATACCTATGCCGCGAAGCTCGATGAAGTGTCTTATGTTATCGGGCGCTGTGCCAACAAGCGATTTACTCGAAACTCTGCGAATTTCAACCGCATCGTCGGCAATTAGTCTGTGACCTCTTTTTACAAGCTCAATAGCAGTTTCACTTTTACCAACACCGCTCTCACCGAGCAATAGTATACCCTCACCGTAAACCTCAACCAAAACGCCGTGTCTTGTAACTCTGGGCGCTAGGTGAAGATTTAAAAATGCTATAAGGGCGGCGGTAAAATCGGAGGTGGATTCGGGTGTTCTAAAAAGCGGAACACCGTATTTTTCTGCCGACTCTAAGTAATACTTTGATAAGTTTAGATTTCTTGCAACTATTACGGCTATCGGCTTTTTTGAAAAGAATTCGTCAATTCTCTCCTTTGCCTTCTCATCTGTAAAGCGCTCTAAATACGATATTTCGTTTTTACCGAGTATCTGTATACGGCGCTCGTCATAAAACTCATAATAACCTGCAATGTGCAAACCCGGACGGTTAATTTCAGGTGTAGTGATTAAAATCTTTTCGGCATCGCTTGGCAAATAAAGTGTTTCAAGCTGATGCTCGTCTATTATTTTTTTAAGGCTGACGGTATATTCTGTCTTCATATTTTACGCTTCCTTTCAGGGCATAATTTACCTATTCTATTTTATTATACTATATATCTGTAAATATTTAAATAATTTTTTTATAATTTTTGCAAAATTTATTATTTTTTAAAAAGGTGCACATATATTTGACATTCGGCTTTTAAGATAGTATAATATTTTAGAATACGGTCAAAAAGGAGAAAATTATATGAAGCTCGGTATGGTGGGACTGCCAAACGTTGGCAAATCCACACTTTTTAATGCGATAACAAATGCGGGTGCACAGTCGGCAAACTACCCGTTTTGCACCATTGAGCCTAACGTTGGTATGGTTAGTGTTCCCGATGAAAGACTTGAAAAATTAGCTCAGATTTACAACCCCGATAAGTTCACCCCTGCCGTAATAGAATTCGTTGATATTGCAGGTCTTGTAAAGGGCGCTTCTAAGGGCGAGGGTCTTGGCAATAAATTTTTATCAAACATTCGCGAGGTTGACGCTGTAGTTCACGTTGTCCGTTGTTTTGAAAGTGACGATATTATTCACGTTGAAGGCTCGGTTGACCCTGTAAGAGATATTGAAACCATAAACCTAGAGCTTATTTTCTCCGATATGGAAATAGCACAGCGCCGTCTTGATAAGGCACTTAAAACGGTTAAAGGCGATAAATCGGCACAAGCAGAGGTTGACTTCTTAAAGCGCCTTATGGCACATCTTGAAAACGGACTTCCCGCACGTTCTGTAGAAATTTTGTCAGACGATGAAAAGGAAATTCTTGAAACCACCTCCCTGCTTTCTTACAAGCCTGTAATTTACGCTTGTAATATGAGCGAGGACGATTTTGTAAACGGTATTGAGTCTAATGTAAATTATAAAAAGGTTATGGAAATTGCAAAGACTGAAAATGCCGAGATTTTACCTATTTGTGCGGCGCTTGAAGCCGAAATTTCAAGCCTTGACGATGATGAAAAGGCTATGTTCTTGGAGGAATTAGGTCTTGAGCGTTCAGGTCTTGACCGAATGATACAAAAATGTTATGCACTTTTAGGCCTTATTTCGTATCTCACCGCAGGCAAACCCGAGGTTAGAGCGTGGACCATTACTAAGGGCACTAAGGCGCCACAGGCTGCAGGTAAAATTCACTCGGATTTTGAGCGCGGTTTCATAAGGGCTGAGGTTATAGCATACGATGATTTTATAAACAAGTGTGACGGCAATATGGTAACCGCCAAGGAAAAGGGCCTTGTTCGCAGTGAGGGCAAGGAATATGTTATGGCAGACGGTGATATTGTTCTCTTTAGATTTAACGTTTAATAGATTTTAAATTTAAAAACGGGGTGATTTGCAGTTGGATTTTTTACACAGAACCTGGGCAGAAATTGACCTTAGCGCACTAAAACACAATTTTAATATTATTAAAAGCTTAGCACACGGCTCTAAAATTATGGCTGTTGTAAAAGCCGACGCCTACGGTCACTCGGTATCGCTTACCGTTCCGGTTCTCGACTCCCTCGGTGCCGACGCTTTTGCCGTTTCGAATATTGAGGAAGCGTTAACTCTTCGAAAACAGGGTATAAAAAAGCCTCTGCTTATTTTAGGCTACACCCCTGTCGGTATGGTAAAGGTGCTGTCAGATAACGATATTGCACAATGTATTTATTCATTAGATTATGCAAAAGCGCTGTCGCTTGAAGCAGTTAATCAAAACGTAAATGTTAAAATCCACGTAAAGCTCGATACGGGTATGTCAAGACTGGGTTTCAACTGTAGAACCGACGCACTTTCAGGTCTTGACGAGGCGATTTCCTCGGCATCTCTTAAAGGCTTTAGCTTCGAGGGTATTTTCACCCACTTTACCGATGCTGACCGCACAAAAGAAACTGAGGACGGCTTTACAAACAAGCAATTTGATTTGTTCAGCAAAGCGGTAGAAGGCTTCAAAAAAGCAGGACTAAGCCCTATATACGCGCACACCTGCAATTCTGCGGCGCTGTTAAACGATAGTGATAAGCACCTTGATTTTTGCAGACCGGGTATTATTTTATATGGACTTACTCCCTCTAAAAGCCTTAAATTAGAACAGGATTTTAGACCCGTTATGACGCTAAAATCGGTAGTTTCTATGGTAAAGGAAATAGACGAAAATACGCCTATCAGCTACGGGAGAACCTTTAAAACAGCAAACAAAACCCGCATAGCCACCGTTACCGCAGGCTACGCCGACGGATATCCAAGAGCTCTTTCAAACAAGGCTTACGTTTTAATAAACGGACAAAAAGCAAACATTGTAGGCAGAGTTTGTATGGACCAGATGTGTGTTGATATAACCGATATCGAAAACGTAAAAATAGGCGACGAGGTAATCCTTTTCGGCAAGGAATTACCTGTCGAAGAAATCGCAGAGCTTTGCTCGACTATAAACTATGAAATAGTTTGCGGTGTGTCACCCAGAGTACCGCGAATAGCAGTTGAATAAATAGTAAAAGGCGTTGTGACCTGACAGTCACAACGCCTTATTTTTTATTTTAATTTGCTCTGCATTGAGTTGTTTTCGAACCTACGGTAAGTGAATAACTTTCACCTTTTTTAATTTCGGGTGTAGAAATAACGATATACGCAAAGCTAAGCTCGGGTGTTCGTGTTAGTACGGTATTACCGCTTGAATTTTTGAGCGTAATCAGTGTTCCTGCGTTGTTTGTGCTCACCTTTACGGCAATAATTCCCTGAGTAGAACTACTGAGGCTTTGAGCCATCATGGTAGAGCCCGTTCCTATAAAGGTAGCGCCTGTTATGGTGGCTGACTTATCATAGTCAAGCACCGCCGTATCGCCCTGTGTTGGACCTGTAATGGTTACATTACCGCCCGAAATCTCGATAGTGCCGTTAGCATCTAAGCCGTCGCCCGAGGCGTTAATATAAAGCGTTCCTGCTGACATTTTAATGCTTCCGTTAGAGTTAGAAGAAAATCCGCCAGGTCCTCGACCAAACATACCGTCGCGACCGCCGCTACCGCTACCGTCGTTTCCGCCTGCGGCATTTAGTCCGTCGTCGCTGGCTTTTAATTTTATATCGCCGCCTTTAATATCAATATGCAGAGCCTCAAGACCCTCATAGCTTTCAAAAATATCAAATTTACCCGCGGTTATAGTTAAGGTTTGGTCGGCGTGAATTCCGTCATCGCCCGATGAGATATTAAAGGTTCCGCCGTCTATTATTATCGAATTGTTAGAATGTATGGAATCATCGGCAGAATTTATAGTAAAGGTGCCGCTTAGAATTTGCAAACTGTTAGAGGCTTTTATGCCCTTCATACTTGTTCCGTCCTGAGTGGTAGTGGTGCTTTGACTGCTACCGGGCCTCATTCCACTCGGTCTGCCACCGCCCATAAATCCGCCGAAGTTATCGGAATTCTGCTTTGATCCGTTTTTACTGCCGCCACCTACGGTGAGGTTTATTGTACCGTCTAAAATTTGGATATAGGCACTAGCCGATATACCGTCGCCCTCGGCTTCTGCTTTAATATTACCGCCCGAAATATAAATAAAGCCTTTTGCGGTATCCTCGGTATTTTCGGCACGGATACCGTCCTTACCTGCATCAATAGTAAAGTTAGCATTAGCTATTCTCACGCTATCGTTAGCGTCTATGCCGTGTGAAGCGGAATTTACGGTATAATTTCCGCCCGTGATAACCAAATCGTCCTTGCATACAATTCCGTGCCCTGCAGGAGAGGTTACCGTTAAAGAGCCTGTTCCGTTAAGCGTTAGGTCCTGCTTTGAAAATAATGCGGCGTCGATATTATTATCGTCTACCGCAGTAAAGCTTCCGCCGTTTGCAAGGGTGTTGTTGGTACCGTCTGCCAAGGTTACAAAAACCTTATCGGCACCTAAAACGTATAAAGCCGCGCTTGATTTACTGGTAATTTCTGCGCCGTTTAAAACAAGCTGTATTTTAGCAGTGTCTTTGGCGTTCACAATCAGCATACCGTCGGTTAGCTTTCCTGATATAATATAGGTTGCTTCCTCGGTTATAGTTACCTTACCGCCCGAAATTTTCACGCTGTTAGAACTGGCAGTAGCCGTGTTATTATTTAAGCTTACCGTTATAGCCTTACTTGTATCATAGCTTTGGGTATTATCCCTATCGGTAAACATCTCGTCATCGCCGTTTGAAAAATCGACGTCTTGAGGCTTTGAAGCGTTGTTTGTGCTGTTATTATTGTTCTCGATGTTTTGTGAAGAATTACCGTTTTGGTAATTGTTATTAGTCTTATTAGAACTGCAACCCGAAAAGGATACAAGAAGTAACGCGAGAATTATAATGCCGCTTAAAAGTTTTTTCATAAAAACCTCCATTAAAGCTCTGTACTAACGGTTTCCTGTTTTGAAACGGAGATTTCGAGATTTCCGTTTCGCTCACGAATTTTATCAAGCATTTCTTTTTCGCGACAAGGACAGCGAAGTTCTATATGGTAGCTTAGCTTAAACATACTTCCCATATTAGTACTCTTAACACGAACAAGGTCATACTTGTATGTAAATTCCTTAAATATATCGTCGAAAACATCGGAATAATCTAAATCCTCGGGAATTGTTACAGTAAGTGTTTTAAACCTATCAGAGTTTTTCTTTGAGCCGAAACTTAAACGGTTATAAAGCATAAACATTATGCACATAACGGCGGTAAACAGTAAAGCAAAGCCTAAATATCCCATACCCGATATCAGTCCTGCGCCCATTGCTAAAAACAGGGCGCAGATTTCTTTTGCCGTGCCCGGCACACTGCGAAAACGCACAAGACTAAAAGCACCTGCAACCGCTACACCTGTTCCGACGTTGCCGTTTACCATCATAATCACAACGCAAACCACCGCAGGTAAAAGCGCCAAGGTTACAACAAAGCTTTTTGTATAGCGTGTGCGGTACATATACGCAAACGCCATTAAAATACCGATTAAAAGCGAAGCGCCAAGGCATAATAAAAAATCAATTATGCTGATAACCTGAGTTAAATCGTTATCAAAAATACCTTTAAACAAATTCTCAAGCATTTTAATTTACCTCCAGCATATTATATGCATTAATTTTATGATTTTTAGGAAAAATGAGTGTTTTGTAAGCCGTTCCGTATTTTGAAAAGGCGGTTTTATATATTTTTTGTTCGGATAAAGCACGGCACATCCAAAGAGGAATACCGCCCGAGCATTTTATCTCCATAAGCACCTTATTTTGAGGCAAAATTAAGGTGCCGTAAACCTCGGAATCAAGCGTTAAATCCTCGGTTCTGCAAAGAATATTCCTATCAAAAGTGATACGAAAATCGGTGCCGTCGTCAGCAAAGTACGCCTCTCGCTCATAAGAGAGAAAAACGGTCGGCTCTAGATTTTCATAAAAGTTTAAAAAATAATCGATTTCGTTTGTTATCTGTGTGGAATTTTCGGGGTGCGTATCGCCACATAGCCACACCATAGCATCGCTGTTTTTAGTAGACACTCTTCGCTTATACACTATACCCTTATATTTCTTTTTAAGTTCTACGAAAACGTTGCTGTCGTCCTTAGCTCTTTCATAGCTTCTAATTCTAAGTTTTTCTTTGTACACAGGTTTTTCTATAGAACGGCGAATTAAAAGATAGGTGTTAGTATCGTAATAAAGGTTGCGAATAGTACTTTTGCCGTATTTATCGGGGTGCATATGAGAGTTTATGGTCGCCATCAGTTTTTCCTTTTGCTCGAGAGTTATCATATATTTTAGTTCATATCTTCTAAAAACAGATTGAAACGGCATCATATCACCCCTTTAATCTTAAATGCAAAGTATTTCTACCCTGAATTCCACAAGGCCGTCATAGCACAAAACGTCAATTCTACCCTTGTGATTATTTACAATCGCTTTTGCTATAGCAAGACCTAAACCATAGTGGTTATCCTCACTGTTTCTGGCAGTGTCAACCCTATAAAAGCGCTCAAATATTTTTTGGCGTTGCTCTTTTGGAATTTCTTCGCCCTTATTTATAACCGAAAGCTTAGCAGTGTCGTGTTCTTTCTTTAATATAAGACGAATTTCGCCCTTTTCTATACTGTGACGGATTGCGTTATCCAAAAGAACCGATACCAGTTGTTTTAATTTGGTACTGTCACCTAAAACCTCTATACCGTCATTAATATCGCTGTTAAGCAATAGCCATTTTTCAAAGGCTACACTTTCAAACGGTAGCATTTCACCTCTAACCAAACGGCTAAAATCAATTTTTTCCGTTTGTTCGGTTACGTTTTCGGCTCTAGCAAGGTCTAAAAGCTGGGTCACCAAAGCACCCATTCTCTCGTTTTCATACTGAATATTTAAGAGCCACTTGTTATCACCTATTTCGCGTGATAAAAGCTCGGCGTTAGCATTTACTACCGAAACGGGAGTCTTAAGCTCGTGACCTGCATCAGAAATAAACTGCTTTTGTTTTTTGTCGTTTTCTTCGAGTGGGTCCACTATTTTTTTGGCAAGGAATACCGAAAGGAAGAAAAAGAGAAGCAGTGCTAAGCCACCGAAAATAAGGGTGTAACGAAACAGCATCATAGCGCCCTCGTTTATAACGGTATTATCCTTGAAGGTGACAAGTATATATTCATTCGTTTTAGTTTTATAAAAGGCGAGATTTTCTTTTGTTCCTATGCTTTTTTTACCGTTTACAACGCTAATTGCCAAGCTTTTTAGTTCATCGTCGGTATGTACCGTCGGCGATTCATTTTTTATTTCAATAATTTCACCCTCATTTGACATCACAACCGTATAAAAGGTAGATAATTTAAACATTGGCGACTGTGCATCAAACTGCGGCTTATTACCGTTTGGGAAAGGTTTTATGGGCGGTTTAATATTATCGTTTTGTTGAGAGAGAGAATACATCTCGGCGTGTGCTTTTAAAAGCTGCTCGTTTTGTTTTGACATTTCAAAATAGCTCGACAAATAAATAAAGCCCAGTGTGCCCACCCACAAAAGCACCAAGATAGACATAATAGCAATAACAATTTTTCTTCTTGAAGCCCTAAACACCGTCACACCTCAATTCATATCCTATTCCTCTTACCGCCTTAATCTCGGTTTTGGCATCTATAAAATTCAGTTTTTTTCGTGTAAAGGACATATAAACCTCTACGTTGTTATATTCCGCCTGTGATTCAAATCCCCAAATTTTAACAGCCAACTGCTCTCTTGTTAAAATCTGACCGCTGTTAGCGATTAGGTATTCAAGTATCCTATATTCCTTTTCACCAAGTCGCACGTTTTGTCCGTTTGTCACACAGGAAAGGGTTAAGGTGTTTGTATCAAGGGTTATATCCCCATAGGACAACAGGTTGTTAGCAGAGCCGAGCGTCCTTCTGGCGAGTGCTCTAAGGCGCGCTAATAACTCCTTTGTCATAAAGGGTTTGGTTAAATAATCGTCGGCACCGCTGTCAAGCCCCGTGACCTTATCATCAAGCTCTGACTTGGCTGTGAGCATTAGTATAGGCGTTGTATTTCCGCTGCTTCTAGCCCTTTTAGCAACCTCAAAACCATTCATATATGGTAGCATAACATCAAGGATTACAATATCGTAAATACCGCTTTCAATGGCGCTAAGACCGTCCGTCCCGTTTGAAAAACAGTCTACCTCGTATTTTTCAAGGCGCAAAATTTCCTTTAACGCCTCTGCCATTCTTTTTTCGTCTCCTACAAGTAAAACCCTCATATTACACCTCCATCTTATATTAATTATACCATAAACCATTGAAAATGTGTTGAAAAATTAAAAAATAGCAAAGAGAAACTCCCCTTGCTATTTAAAGTTATATTTTTAAACAATACCCATTGCAATTTCTACAAGCAATGCCACTATAACTACTAATGCCGAAATTATAAAGCCGTGAATCATAGGACGAATTCCCGATTTTTTCATACTCGAAAAGGAGGTATTAAGTCCTATAGCCGCAAGAGCGCACACCATAAGGAATTTACTAAGTGCTTTAGTAGTAGAAACCACTTCGGTTGGAATAGAGAAAACACTGGCTATAACCGACATAGCAACAAAGCCTAAAATAAACCAAGGAAATATTTTAGTTATGCTGAAATTTGCCTTTAAATCCTCACTGCTTCGACTGTTGTTGACAGCTTCCTTTCTTTTAAGGCGCAGTTGCACAAAGGCAAAAATTATAACAGTGGGGATAATCGAAAGCGTTCTTGTGAGTTTAACCATTGTGGCGAAATCACCCGCCGCCTCAGAAAAGGCATAGCCCGTTGCCACGACCGAGGAGGTATCGTTAACCGCCGTACCTGCCCAAATACCAAACGCCTGATCGGTCATTCCTATAGCCTTGCCCATAATGGGAAACAAAATAATCATAGCCATATCAAACAAAAAGGTTGCCGACATAGCATAGGCTACATCGTTATCGTCTGCGTCAATGGTAGGGGCAATAGCCGCGATAGCGGAGCCACCGCAGATACCTGTTCCCGCAGATATAAGATTTGAAAGCTTCCAATTAAGTCCTAATGCTCTGCCGATAAAATATCCGCCGCCAAAACAGGTAAGCAACGTAAAAATCATAACGGTAAGCGACATTTTACCCACGTTTAAAATGGTGTTTATATTTAAAGATAAGCCTAGCAGAATAATTGCAAATTTTAAGATTTTCTTAGACGTAAATTTTATACCGTATGAAAAAACCTTATATTTGCTTAAAAAACAATTAAATATCATACCGATAAACATAGCGATTACGGCGGCGCCCACTAAATGTATCGGCATTAAACTTTCAAGCCACCATGCAAACAGTGCAATGGCGGCTGAAAGAATTATTCCCGGAAAAACCCTTAAAATCTTCATATTGCTTCTCTCCTCTTTTTATCTACATAATTGTAGCACCAAAGCGTTAAAAAAGCAACCTACATTTATCTTACCTTATATCCCCAATACGATTTGTTGTAATAATACTCTTTAAATTCACTTTGTGTCTTAAATTCTTTTTGCTCGTAGCCCTCTATATAGGTAAAAGAGAGAATTTTGTCTTTGTTATTTATCCAACATACGTATTTTTCGCCGTCCTTATTTTCAACCTGCTGTGACAAAAGTCCTCTCCCCCCTCTTTTTAATAAATACTATTTTTATTTAGGCTTTTTAGCGCGAACAATTTTAGTAAGCTCAAAGCGTCCGTCACAAGCGGCCGCAACATCTGGCGAATGGCTAACTAAAATAACGCATTTACCTTGGTTTGCAAGGTCACGGAAAATAGCCATAATCTCGTTTTGGGTTTCGCCGTCGAGGTTACCCGTAGGCTCGTCGGCTAGAATGATATCGGGGTCATAAGACAGCGCTCTTGCTATCGCTACACGCTGTTGCTGACCGCCCGAAAGCTTAAGCACTCGGCGGTTTGCCTCTTCCTCGTCAAGTCCTACGCTGTCTAAAAGCTCGAGCGCTCTTGCCTTTTTATTCTTTGTTTTATATCCTGCTACGTCCATGGACAAAATAACGTTTTCAAGCGCCGTGTATTTAGTTATTAAATTAAAGCTTTGAAAAACAACACCGATATATTTTGAACGGAAGGTATATTTATCAATTTTTGCAACGTTTTTACCGTCGTATATTATCTCACCCTCGGTAGGGTTTGCAAGTCCCGAAAGGAGTGAGAGAAGTGTGGTTTTACCTGCGCCCGATTTACCCACGATACAATACATTTTCCCCATTTCGAACTCGTATGATATACCTTTAAGCACAGGTGTTTTACCGTATGAAAAGCTGATATTATTAAGTGATAAAATAGACATATTCTCTCTCCTTTCTTAATCTCTGTTAGCGAGAATTTTAAGCGGGTCGTACCGCATTATAAACAGCACCGAGGCTAAACTTGCAACAAGTGTTAAAAGCAGTCCCACGCCTATCATCTGGAATACAACGGTTAAATTCATAGCCGAGTTTACTTCGGTAATATAGTCTGCGGCAGAGCCAAACATATTACCAAACGGATTTCCCTTTCCGCCGCCGATATCGTCGGGTAGGTCACTCGGCATTTCGCCGCCAGGCATTGTGGGCATACCGCCGCCAAAATTACCCGGGCGACCAAAGTTTTTATCCAACTGTGCTTGCTGTGAATTTTGACTCTCGTTCTGATTTGCAAGTAACGCATTGGTAACGGGCACCGAGCTTACCGCACCTATTCCTGCGCCGATTATAACCGCTATCATGGTAACTATTAGAATTTCGCACATAAACTGTAGCGCTACCTTCCACTTTTTCATACCCATAGCGGTTAAAACGCCAACCTCGTATTTGCGCTCCCTAACGTTAAAGATATTTAAAACAACCAAAATTATACCGCCGATAATAAGGATTACAAGCAAAAACCAACCTGCCATGGTGCTTAACGTTTTAAGCGGTGTAAGGCTGTTTTCAAACGCCTTGAGGTCTTGCGAAGATATGGTATAGTCTTCACCGAGTCCTAAAGCACGGGCTTCACTCTCGAAGGCATAGTAGTCGTCGGTGTTTGCAAACTTATAGGTAGCAGAAAGTGAGCCTCTTATTTTACTTTCACTTTCTCTGCCTGTATCCTCGTCGGTTACTGTAACCGACGCTTCACTTGAAGCATCAAGAATTTTTTGCAGTGCATTAGCACTCATATATATCCTGTTTGCAGGGTCCTGACCGCGTCCAAACTGCGACATTGAGAAATTGTTGTTCTCACTACTCTCATAGATTCCCACTATTTTAAGCTCGTAACTTTCGGTTTCAAGCGAGGGATTTACAATAGTAATTATATCGCCTACCGCTAAACTGTTATTATAAAGTGAGAGTTCCTCGGAAATAACACATTCATATTCGGTAGTGCCCTCGGTGAACATAGTGCCGCCCTCTAAAATAGACGCCGTTCCGCTCATAAAATCGGTCATAGCGCTGTAGCTACTGTAGCCGATAATCGAAAAGTCAGCCGAAGAAAACGAGCCGACTCCCATGAAGTTGCCACCGAAGCCACCAATAAAGCCGCCGCCAAAACCGTTTTGAGAAGAATTTCCATTTTCTTGTGTATCCTCTGTATCATCGTTCTCGTCACTTACAGGTAAAAGACTGTCGTTTCCGTTAAAGGATGCGGTTATAGTATAATAAAAATCCTCTACTGATGAAGCCTTGGCATATTTTTCATATTCCTCAAGGGTGAGTTCCGAGGCACTGCCCATCATACTGGCAAACTGGTCACGGTCGAAGCTTACCTCGGGTCTTTCGTTGCCTTCAGGCATACCGCCGCTAAAAATATCATCCATCTTAGAGCTTCTATCATACGATATGGTAGCCGTAACACTTAAGCCTTCCAGTGTTTGCTCCTTTGCACTCTCGGACGCTTGTCTTATCGACAAACCTATACAGGCAGAAACTGCAATTACTAGGGCAATTATCCCTATAAGCACGTTCCTTCCCTTCGCTCTGCCGATACATCTTAAAGCATTTTTTAGAATATACATATCTCTTTTCCTTTGCAAAAAGGTATTTCGCTACCTAATTATCCATAGAAGTCTTGAAAAAAGATTGAAAGAAGATAGAAATTTTTTCAAATTTGTGATAAAATTTTCAAGGAAATATAAGGAATTTATATTCTTTTGTTTGTATAATAGGTGAAAAGGTCAGACGTGACCTTGAAAAATTGAGGAGGAAAAGTTATGGATAACGGTGAACGTAGCTACCGCCGTTTTCTCGATGGTGATGAAAATGCCTTTGACGATATAATGAAGGATTTATTTGATAATTTAGTTTTCTTTTTAAACCGTTACGTGCATAATCTTCACGCAGCCGAGGATATTGCTATAGATACATTTGCGGAATTAATAGTTAATAAACATCGGTATAATTTTAAGGTTTCGCTTAAAACGTATGTATTTATGTTGGGCAGAAGCCGTGCTCTGAACTACATAAAGCGGCAAAAGATAATTGATTTTGTAGAGCTTGAAAAAGCCGAAACCCAAATAAACGAGCTTGAAAGCCTTGAAAAGACGGTTATTAAAAATGAAAGACAGCGTATCATAAACGAGGCTGTTTGCTCACTAAAAGCCGATATGCGTGACGTTATACACTTAATTTATTTCGAAGAGCTCACCTATGCGCAGGCGGCCAAGGTTATGAAGAAAACCCCTAAACAAATAGATAACCTTTTATACCGTGCCAAAGCGGAGCTTCGCACTATTTTAGGAAAGGAAGAGAGTGATTTGTTATGAGAAATTTTGAAGAGCGAAAATCAGAAATATTCAAAAGAAGCAGAGAAATGGAAATAGAAAAATTCAAAGCACGAAGAAAAATAATAACTGTTTGTGTTGCGCTTGTTCTTTGTGTCAGCATAGCATCTACAATTTTAATACCAAGGCTTGATATTTTGGGCACCGCCTCAAACCAAAGCTCAGGCGGCAATAAAACCTCAAATCAAGGTTCAAATAGAGTAACTAGCGGCGGTTCTGCATCGGATGGTAACGACTATGCAGTCGGCAAGGTTATAAACCTTATGGCTGAGGTTAGACCAAACAAGGTAACACCTCTAGACAATGTTAACTCGCAAAACGTAAAGATGACAGATTTTGCATTAAGATTATTCAAGGCTAGCAGTAAGGAGGGCAAAAACGCACTTGTTTCTCCCCTATCGGTAATTTCAGCCTTAGGAATGACGGCAAACGGTGCCGAAAAAAATACCCTTTCTCAAATGGAAAAGGTTTTCGGTATGACAAGGGATGAACTTAATCTTTATCTTTACACCTATATAAACAGTCTACCTCAGGATGAATACTACAAGCTAAGCCTTGCAAATTCAATTTGGTTTACCGACGATAAGCGTTTTACGGTTAACCAAAACTTCTTGCAGACAAACGGCGATTTCTACGGTGCCGATATCTACAAGGCGCCCATGAATGATGCTACTCTCGGTGATATCAACAACTGGGTAAACCAAAAAACAGACCAAATGATTCCTGAAATTTTGAATAAAATGCCTGATAATACCGTTATGTGTCTTTTAAACGCTTTAGCCTTTGATGCCGAGTGGCAATACCCATTTAGTAAAAACGGCACAAAAGAGGGCACCTTCACCAAGGAGGACGGAACAAAGCAAACCGCTATGTTTATGAGCCACGAGGAAAACGCTGATTTTATTGAAGACGAAAATGCTATAGGCTTAGTTAAATATTATAAGGACAAAAAATATGCTTTTGTAGCATTACTTCCAAATGAGGGTATAAGCATCTCAGAATACGTTAATTCGCTTGACGGCAAAACTTTAAATAATCTGCTTTCACACCGTCGCGGAACCAAGTTTTACATTACTATGCCAAAATTTGAGACCGAATATGAAGTAGAAATGTCCAAAACTCTTTCTAGCTTGGGTATGGAGGACGCATTCGATCCGTTCAGCGCAAACTTTACAGGTCTTGGAAAGTCTACAAACGGAAACATTTTTATAACCAAAGTGGTACACAAAACCTTTATCTCTGTTACAGAAACAGGAACTAAAGCAGGCGCCGTAACCGGTGTGTTTACGGGAACCGAGTCTGTACCTCAACCAATCCACCTTAACAGACCGTTTGTGTATATGCTTATAGACTGCGAAAATAACGTTCCCTTCTTTATAGGCACTATGATGGATGTGAACGGATAAAATTCTTGAATTATCAAGGGTTTTATGATATTATTAATATAAAGGTATGGGATGTATGCCCATCCGATAAATATTTTGGATAACGATACGCCCATAACTTAAAATTAGTTATGGGCGTATCTTGTTTAAACAAAGGAGGCATCTTATGAAAAAACTAACTGTTCTTTTATTATCCGTTTTATTTGTTTTTTCCCTTGTTGCTTGTAACAGTAACACGCAAGAAAATTCAAAACCGAATAACGATATTTCTTCAAAGGACTATACCGAAAAAGAAAATTCTTTTAAGGCTACAGTTTTAAAGATTGCAGAAAATTCTGTGTTTGTTGAGCCATTCCCCGAAGAAAAAATAATAGGCATTGCAAATCAAATATCCTTTAGCAAGAAAGATCTTGAAGAGCTTGGCGTTACGGTTGGTAGTTTTGTTGAGGTAACTTATAAGGGTAGTGTAATGACTACTTACCCTGCGCAAATAAACGCTACCACTTGGAAACTGATTACAAATCTTCGCGATACCGAATATACTGGCGTGTGGATGGAGAAAAACGACAACACTAAGCTAACCAGCCAATTGTTTGAGAACGTACAGATTACAAGAATTTATTCTAACTGTTTCTTTGCAGAGCCTCTCAGCAGCGATTACCAAATCAAATTTAACGGAAAGCTGTCTAGCGAGTGGTGTGTTGGTGATAAGGTTGCATCTACATACAGAAATGCATATTATGACACCGCAACGCGCCGTGCAGAATGTGATTTAGTATACGTTGAAGCTTATACGGGTGATCCCGTAATGGTAGTGCCTGAAAAACCTGTTATCTACTTATATCCCGAAAATAAAACTAAGGTTTCGGTTAAGTTAACGTTTGACGGTACACTCACCTGCACCTATCCTGAATATAAAAACGGTTGGGAAGTTACCGCAAACGAGGACGGAACACTTATAGATGAAAACGGACAAAGCTATAACTATCTATACTGGGAGGGTAAAACTACCACTCAGTATGACCTATCAAAAGGCTTTTGTATAAAGGGCAAGGATACCGCCAAATTCTTAGAAACAGCCACCCAAAAATTAGGTCTTACAAGAAAAGAAGCCAACGAGTTTATAGTTTATTGGCTACCGCTTATGCAGGATAATGAATACAATATTATTTCATTTCAAACAGATATTTACACAGATTCTGCAAAGCTTCAAATATCACCGAATCCCGATACACTTATCCGCGTGTTTATGGCTTGGCAAGGTGTGGACGAATTTGTGAATCTGCCCGAGCAAACCCTCTCAGCACCTGAAAGACACGGTTTCACCGTTGTTGAATGGGGCGGCGCAGAGGTTAAAAAATAAGTTTTAAACATTAAGCAAATAAATTTAAGGAGGCATCTTATGAAAAAGAAAATATTAATCCCTGTTATAGCGGTTTTACTGTTAGCCGTTTTATTTGTTCCCATTCCGAAAGATGCCTTAAAAGACGGCGGCACTAAGGAATACTCGGCTCTTACCTATAAAATAGTTGATTGGAACCGTTTGACCGACGACACGGCATATGACCAAACAAAATTTTATTTCTTCCCTAATAATTTCAAGTCTATCGACGCACTTTGGGAACTTGAAAAGGATAATGCCGAGCTTCCTTCGTATACAGACAAATGGTTAGAAAAGAATGATGAAAACCTTGAAAACGGAAAAGCACTCGAACCTAGGGATGTAAAAATCACAAAAATTTATTCAAATTGTTTCTTTGCAAAGGATTTAGTAGTTGGTAATAATTATGAAATAAAATATAACGGTAGTATTTCAGGTGAATGGTGTGTAGGTGATAATGTATTTTGCACCTATGAAAATTTCTACTATGATAATAATAGCCGCCGTGCAGAATGCGATTTATTAACCATAAGAGAAAGCAGTGTTAAGGGCGACAGGGTTACAACGGGTGCAAAGCCTGTAGTTTACCTATATCCCGAAAATAAGACCGAGGTTTTAGTAAAACTAAGTCTTGACGGTGAATTTACCTGTACATATCCTGAATATAAAAACGGTTGGGAAGTTACCGCCAATGCAGACGGAACAATTACAGATAAAAACGGACAAAGCTATAACTATCTATACTGGGAAGCGCTTTTAAACGAAAATTTCGACCTATCGAAAGGATTTTGTGTAAAGGGTGAGGACACTGCAAAATTCTTAGAAACCGCAACCCAAAAATTAGGTCTTACAAGAAAAGAAGCCAATGAGTTTATAGTTTATTGGCTGCCGCTTATGCAAGACAACAAATACAATATAATTACCTTCCAGACCGACGCTTACGAGGACGTAGCGAAGCTTAAAATAACACCGAGTCCCGATACACTTATCCGCGTGTTTATGGTATGGCAGGGCGTGGACGAATTTGTAAACTTACCCGAGCAAACCCTCTCGGCACCCGAAAGACACGGCTTCACCGCTGTTGAATGGGGCGGTGCAGAGATAAAAGATTAGTCTTAAAACTTTTTAAGATATAATACAGATACACTTTAAAGACAGCAGAAAGTTGCATTTCTGCTGTTTTCGTGTTAAAATGGTTGTTATCGGAGGGTAAGATATGAAAAAGAAAATCATTTTAGATATTATTATGACGGCAATTTTACTTTGCCTTTTAAACACCAATTTCACAGGAATAGCTCTGCACGAAATTTTAGGAATTGCTGTCTTTTTCTTATTTTTATTACATAAAATTTTCAATTTCAAATGGATAAAATCAGTAACCCAAAATTTGTTCAAAAAATCACTTAAACCAAAGTCCAAAATTATGTACTTAATAGACGTGATTTTGCTAATCCTTGTAACCTTAAACGTTGCAACGGGTATTTTAATTTCAACCACTGTCCTTACGGGAATTAGCACTAATGATATCGCACTTACAAGCAGTCTTCACCATATTTTAGCATACTCTTTGCTCGCAGTTTTAATTGTGCATATCGCTCTGCACCTAGCCGTTATAAGAAATGCTATGAAGTTAAAAAAGCACGGCGCTATTAGTTACGTTGCACTAATTGCGGTTATATCGCTTATGGTTGTAACGCTGTTTGAAAGCAACACAATTAAAAATGCTATAATGCAGAAAAAGGAAATAAACTCGCATTACGAATCAGGAACCGAGCAAAATCCAAAAGAGGATAACTCAAGCGCTGACACCTCATCGCAAAATTCGTCTACTAACAGTCAAAACACATCTAATAATCAGTCAAGCAGTGACACAAGTGATAAAAACAACGAGAGCGACGATGACGACAGCTCACAAAACAGTTCGCAAAACAGCTCTCAAAACACCTCTTCAACCGTAGCAGAAGACAGACCAACAATTGAGGAATATCTATCAAAGCTATTTTGTTCAGGTTGCGGCAGGCGCTGCCCTCTTACAAACCTTGCCTGTGGCAGAGGCAACCGCTACCAGCAACAAAAGGTAGACCAGTACAATAGAATTTACGGCACAAACGAAACCTACTTGTCCCAAAACGACCGTTGGCGTTAAAAAATAAAATTTCAAAATAGCCTCTCACTCTGGGAGAGGTGGCGGCGAAGCCGACGGAGAGGGTCAGCCTCTCACTTTGGGAGAGGTGGCGGCGAAGCCGACGGAGAGGGTCAGCCTCTCACTTTGGGAGAGGTGGCGGGGGAGCCGACGGAGAGGGTCAGCCTCTCACTTT
>JAZSCM010000033.1:0-24766 GCA_045602945.1 Acutalibacteraceae bacterium | reverse complement strand
CTTAGTTTTTTATGCCATGAAAACAGGATTTTTGCTTGATTTATACACATTTTATTCTATTTCTGTTAAAAAAGTATCCGAGGTTCACACTTTCACATGAACCTCGGATTTTTTAGACTGTTTTTTTACAGCCCCTTTGCTATATTCGGGGAAACCCCGAGTGATATATCATAGATGCGATATACAGTAAACTGTGCGATATACGGCTACGCCGTGAGAAAATTTATATTAACACAAAATAAAATGCGCCGAAAGTTCGGCGCATTTTTAATTTAATTAGTCTATTATTTTAATATATTCAATAACCGGCTTAGAGCCATCTTTAACCGTTCCGTTGTTATCGGTAACAGGAGTTTCGGTAGCAAGTTTATCAACCACTGCCATTCCCTCGGTTACCCAACCGAAAGCCGCGTAGTTGCCGTCAAGACTTGAAGAGTCGGCGTGCATAATAAAGAATTGTGAGGAAGCAGAATTATAAGCTCTTTGAATATCGGCTTGAGCATTGGTAGGCAGGTCTGACATTTTGTAGCCCATTGAAAGATACTGTTCATAGCTTGAACCGCTTCTTGCCATTGAAATAATGCCTCTTGTGTGCTTAAGGTTATTTTCTACACCGTTGCTTGAAAATTCGCCTGTAATGTTCTGCTCTGCACCGCCTGTGCCGTTACCCTTAGGGTCGCCGCCCTGAATCATAAAGCCTTCAATTATGCGGTGGAAGGTAAGACCGTCATAAAATCCTGCCTTTGCAAGATTTACAAAGTTTGTAACGGTGATAGGTGCTGTATCAGCGTCAAGTTCCAGCTTTATAACACCTACGTCTTTTACCTTGATTTCCGCATGGTGCAGACCTGAAAGCAGCTCGGTCTTGTTAATATCGGGAACACTAACGTCGCCCTTATTGTTGTCCTCGCCGCAGCCTGCAAGGGTGAAAACGAGCGCTAATGCACAAACTATGCATAGCAGTTTTTTGAATTTACCTGTCATTTTTATTTTCCTTTCTTTTATCGTATGGTATATATTTAACCTTACGGTTTTTTGACGATTTTGAGTTAAGCTTTATCACAGCGATTATAAAGATTAAGATAGCAATCGCTATTATAACGTAAAGCAGAATCATATAAGACGAGGTGAAAAAGTTTTTAAGTGCATCAAGAACGGTTAGAATAGTACTCTTTTTAACGTCGTTACCTGCTACCAAATCGACCGTGCCTATGACCTTTTCGGCATAAATAACGTCTGCCGTACCAAGCTTTTGTCCTTTTTTTACAGGAGCGTCTACCGACTCAGAAACTAGCTTTGGCACTATGGTTATAGTGGACTCGTCGGCATCCTTAGGCAGTACCGAAACAAAACTTTTTTCAACGTATAGCGGCACAAAATCAGCGTCTAACGATAACTTTACACCCATTTCACATATAGGATTATCGGTATCGGCAATTTCCTTGAATTCGAAGTTATTAAAAACCCAACGGTATAAATTTTTGCTGTCCACAAACTCGTGGCGTGTGGAGGCGTTTGGTGTGCATCCGAAAAGCAAACACATATAGTTATAGCCGTTATAGGTTGCCGTGCTGACAAGACATCTGCCTGCCTCATCGGTAAAGCCTGTTTTAATGCCTTTTGCATAAGAATAATAGTAATTTGTGTTTTTATCCTGAAGGAAATTAGTTGTTGAAAGACGGCGGGCGCCCTGCATATTGGTAGCGGGAAGATTATAGCGGTCAGACTCGCAAACCTGTTTAAACAGCTTGTAGGTCAGCGCAAACTTGGCTAAAATATAGGTATCACTGGCCGTTGTATAGTGGTCGTCATCGTGAAGTCCGATAGGATTTACATAGTGGGTGTTTTTAAGACCGAGTTCTAACGCTCTCTCGTTCATTCTGTCAACAAATGCTTCAACGCTGCCGTAGTAATGTATAGCGGCAAGATATGCGCAGTCACCCGCCGAGCTCATTAAAACAAAATACACCAAATCAAGCTGTGTTATCTCTTCGCCTTCTTTAAGGTTTGAAACAACACTTCCCGTGCCCGAGATCATTCGAAGGACCTCTTTGGTCATAGTAATCTTTTCTTCGGGATTAAATTTCTCGCTTTCAAGTATTAAGAGCGTGGTCATAATTTTGGTTATAGAAGCAGGATAAATCTTAGCATCTGCATTTTTTGAATATATAACCTCGTCGGTATCAAGCGATACCAGTAAAGCGGTTTTAGCGTTTACGTCAATACCCGTAGGCTCGTATGCAGACACGCTAAAACAGCTAACGCTTAAAATAAGTATTAAAATTAAGGAAAAAATGCGTTTACCCATAGAAATCTCCTTAAACATATGTTAAAATAATGATGATATATTTATTATACAATAAGTATTGACAAAAGGAAAGAGAAAAAATATAATTTTAATAAAATAATAATTTAAGAAAAGAGGGAGAAAAGTGGTATATGTTACGGGCGATATGCACGGACAACTTGAAAGGCTTTATGACAGAGAATTCAGAAAGCTCAAAAAAGGCGATATCTTAATAGTGTGCGGAGACTTCGGATATATCTTTAATGGTTCTCCCGAAGAAAAACAGGTTATAAACTATCTGTCTAAAAGAAAGTTCGTTACCGCCTTTGTAGAGGGCACTCACGATAATATGCAGGTAATAAACCGCGCTAGAGTAACGGTCTGGAAGGGCGGAAAGGTGCATCGAATAAAGGGCAACGTGCTTCATCTTATGCGGGGACAGATTTTTGATATCGAGGGTTTCCGCTTTTTTACCTTTGGTGGAGGCGAGAGCATCGATAAGGATATGCGCGTTGAAAAAGGTAATTGGTGGCGCGAGGAGGAGGCAACTCCGCTTGAAATGGCAGAGGGTGTAAGAGCACTTGAGGAAGTAAGCGGCCTTGTCGATTATATTATCACACACGAACCGCCGTCCCTTGTTAAAAGTGCTATGCTGCTAAGAAGAGGCTCAGCTGACAGAGTAAGCAAACTAAACGGATATTTCGAAGAAATAGGTAAATTTTGCAAATTTAAAAAGTGGTATTTCGGTTCTTTGCATGAGGACAGGGCAATAACCGAGCATCATACCTGTGTTTTTTCAAAGCTTATTCCCGTAACTGGTTCGGAAAACGGCGGCGGCGTAGGTGTAGCGGAAATAAAAAACAGTTGACAAAAGCGCATTTTGTGATAAAATATAAGTGTTGAATTTAATATAATCCTTATCAAGAGCGGTGGAGGGTACAGGCCCTGCGAAACCCGGCAACCTGATTTTTTCAAGGTGCTAAATCCTGCGGATTATCCGAAAGATGAGGCCTTTTATACCGCCTGTCTTTTTGGGCGGTTTTATTTTTGAAGTTAAAAAAAGGAGAAAAAAACAATGTCTAAAAGATTATTTACATCAGAGTCTGTAACCGAGGGACATCCCGATAAGGTTAGTGACCTCATATCTGATTCCATACTCGACGCTTTAATAGAGCAGGATCCCAAATCCCGTGTTGCCTGCGAAACCTTCTGCACAACAGGTGTTGTAACGGTTATGGGTGAAATTACAACCAAGGCTGTAGTTGACTTTCAGAGTATCGTTCGCAAAACACTTTGCGATATTGGTTATAACAGCGCGAAGGCAGGTTTCGACGGCAACGTTTGCGGTGTTTTAACCGCTATTGATAAGCAGTCTGCCGATATAGCGCTCGGCGTTGATAATTCACTCGAATTCAAGGGCGGTCTTGAGGATAAATACAACCTAAACGGTGCAGGTGACCAGGGTATGATGTTTGGTTATGCTTGTAACGAAACACCCGAGCTTATGCCGCTTCCCGTATCACTTGCGCATAAAATGTCATATAAACTCACAAGCGTTAGAAAATCGGGAGAGCTTGATTATCTTTGCCCCGACGGTAAAACTCAGGTTACGGTTGAATATAACGACGGAGTGCCAACAAGGGTAGATGCGGTTGTAGTATCAAGTCAGCATACCGCGGAGGTAGACCTTGAAACGCTTCGTAAGGATATACTCGAAAAGGTTATAAAGCCTATAATCCCTGAAAATCTATTTGATAAGGATACCAAAATCTATATTAACCCAACAGGCCGTTTTGTTATAGGCGGTCCTCAGGGCGATACAGGTCTTACAGGCAGAAAGATTATCGTTGATACATACGGCGGTGCAGCCCGTCACGGCGGCGGTGCATTTTCGGGCAAGGATCCTACAAAGGTTGACAGAAGTGCCGCTTACGCTGCAAGATACGTTGCTAAAAACGTAGTAGCGGCAGGTCTTGCAGACAAGTGCGAGATACAACTAGCCTATGCTATAGGCGTTGCAAAGCCTGTTTCTATATCGGTTGACACCTTCGGTACAGGTAAGGTTGCAGACGATAGGATAGTAGCGGCAATTGAAAAGGTGTTCGACCTTCGCCCTGCGGCTATTATTGATAAATTAGAGCTTCAAAGACCTATTTATAAAAAGACCTCTAACTACGGTCATTTCGGCAGAGAAGATGCAGATTTTACCTGGGAAAAGACCGATAAGGTAGAGGAATTAAAGGCTTTAATTTGAATAGAGGTTAAATAGTGTTTCAAATTGTAGAAAAAATTAAGCGAAATGAAGCGGTAACAACCTTAACCTTTCAAGCACCCTTTATTGCAAAAAAGGTTAAGCCCGGTCAGTTTGTTATCGTGCGAATAGATGAAAACGGCGAGAGAATTCCACTGACCGTTGCAGATTTTGATGCTAAAAAAGGCACTGTTTCGGTTACGGTTCAAGCCGTAGGCTATACAACTAAAAGGCTCTGCGCTCTAAACGTTGGTGACAGCATTTTAAATTTAGTAGGACCGCTTGGTATGCCTACTGAATTTGGCGACGTTAAAAAGGCTATTATTGTCGGCGGCGGTGTTGGTTGCGCTATAGCATACCCACAGGCAAAGGCGCTTTACAATATGGGTGTGAGTGTCGATATTATTGCAGGTTTCAGAAGTAAGGATATCGTAATCCTAGAGGATGAAATGTCAAAGGTTTGCAGAAACCTTTATATAACCACCGATGACGGCACCTACGGTCGCAAGGGCTTTGTAACCGACGTGCTTAAAGAACTCTTAGATAACGGCGAATACGACCTTGTAGTAGCGATAGGTCCAATCCCTATGATGAAGTTTGTATCGCTTACGACAAAGCAGTACGGCGTTAAAACCATAGTTAGCCTTAATCCTATTATGATTGATGGTACAGGTATGTGCGGAGGCTGTAGAGTAACCGTCGGCGGTGAAATAAAGTTCGCCTGTGTTGACGGTCCCGATTTTGACGGTCACTTGGTAGACTTTGATGAACTAACACGCCGAAATTCCTTGTATAAACAGCACGAGGCTCACGCTTGTAAAATGTTTGGGGGCGAAAACGGTGGCAAATAATTCATTATTTAAAACACCTATGCCACACGTATCTCCTACCGTTAGAAATAAAAATTTCAGCGAGGTAGCATTAGGATATACGCCTGAAATGGCTATTATGGAGGCAAACAGGTGCTTAAACTGTAAAAATAAACCCTGCGTTTCGGGTTGCCCTGTAGGTATTAATATTCCCGAATTTATATCACACGTAGCCTCAGGCGATTTTGAGACTGCATATAAGATTATTTCAAAGGATAGTTCGCTTCCTGCCGTTTGCGGCAGAGTTTGTCCTCAGGAAAGACAGTGCGAGGGCAAGTGTGTTAGGGGTCTAAAGGGCGAGAGCGTGGCAATAGGCAGACTTGAGCGCTTTGTAGCCGATTATTATTTACAAAATAGCAAACCTATTGCACAAAACATTCAAAAAAACGGTAAAAAGGTAGCGGTTATCGGCTCTGGTCCTTCAGGACTAACCTGTGCCAGCGAGCTTGCAAAGGCAGGCTTTAGCGTTACTGTTTTTGAAGCCTTTCATAAAGCGGGCGGGGTATTGGTTTACGGTATCCCTGAATTCAGACTTCCAAAGGCGATTGTTGAAAAAGAGATAGAAGGCCTTAAAAATCTTGGTGTAGAGATTATGACCGATATGGTTATCGGCAAGGTTTTAACACTTAAGGAAATAAAAGAAATGGGCTATGAGGCTATCTTTATTGGTACGGGTGCAGGTCTTCCGTCATTTATGGGCATAGAGGGTGAGTCAGCAGTTGGAGTTTACTCTGCTAACGAATTTTTAACCCGTATAAATTTAATGAAGGCGTATCTTGAAAATTATGATACACCTATTAAAAATTCAAAATCGGTAGCAGTAGTAGGCGGCGGTAACGTTGCTATGGATGCCGCAAGAAGCGCTAAGCGACTAGGCGCTCAAAACGTGTATATAATCTACCGCAGAACCGAAAACGAGATGCCCGCGCGTAAGGAAGAGATAGAACACGCAAAAGAAGAAGAAATAGAGTTTAAGCTTCTATGCAATCCTACCCGTATAATTACCGACCAAAACAGTGTTGTTACGGGAATAGAGTGTGTAAAAATGGAACTGGGTGAGCCTGATGCTTCAGGTCGCCGAAGACCTCAAGTAATAGAGGGCACCGAATTTATAATAGACGTTGACACCGTCATTATGGCGCTTGGCACCTCTCCAAATCCGCTTATCAGGAAAACTGCCGACTATTTAGAAACTAATAAAAAAGGCTGTTTTATAGTTGACCAAAATATGCAAACCTCCTCAGAGGGTATTTTTGCGGGTGGAGATGCTGTAACGGGTGCGGCTACAGTAATACTTGCTATGGGCGCAGGAAAACAGGCGGCAGAAGCTATAAAAAATTATCTTTTAAAATGATAAATTAAGGCGCACTATTTACAGTGCGCCTTGCATATTTTAAGTAAAAAAATATTGAAAAAAGCAATACAAAAAAATGTCAATATATAGTTATGTAAAAAAGTGGAAAATTTCTATGTTTTGCATTAAAAAGATAGAATTTTCAGCAAAAAAATATAGAAAAAATTTTTGATTTAATTAACATAATTTTATATTCATATTATTTTTGCATACTGAATTTTTCAACTTATCAACCGAGTTATCCACCGTTTTGGAGTCGAAAAAGCGCAGAAATCGGCATTTTACTCTTTCGATTGTTGAATACACGGTGGATAACTAGAATAACTTTACAGGTTGTCCTAGTTTACATAACTCAAGAAAATTCAATAAAATACCAAAAAATTGTAACCATTTTGTAACTTTTTTTTAAAAAGCCCTCTACAACAAAATATAGAGTAGCGCCAACATTAAAAGACGGTCGGATTTTTCGCTTATAAGGATTAGCAAAAGACCTAAAACAAGAGTTAAATCTTGGTCGTTTTTAAGGTTGTTTAAAAAGGGTAGATTCATACCGCTTAAAAAGGCGGTTATACCGTCGTTTTGACGTGGCTTTGGCGTTGCACTTGCCGATTGCTTTGGTGCTTCTTCGACTGAGGCAGTATTTTGAGGCCTATCGGGAAGCTTTACAAAAGGCGGTGCGGGGGGCATATTGTGAAAACCGCCTGTTGCTCGGCGGCTCATTTCCCGCATCTGATTAACCGCCTCTTCTTGTCTTTTTGTAAAGTTATCATTTTGTACCACAATATCCCTCCTTTAAAAACTTCTACAAATTGAGTATACCGCTATCCTTTAGTAAGGGTAGCAGTTCTATAATTTTAAGCAGCTTGATAGCGGTATCAACCTTTTCCTGTCTTTTGGGACTGAGATTAGGCTTTAGCGCTTTTAAAAGTAACGCTCTGCTATCATTGCTTTCGGCTTTTAGCCGCGTCATAATACTGATAATTTTTTGCATTTCGTTTGCGTCGGGCATATCGTTTAGAGTGCTCAGCGCGTTCTGGGGTGCTTTTTCCTCGTTTCCCAAAAGACTTTCGGTCATTTTCTTTATTCTTTCCATACTTTGAGGGTCGTTAAGTATTTCGGCTAGTTTTTCACTTAAATCATCCATTTTTGCCCTTTCCGAAAAGTGCGCTCATTATTTTCATTGCGGCATCGCTCGAAAGCAGTTCTTTTGTTTTCTTAGGGTCATTTAGCAATGCTTTTAGCTTTTCGGAATCCTCCTTTTTCATTTTTGACATTACACCCTCAAGGTCGCCGTCAGCAGCTTTTTTAAGGTCGTCGGCAGAAAGATTTGTGTTATTGTGGTTTATAATTTGTTCGATTAATCTATCTTTGTCGTTCATAAATATCTCCTCCGATAAAAGTTTATGATAAAAAAATTTAAGTTATGAGGTGTTTTACTTGCGTTTGGTTGTGATTTCCGATTCCCACCGAAAAGGCAATATTGTAGAAGACATTATAAGAAAAGAGCCTACTGCCCGTCATATATTCTTTCTCGGTGACAACACCGCGGATATAGAGGATTTTAAGTATCTTTATAGGGACAGAGAGTTTCATATCTGCTCGGGAAACTGTGATTTTGTAAAAGATTTTCCATTATATGATATTGTTTCCATTGGCGGACATAATATATTTTATACACACGGTCATGAGTTTTCGGTTAAAAGCTCTGCGGGAGTGTTACTCCAAAAGGCTAAAAATCTAGGCTGTGACATAGTGCTTTACGGTCATACACACGTTGCCTTAATACAATATGAAAACGGTGTGTATATTGTTAATCCCGGCTCTTGCGCACAGTCACGCTCTGGACCAAACAGTTACGCTGTTATTGATATAGAAAATAGTGGAATAATGCCTATAATTAAAACAATAGGACTTGAAAAATAAAGACCTTTATTATATAATATTCAGAGATTTAAAAGAAAGGAAAATTATATGAATAAGCATAAAAAGATTCATTACGTTGGTGTAAATGACCACAGAATAGACCTTTTTGAAGGACAGTACGTAGTGCCTAACGGAATGTCCTATAATTCCTACGTTATTATGGACGAGAAAATCGCAATTTTCGACACTGTTGATATCGCGTTTACTCACGAGTGGCTAGATAACGTTGCAAACGTGCTAAACGGCAAAAAGCCCGATTATTTAATTATTCAACACATGGAGCCCGACCATTCTGCAAATATTGCAAACTTTGTAAAGGCTTATCCTGATACGACTATTGTTTCGTCGGCTAAAGCATTCGTTATGATGAAGCAGTTTTTCGGCACCGATTTTTCGGATAAGAGATTGGTAGTCGGCGAGGGCGATACTCTAGACCTTGGTGAGCATAAGTTAACCTTTGTTACTGCACCTATGGTGCACTGGCCTGAGGTTATTATGACCTATGAATCCACCGAAAAGGTACTTTTCTCGGCTGACGGCTTCGGTAAATTCGGCGCTTTAGACGTAGAAGAGGACTGGGCTTGTGAAGCAAGACGTTATTATATAGGTATTGTTGGTAAATACGGCGCGCAGGTTGTAAACGTGCTTAAAAAAGCGGCAGGCTTAGAGATTGAGACTATCTGCCCGCTTCACGGACCTGTGCTTGAAGAAAACCTAGGCTATTATCTGAATCTCTACAACACTTGGGCTACCTACGGTGTTGAAAGTGAGGGTATAATGATAGCATATACCTCGGTTTACGGTAACACCAAAAAAGCAGTAGAACTCTTAGCAGAAAAGCTAAAGGCTAAGCACTGCCCTAAGGTTGTTGTAAACGACCTTGCACGTTGTGATATGGCAGAGGCTGTTGAGGATGCCTTCCGTTACGGTAAGATAGTTTTAGCCACCACAACCTATAATGCCGAAATATTCCCCTTTACGCGTGAGTTTATAAGCCATTTAACCGAGCGCAATTTCCAAAACAGAACTATAGGTATTATTGAAAACGGCTCTTGGGCACCTATGGCGGCAAAGGTTATGAAAAAGAGCTTTGAAAACTCAAAGAATATAACCTTTGCTGAAAATACAGTCAGCATTAAATCGGCGTTAAACGATGAGTCGTCAGCACAGCTTGAAGCATTGGCAGACGAGCTTTGCAAGGACTATTTAGCGCAAAGCGACGATACCGCAAATAAAAATGACTTAACAGCACTCTTTAATATAGGCTACGGTCTTTACGTTGTTACTTCTAATGACGGCAAACGTGATAACGGTCTAATAGTTAACACCGTAACCCAAATCACAAATACGCCTAACAGAATAGCGGTTACAATAAACAAGGAAAATTATTCACACCACGTAATCAAGCAGACGGGTATTATGAATATTAACTGTCTGTCACAGGATGCACCTTTTAGCATATTTGAGCGTTTTGGCTTTGCTAGTGGCAGAAATACCGATAAGTTTGAAGGCATCACACCGCTTCGTTCGGATAACGGCTTAGCATTTTTACCTCAGTATATAAATTCGTTTATGTCACTAAAGGTTGAAAAGTACGTTGATTTTGATACGCACGGAATGTTTATCTGCGAAATAACCGAGGCCAGAGTTATAAATAACAACGAAACTATGACCTATACCTACTATCAAAACAACGTTAAGCCAAAGCCTCAAACCGAGGGTAAAAAAGGCTTTGTATGCAAGATTTGCGGATACGTTTACGAGGGCGAAACGTTGCCTGATGACTTTATTTGTCCTCTTTGTAAGCACCCTGCCGCAGATTTCGAGCCGATTAGCTAAAAAGCACTTGAAAAATTTTGTATTTATGGTAAAATAAGTAATGTAAAATATTTTGCAAAGGATGTATTGAAAAATGGCAAAAGAAGTATTAGTTGAAATTTCTGCAAGACACGCTCACATCACTGAGAAAACTCTTGAAATTCTTTTTGGCGAGGGCCACAAATTAACCCCTAAGAAAGACCTTTCTCAGCCGGGCCAGTTCGCTTGTGAGGAGAAAATTACAGTTGTAGGTCCCAAGGGCTCTATCAAGGCTTCTATCTTAGGTCCATGCCGTAAAGAAGATCAGGTTGAGGTGTCACTTACCGATGCTCGTTCACTCGGCGTTGTAGCTCCAATCAGAGAGTCAGGCGACGTTGCAGGTAGCGGCGCTTGTAAGCTTGTTGGTCCTTGCGGCGAGGTTGAAATCGCACAGGGCGTTATCGCTGCAAAGCGTCATATACATATGACAGTAGCTGACGGCGAGAGATTTGGTCTTACCGATAAGCAGGTTGTAAGCGTTAAGATTCCAACCGAGGGCAGAGCATTAGTATTTGATGACGTTGTAGTAAGAATTAGCGATAGCTATGCACTTGCTATGCATATTGATACCGACGAGGCTAACGCTGCCGCAGTTCCGGGTAGCTGCACAGGTGAAATCCTTGCATAAGGGTAAAGGTTTATATATCCATATACCCTTCTGCTCAAAAAAGTGTGCCTATTGTAGTTTTTATTCAGGCTTTGTTAGTGAAGCCGTGCTTGAAGATTACGTTTCGGCGCTAATTAAAGAACTCAAAAGATGGGGCGGCCGATTTGACCGCCCCATTGATTCTATATACTTTGGCGGAGGAACTCCGTCTGTTTTGGGTAAAAAAATTGAGCCTATAATGGACGCAATAAGGAATAATTTTCACATTTTAGATGATGCGGAAATTACTGCAGAGATAAACCCCGAGGCTAGTTTGGAGTTTTTGCAAAGCGCCAAAAAAGAGGGTATTAACCGTATATCAATGGGAGCGCAAAGCGGTATAGACTCTGAACTTAAAACGCTCGGCAGAAATCATACTGTGAATGATATAAAAGAAAAATATTATCTTTTAAAGGAATTAGGCTTTGATAATATTTCGCTTGATATTATGTTAGGGCTTCCTGACAGTAGGGTAGAAACACTCAAAGAAAGCCTCCAATTTATAACAAACTTAAATCCACAGCATATATCTGCATATATTCTTAAAATCGAAGAAAAAACAGCCCTTGCAAAAAGAAATCTAAATATTCCCTCTGACGATTTATCGGCAGAGCAGTATCTTTTTATGTGTGAGTATTTAAAAAATAAAGGATATAAGCACTACGAAATTTCAAACTTTACAAAAGATGGGTTCGAGAGCCGTCACAATCTTAAATATTGGGAGCTGTGTGAGTATTTAGGCGTAGGGCCTTCTGCTCATTCAATGATAGATAATAAGCGCTTTTATTATCCAAACGACCTTATGGGCTTTATAAATAACCCTAGAACCGTGGACGACGGCGCTGTAGAGGACTATGAAGAACTGATGCTGGGCCTTCGCGTCAATAAAGGTATAAATATTGATACAAATGATGCAGTGTTAATGAATAAAATTCAACTATTCAAAAAAGCAGGATATGTAAATTTAAAGGGTGATAATTTATCACTTACCGATACAGGTATGCTTTTATCAAACAGTATAATCTCAGAGTTAATCTAAAGGAGATAACTTATGAAAACTTATAAAATACATCTCATCCGCCACGGCAGTACCGATGCCAATATTTTGGGCACCTATATTGGCAACCGTACCGATATGCCGCTATCCCCCGAGGGTGTTAGAGAACTTAAAAATTTAAAGCAGAACCTTGAATACCCAAGTGTAGAAGCGGTTTATACTTCGCCGATGCTTCGTTGCCGTCAAACCGCCGCGATGCTTTTTGAGGGCTTTGAGGCTATACCGCTTGACGAATTTACCGAATACGATTTTGGCGATTTTGAGGGCAAAACAGCCGTAGAACTTGAAATTTGCCCCGAATATCTTGAGTGGACGTCGGGTAAAATCAGTGCTCCGCCAAACGGTGAGGCTACCGAGGATTTTGTAAAGCGACTGGCCCTCGGTCTTAATATGGTTGTGCGCGATATGATGCAAAAGGGAATAAGAGAGTCGGCTGTTATTATGCACGGCGGCGCTATAATGATGCTGCTATCTGCCTGTGCGGTGCCAAGGCGCCGTTCGGTAGAATGGACAAGCGATAACGGGCGAGGTTATTCGCTTCTTATAACACCGTCGCTCTATCACAGCAGCGGAATAGTCGAGGTTTACGATATAGTTTAAGGAGTAAAACTATGGTATCTATTGGTAACGATTGGGACGAAATTTTAAAGGACGAATGGGAAAAGCCGTATTATAAAAAACTTAGAACCTTTTTAAAAGAGGAATATTCAAAATTTACGGTTTATCCTAATATGTATGATTTATTTAATGCTCTTAGATACACCTCGTTTGAAAACACTAAGGTTGTAATAATAGGGCAGGACCCTTATCACGAGCCAAATCAGGCGCACGGGCTTTGCTTTTCGGTTAAAAAGGGTGTAGAGCCGCCGCCATCGCTTAAAAATATATATAAGGAATTAAACAGCGACGTAGGCTTTAATATCCCAAACCATGGCGAACTGACCGATTGGGCAAAACAGGGTGTGTTACTGCTTAACACTGTACTAACGGTAAGGCGAGGTCAGGCTAACAGCCATAAAGGTATGGGTTGGGAAATTTTTACCGATAGAATAATCGAGGAACTAAATAAAAAAAGCACCCCCGTAGTATTCTTACTTTGGGGCGCAAATGCCAGAAAAAAGGCTGAAAAAATTGATAATCCAATACATAAAAAGTTAATTACCGTGCATCCGAGTCCCTTGTCAGCTTACGGCGGATTTTTTGGATGCAGACACTTTTCAAAGACAAACGAGATACTAGTAGGTAACGGTTTACAGCCTATAAATTGGCAGATTTAAAAAACGAGAGTAGGATTTTGTGCAACTTAAAATTCATAACGGCGCCGTCGATTTATCGGGTATGCCGATACTAACTAATATAAATATCGAAATAAATACAAATAGCAAAATAGCAGTTGTAGGTCGTAACGGTTGCGGGAAGACCACCTTGCTTAAAGCGATTGCAGGTAAAATACCTCTTGTAAAAAATGAGAACAAGGATAGTTTTTTTGCGCTGTCAGGCAAGGTTTATATTGGAATGCTTGACCAAATGACCTTTGAGGACGAAAGCGTTTCAATGCTTGATGAAATTCGTTCGGCATATAAGCCTATCCTAGATATGAAATTGCGCCTTGACACCTTGCTTAAACAAATGGAAGCCGACCAGTCGGAAGAGCTTATTAAAGAGTACACAACCCTACTCGAAATTTTCACAAACGAGGGCGGCTTTTATTTTGAAAAGGAATATGAAGCGGCTATAAAGAAGTTTGGATTTACCGATGAGGACAAATTAAAACCTGTCAGTTGCTTTTCGGGAGGACAGAGGACAAAACTCGCCTTTTTAAAATTACTTCTTTCAAAACCTGATTTACTGCTTTTAGACGAGCCTACCAACCATCTTGATATCGAGGCGGTTACGTGGCTTGAGGACTATCTTTCCGCTTATAAAAAGGCGGTTGTTATAGTATCGCACGACCGTGAGTTTCTAGATAAAACCGTAAACGAGGTTTACGAAATAGAGCACGGAAAAACCGAGCGCTACGTTGGAAACTACAGCGAGTTTACCCGACTTAAAAAGCTAAGACGAGAACAACAATCAAAGGAATACGAGGCTCAGCAAAAGGAGATAGAGCGCATTTCAGCCGTAGCCGAGCGCTTTAGATATAAAGCAACAAAGGCTAAAATGGCACAGTCAAAATTAAAGCAAATAGAGCGAATGGAAAAAATTGAGGCGCCAGAGTCCTTCGATAACAAGACCTTTAGAGCGGTTTTAGAGCCTGAAATAGTAAGTGCTAAAGACGTGCTTACCGTAAAAGACTTAAAAATAGGCTTTGATACCGTACTAACCGAAACCTCTTTTTCTATTCTGAGAGGAGAACGCGTCGGTGTAATCGGCGGTAACGGGCTTGGAAAATCAACCCTGCTAAAAACCATTGTCGGCAAAATGAAAAGTCTTGGCGGTAGCATAAACATAGGCGCTAACGTCAGAATCGGATATTTTGATCAGCAGATGGCACAGTATAAGGGACCTATGACGGTTTTTGACGATTTTCAAGCGTCTTTTCCGTCGCTTAACGATTTTGAAACAAGAAGTGCGCTAGGCGCCTTTCTATTCTCGGGTGACGACGTATTTAAAACCCTTGATATGCTGTCGGGCGGCGAAAGGGTGCGACTGGCCCTTTGCAAAATATTCAAGAAAAACCCTAACTTCTTAATTCTTGACGAGCCAACAAACCATATGGACATTCTCTCAAAAGAGGTCTTAGAGGATATTTTAGAAAGCTTTGAGGGAACGCTTCTTTTCGTATCTCACGATAGATATTTTATAAGAAAGCTATCAGATAAGCTTTTAAATTTTCAAAATGGAAAAACCGAATTTTATGAATACGGCTATAATCAGTATATTGAAAGCAAGGCAAATGTTACGGTAGAAACCGAGAAAAAGCAAAGTAAGACAGAGCAAGGCTCTAAAAAAACCTACACAACCCCCGGTAAAGAAAAAGCCAAAAGGGAAAGGGCAATTTTAAAAATAGAAACTAAAATTTCTGAGTGTGAGGCAGAAATAGAGCAATTAAAGGCTGAAATAGAAAAACCCGAAAACTTATCGGATTATGTTTTACTATCCTCTCTTAGTGAACAGTTAGCCGAAAAAGAAAACGAGCTTTTAAATTATATGGAAGAATGGGATAACTTAAACTAAACAAAAAAGGTGTGCTATTATTAGCACACCTTTTTTGTTTTTAAGTAATAAGTATTAATTATTCCTCAACGATAGCATCTACAGGGCAACCGGAAGCACAAGCGCCGCAAGAACAGCACTTATCAGCATCGATTTCGAACTGGGTATCACCCTCAACGATAGCCTCTACAGGACAGCTAGCAGCACAAGCGCCGCAGCTAATGCATTCATCAGTAATTTTGAAAGCCATTTATATACACCTCCGTCACGTGAAATACATATTTTTTAAGGAAAACCTTAAACAACAACTTTATTGTATCATAAAATGTCAAAAAAGCAAGAGAAAATATTTATAATACGAATAATTTACAAATTATCTAAATTTTCGTTATATTCTTCCTTTTCTTCAACAACTTTACGTTTAGCAGATAAAATCTTTACCTCACTGCGATTAACCTTGTAAGGAATACCTTCCTCGTCCTTAGGCTTAACTATAAGATTGCCTGTAATAAGGTTTACGTCTATTACAGTGCCGACACCCTCTTTTGTTCTAACGGTAGAGCCTACAGAGGGAGTAATGGATATTAAATAGTCATAGGAATTTTGCTCGTATTTAAGGCAACACATAAGTCTGCCGCAGCTACCCGAAATCTTTGTGGGGTTAAGGGATAAGCCCTGTTCCTTTGCCATTTTTATTGAAACGGGCTGAAAATCGTCAAGAAAACGCTTACAGCAATAGGGCTGACCGCAGATACCAAGACCGCCGAGCATTCTTGCTTCGTCACGCACACCGATTTGTCTGAGTTCTATTCGTGTTCTGAATTTAGCCGCTAGGTCCTTTACAAGCTCTCTGAAGTCAACACGTCCGTCGGCGGTGAAGAAGAAGGTGATTTTAGAACCGTCGAATGAATATTCAACGCTTACAAGCTTCATTTCAAGCTTGTGTGCTAAAATCTTTTCTTCGCAAATAACAAAAGCCTCGGCCTCTTTTTTCTCATTTTCTTTGAGCTTTTCTATATCACTTTCGTTTGCCTTGCGAATACAGTTTTTAAGCGGGGAGGTGATATTATCGTCTTCTACTTGGTGGTTGCCCTTAGAGACGGTGCCGATAGATAGACCGTTAGCCGTCTCAACTACCGCCATATCGCCCGTTTCGAGCTTTAAACCGTTAGGAGAAAAATAATATATTCTTCCGCCCTCTTTGAATTTTAAGGAAATAACCTCTGTCATATTGAAATCCTCCAAAATATTGGAATAGGGTTTAATTTTCCGTCAACTGCTTTATCTCGCTTGTAACAGCGCAAAACAGCAGCGGCAGATTTATATTTGTTTTAAGCAAATCAAGGTAAGCATCACATTTATCATATATACTGCTTAAAATTCTCGCCTTTGATTTTAAATTATATGAAGCCTTAAGCTCGTTCTTGATTGCTATTTTAAGGTTTAAAAAGAAATTTTCGGCACCTTTGCGGTCCTTTTCAAGCACTTGCAAAAGGGTCAGAATTTCGTATTCTTTACCTTTAAGTGCCAACTCTAAAAATTTTTGTGCAGTCTCGTCCTTAACGTCTGCCTCAAAGTTTTCTTCGCAAAGCAAAGTGCATCTTGAAATTACCGTTTGAAGCAGAAGCGTTCTGGAAGAAACGACAAGTATAAACACAACGTTTTTGGGTGGCTCCTCTAACACCTTTAAAAGAGCGTTTTGTGCAGACTCGTTCATAAGCTCGGCTTGTTTTATTATAAAAACCCTACGCATAGCCGCGTGTGGCTTTATAAAGGCTTCCGAGCGCATTGTTCTAATCTGAGCAATAGAAATGTTCTTTTTTCCATCCTCGGCAGAAATTACCGAAATATCGGGGTTAGAGCCGCTATTTGCGGTTAAACATTGTCTGCACTTGTTACACGGCTTTACTTCGGCTTCACACACACAGCCTTTAGCTAGTTTAAAGGCAAGTTCGGTTTCCAAATCGCCCTCAATTAAAAAAGCGTGTGGGATTTTACCCGAATTTATTATTTTTTCTATTGTAACATTAGCATTTGAGTTTGCAAGTGAACTCATAGTACGAAACCTACTTTTTTCATGGCCTTGAAATAGGTTTTACGAGCTACTTTCTCAGCCTTTTCGGCGCCCTCGCGGTATAAACGCTCAAGCTCACTCTTGTCGCAGATAATTTCGTCGTGACGCTTCTTTATAGGCGCTAAGGTGTCGGCAACAGCCTCGCCAACGGCTAGTTTAAAGTCACCGTAGCCCTTGCCCTCAAATTCCTTTTCTACCTCGGCTACGGTCTTGTTTGTAACTGCGCCGTAAATTGTGATAAGGTTTGAAATGCCCGGCTTATCGTCAGCCATACGAACAACCGAATCAGAGTCGGTAACGGCACGTTTGAATTTTCTTATAATATCGTCCTTAGTATCAAGGATAGCAACCCAAGAGTTTATATTATCGTCAGATTTAGACATCTTTTTACTAGGGTCCTGAAGTGACTTAATTCTTGCACCCGACTTAGAAATATAAGGCTCAGGAACTGTGAACACGTCACCGTAAATATTATTAAAGCGAACGGCAATATCCCTTGCAATTTCAAGGTGTTGCTTTTGGTCGTCACCAACGGGTACTAAATCGGATTTATAAAGCAAAATATCCGCCGCCATAAGCACAGGGTAGGAGAAAAGACCTACGTTTATATTATCAGGGTGCTTTTGGCTTTTATCCTTAAACTGTGTCATTCTCGACATCTCGCCAAACTGTGTATAGCAGGAAAGCAACCAGTTAAGCTGAGAATGTTCGGGCACGTGCGACTGAATAAAAACGGTGTTTTTATTAGGGTCAATACCGAGCGCTAAAAGCAGTGCATAGGTAGAATAAATCTGGCTTCTGAGCTTTGCGGGTTCCTGACGGACTGTTATGGAGTGAAGGTCGGCAACGGCAAAACTGCAATCAAACTCATCCTGCATCTTAACCCAGTTTTTAAGCGCACCGAGATAGTTGCCGAGTGTTAAAAGACCGCTCGGCTGTATACAGCTTAATACTCTTTTTTTAGCAATTTCATTTTCCATTTTATAACACCTTCTGTTTAATCGTTACTAAAGTCTTCAAGGATTAAATCCTTGTTCTTTTCAAGTGCCCAGTTAATATTCCATTCGCTTGTGAAAATTAAAAGATTGTTACCCTTAAAGTCCTGTACCCACTTTGTATCGGAGGTAAGGTTTAGCAAGGAGATATCCAAATCTTTGTTTTTAATCCAACGGATATATTGGAAAGAAAGATTATTTCTTATAACGTCAACGTTATATTCATTTTTAAGACGGTGCTCAAGCACTTCAAACTGCAACACACCTACAACCCCCACGATAACCCTTTCCATACCTGAATTCGGCTCGTGGAAAATCTGAATAGTACCCTCTTGGGCTATCTGCTCAACTCCCTTTACAAACTGCTTACGCTTAAGGCTGTCAACCTGTTCAATCATAGCAAAATGCTCAGGCGCAAAGGTTGGTATACCCTCGAATTCAACCTTGTGCTTAGCCTCGCAAATGGTATCGCCTATTGAGAAAATACCCGGATCGAAAACGCCTATAATATCACCTGCATAGGCTTCGTTTATAATCTGTCTGTCCTGTGCCATAAGCTGTTGAGGCTGAGATAGACGCATAGACTTTTTGCCCTGAATATGATAATATTCCTTATCCCTTTCAAATTTGCCTGAGCAAATTCGCAAAAATGTCATACGGTCGCGGTGTGCCTTGTTCATATTTGCCTGAATTTTGAAAACAAAGGCAGAAAATGCCTCGTCTGTTGGCTCCACGGTGCCCTCTTTAGTAGCACGGGCAAGGGGAGAGGTTGTCATTTTAAGGAAGTTTTCAAGGAAAGGCTCAACACCGAAGTTTGTAAGCGCAGAGCCGAAAAATACAGGGGTGAGTTTACCGTTTCGCACCTTTTCCAAATCAAACTCAAAACTAGCACCGTCAAGCAACTCTATTTGGTCTACAAGCTCAGCGCGTTGATACTCACCGATTAATTCGTCTAATTTTTCGGTATCTGTAATATCGCACTCAATAGCGTTAAGACGCTCCTGCCCTTTATGAAACTCGTTAAAGGTCATAATCTGTCTGCGGTCGCGGTCGAAAACACCCTTAAAGCTAACGCCACAGCCGATAGGCCAGTTAACAGGATAGGTGCCGATACCGAATTCCTTTTCAAGTTGGTCAAGTAACTCAAACGGGTCCCTAGCCTCACGGTCAAGCTTGTTTATAAAGGTGAATATAGGAATGTTACGCATAGCGGTAACCTTAAAAAGCTTACGTGTTTGCGGCTCAATACCCTTAGCGGCGTCGATAACCATAACAACACTGTCTGCCGCCATAAGTGTACGGTAGGTATCCTCGGAGAAGTCCTGATGTCCGGGGGTGTCAAGAATATTTATACAAAAGCCGTCATATTCAAACTGCATAACCGAAGAGGTGATGGAAATACCTCTTTGCTTTTCGAGGTCCATCCAGTCCGAAACGGCGTGTTTAGCGGTAGCCTTTCCCTTTACGGAACCTGCGGTTTGTATAGCGCCTCCGTAAAGAAGCAACTTCTCTGTTAGTGTGGTTTTACCGGCGTCAGGGTGGGAAATAATAGCGAACGTCCTGCGGCGGTTTATTTCTTCCTTAAAAGTCATAAAATCTCCTTTAGTAATTAAGCATAGCAATACATATAACATTTTATCACAAAACGTTTGGATTTACAAGAAAAATTGTACTATTCCATAAAATAATAAATATATATAGTAAAAGTATTTACAAGCGGGTATAAAAGTGGTAAGATGAAATTTAAAATAACACTTTGTTTATTTGCAGTTCATAATTTAATGGTATTATTAAACTGTAATACATATTTTAGAGGAAGGATAGCGTTTATGCTAGAGCTTAAAAACATTATAAAGGATTATCCTACAAGCAGCGAAACGGTTCACGCTCTTAAAGGAATAAATCTTAACTTTAGAGAAAGCGAGTTTGTGTCGATACTAGGTCCGTCGGGTTGCGGAAAGACCACAATGCTTAATATCATTGGCGGTCTTGATAAATATACCGAGGGCGACCTTGTGATAAACGGTCGCTCTACTAAGGATTTTAATGATAGGGATTGGGATAGCTATCGAAATCACTCTATAGGTTTTGTCTTTCAGAGCTATAACCTAATTCCGCACCAGACCGTGCTTCAAAACGTAGAACTAGCGCTAACCCTTTCGGGTGTTTCAAAAGCCGAGCGTAGAAGAAGGGCAAAACAGGCGCTTGAAGAGGTAGGCCTTGGCGACCAGATAAATAAAAGACCTAGTGAAATGTCGGGCGGTCAGATGCAGCGTGTGGCAATAGCACGTGCTATTGTTAACAATCCCGATATAATATTAGCCGACGAGCCGACAGGCGCTCTTGACACAGAAACCAGCGTTCAGGTTATGGATATCTTAAAGGAAATATCCAAAAACCGCCTTATAATTATGGTAACCCATAACCCCGACCTTGCAAACCGTTATTCAAGCCGAATTATCAATATGCTTGACGGTGAGATAACAGGTGATACCGACCCTATACAGTCGGAAGAATTAGTAAAGGAAACCGAACGCGCTACCACTAAAAGAGAGGCGGAAAAGGGCGTTAAAAAGCCTTCGATTTCATTCTTTACCTCGTTCGGTCTATCCCTTAAAAACCTGTTTACCAAAAAGGGCAGAACGGCGCTTGTTTCCTTTGCGGGAAGTATCGGCATTATAGGTATAGCACTTATATATGCCGTATCCCACGGTATGACGGCGTATATAAACGCAGTTCAAGAGGATACCTTAACGTCATATCCGCTAACTATTGAGGCGCAGACAATGGACCTTGGCAGTCTTATGGAAGCGTTTATGGGCGCGGCAAAATCGGCAAACGAGCACGAGATGGACGCTGTATACCAAAAATCAATGATGTATGATTTGGTTAACGCTATAAACTCTGCCGAGACTACGGTTAACGACCTTGAAAGCTTTAAAAAGTATATAGAAGAAGAAAAGAAAAATAAAACCGACGAAAATTCTTTAGGTACCGCGCTTCGCGGTGTTCAGTATACCTACAATACCGATTTATTGGTTTATACTAAAAATACTGACGGCAATATAATTCTTTCTGACTCAGAAGAGCTAATGCAGGAAATACTGCTTGAGCATTTCGGCATGGATTTGTCGGGTATGCTTAATATGGGTGAGAGCATGGGTTATATGAGCAGTAGCTCGGCTATGTCTTCACTTTCTCCGATGGGCTCTACGGTTTTATGGCAGGAAATGTTAAGCGGTGAAAACGGAGAGCTTATAAACCCCGTGCTCAAAAAGCAGTACGACGTAATTTACGGTGAATGGCCCACAAAGTATAACGAAATCATTTTAGTGCTTGACGAAAATAACGAGCTTGACGATATGACCCTTTATGCCCTAGGCCTTAAAACCAAGGAAGAAATTGATAAGGTAACCAAAGCGGCTTTAAACGGAGAAGAAATAAAACTGCTTGAAAAGAAATGGTCGTATAGAGAAATTTGTGAGAGAGAATACCGCACAATTTTAGGCTCCGACTGTTATACCTATGATAAAACAACAGGCCTTTATACTGACTTAAGAAACAGCGAAGCAGGTCTTAAATACCTTTATGATAACGGTCTACCGTTAAAGGTTGTAGGCATTATTAAGCCTAATGAGGATGCAGTTTCTACAATGCTTAAGGGCTCTATTGCCTATACCAATGCGCTCACAGAATATATAATAACCGAGGCTGAGGATTCCCCTGCAGTTAAAGCACAGCTAGACTCTAAGGATAAGGATATCTTCACAGGTCTTCCTTTTAAAGAGAATACAGGCACTCTGACCGACGAGCAAAAGTTGGAAGAGTTTAAAAAATATATAGCCTCGCTTGACCAAAAGGGAAGAGCGGAAGCGTTTGTAAGTATTTCGAGTATTCCGTCAAACGAGAACCTTGATAAAGCGGTAGCAGGTATTATGGCAAACTATGACCGCAAGACTGCCGAGCAGGGTATGGCGGCGGCACTTAAAGAGCAAACAGGTATGTCTCAGGAAGAAATTTTAGGCTACTTAGAGTCTATGAGTGACGATGACCTTAAAGAATACTATCAAAAGGCGGCTGTAGAGCAGTATAAGGCACAGTATGCCCAGGGCGTTAAAGCACAGCTTTCTACTATGAGCGAGACACAGCTTAGCGCTATGCTCGATATGGCAATTCAAAACTATACAGCAGCCGAGGCGGCTGTTTACTATGATGAGGTTTTGACCTTCTCGGATTCAAGTTACGATAATAACCTGAAGAAACTCGGCTCCGTTGACCTTGACAGCCCTGCAACTATTAACCTTTATGCCGCTTCTTTTGAGGATAAGGAGGTTATAGAAGACGTAATTGCTAAATATAACGAGGGTGCTGACGAAATCACAAAGATTAAGTACACCGATTACGTTGGTATTATGATGTCCTCTATTACCACTATAATCAACGCTATAACCTACGTGCTTATAGCCTTCGTTGCGGTATCTTTAATAGTTTCCTCAATAATGATAGGTGTTATAACCCTCATTTCCGTTCAGGAAAGAACAAAGGAAATAGGAATACTAAGGGCAATAGGTGCTTCTAAAAAGAACGTTTCAGGTCTATTTAATGCCGAAACTGCAATACTAGGCTTTACCTCAGGACTATTAGGTGTTGTTATAACCTATCTGCTGTGCATTCCTATAAATGCAATACTTTATGCGCTCACAGATATCAGCGGTCTTAAAGCACAACTGCCGCTTCCTGTAGCAATCCTATTTATTGCAATAAGCGTAATCCTTACCCTATTTGCAGGAATTATACCGTCAAGAAGCGCCGCTAAAAAAGACCCCGTTGTAGCGCTGAGAACGGAATAAATCATGATATTATCGTAGGGGAGGGCCTCAGCGCCCTCCCGTAATTTTCCACATTGTTTTCGGGAGGGCACTGAGGCCCTCCCCTACATACAAAACAAAAGGGCGACCGTTGCGCAACTTCTCATAAGGATGTTTAAAAGCCGATAGATTCGTTTTTGAATCTATCGCCTTTCTCTATATTTTTAACCCAACAAAAATGTATGCAAATTCTGTTTCTATACAATCTAATAGTGTCAGACCGGATTTTATAAAATATTTCTTTGTGTCATCAGGTTTATCCGGGTATATTTTGATTTTTCTGTCCCCGTATTCTATATACTCATTTTGGCTTTTATCGATGGATAAAACAAAACGCCCTTTTGAGTTTAATAGAGAATAGATTTTGTTAATGCATTCCTGTTTTTCTTTGATGTGCATAAAAGTTAATGAGGAATATATAACATCAAAAGAAATATTAAATTCGTAGGTCATAAAATCGGCACATACAAGTTCTATGCTTTGATATTGAGATAAATTATACGTCGCTCTTTCAATTGTCTTTCGGGATATATCAATACCAAAAAAACTCTTGCATAACAATACAGTTTTTAAGGCAAGACGGCCTGTCCCGACACCAATTTCCAAAATATTTTTGGTCTTATCAAGGTTCATTGAATCAATAAACACTTGACCGTCCCACTTATGCATATACTCTTTCAATGGATCGGAGTCATATACAGGGTCATTGTTTTCATCAATTAGTTTATCATAATGCTCAATTACGTCCACAAAAATTTCTCCCCCCTTTGGATAGAACCAGCATCGCATTTGTATGTACAAATGCAGATTGGGCTAAGCCCCAACCCTTATTTTGATTTTATGGTTTTAAGTGAAGAGATTAACATTCTGCGAATAGCACCGCAATCGTTTTGCAATGTTTTATAAATCTCTTCATTCATAGAATTTGTTTCAAAAAGAAGTTCTAACCAATATTCAGTTTCATAGCACTCTTTCTGTGCTATTTCAAGTTTAGAAATAAAATCCTTTGTTCCTTGTGCGTATTGCGCCTCGTGTAAATTTGCACCGATTGAAGTTGCAGAGCGTAGTAACTGATTTATCAAAACTGACTCTTTATGGTTTTATTTCATATCACGACAGAGAAAAACAATAGTTTTTGCAAATTCTTTTGCTTTATCTCTTAAAACGCTATCAGCCAAAATTATCACCTCGAAAACTATTATACATAAAAAATGATAGTCTTTCAAGTGATATTCCGACTCTGTCGGAGTGATATTATTGCCCTATGGCAATAGTTATATTGAAACCTTACGGTTTCAGTGTTATTTTATTCGCCTACAAAACTTGCGAAGCAAATACCACTCGGCATAAGCCGAATATCACTGCGAAGCAATAGAACTCGCCGCAAGGCGAATAAAACTGCGAGACTTCCTTATGAGAAGTCTCGCAA
>JAZSCM010000032.1:0-73874 GCA_045602945.1 Acutalibacteraceae bacterium | reverse complement strand
AGGTGTATTTTCTTCGGATTGATTACATACCGAAATAAATTTCGGATTACATACATTTTCTTGCGAAAATGATTACATGCAACACTTCGTGTTGATTTCATACCGTAACAAGTTGTGGATTACATACAACGCTCCGCATTGTTTTCTTTCCGCTTTTATGCTATACTATACCTGAGGTGGCGATGATATGAACATTACTAAAAAACAGGCTGAAGATTTCGTTCATTTTGGTGAAGACCATTATTTGAATTTTAAAATGTTGAAGGATATGAATTATCTGTATTGGGGTGCTGCTTGGTTACTTTGGGTTCCGTATGTGGTTGCTGGTAGAGGGTTGGTGCCTTGTGTTATATTGACTTTATTGGCATTGATTTATAATATTGCTTTTTGTATTTTGAAAAGCAAATTAGTAAAAAAGACATATAGGTTGAGATTTCTAACAAACACAATTTCATATTCATATTTATACTTGATTGCATATCTTTTTACAATTTTCTTTATCAACGCTTCAGATGTTGGTATCACTTTACGACAAAGCATTGAGTTGACACTATGTTTTGTTGCATTTCCGATTTTAAATATTATATTCACATTAAGAGCTATTAAAAAGAATGCATTTAGTAAAGAAAAGCCCAAAAAGAGTGTAGGTGCAGTAGGATGGTCTATTGGGGCAGGATTAGTAGGAATGTCTTTAGGTAGAATATTCGACCCTTATTTAAGTCAAAAACAGGCTGTGGTTTTAGTTATCTTTATTGTAGAACTCTTGTTGTTATTATTCTCCCTTGCGACACATAATATTTTAAGAGTATATTTTGCATGCAAATATAATATTGTCGCAAGTGTTGAAGGGGAAACAGTATCAGAGGCGTTAGTTTATGATTATTCAAAAAACAAACTTGGCATACTAATATTGAAAATAATATTAAAAGTATTTGTCGCAATCGTTGCAATTGTAATGTTATATGGAATAAATAAGGTTAGCTAAAGAAAATCCTCGGTTTTCGCTCAGTTCTTTTTCGGACACGAATGCCAAAAAAACTCTTTGAGAAAATCTCAAAGAGTTTTTTCAGTTATATTCGCCTTCGGCGAGTTATATTGCTTCGCAGTGATATTCGGCTAATGCCGAGTGATATTGCCCTTCGGGCAGTTAAAAGGCGAATATAATATCACTAAAACCGCAGGTTTCAATATCACTTTCACGAAGTGAAAATATCACTCTGTGCGACAGCACAGAATATCACTAATTTATAAGGCGTTTCCAACCAAACTGCGATTTTTTCGTTACCTTTTTACCATAAATATAAAAACACTCTATTTACATAAATTATATTGTGGTTTATAATTAAATTGTAATAAGGAGGGTAACGATTTATGAGTATAGGTAGTCAAATCGCATTATATAGAAAATCTCTTAAAATGACACAAGAAGAATTAGGACAACTTGTTGGTGTTAGCAATCAAGCCGTTTCAAAATGGGAATTGGATGTTACATTACCAGATGTATTATTACTGCCAAGGATTGTTAAGGCGTTAAATATAACATTTGACCAATTGTATGAAATCGAAGAAAGAACTATAAAACAAATTACAGCTGACAATTTCCCTGAATTTGCATTTGATATTTTGCATAGATTTTTCTTTGATAATTCAAAGTTTAGATTTACTCATATTGATAAATCAGATGAAGAGCAATATGAATCCCAAAAATTGTCGCTTGAAAAGGGGAAATCTATTGCTTGTTTTTCAAATGAATCTGGGTGCGTGTTTATAAATGATACGTTTTCGTTTATTGATAAGCATTTTAAGGAAATTGGTGAAGAAAAAATATTCGAATCTGCATATTTTGCAAATATCCTTAACAAATTAAGCGATTGTAATTTTAGAAAAGTACTATCATATATATATAATCACGCTTTTAGTAACGACAGAAAAAACACTTGGATGTTTATGGCTTATGTACTACCAAAGGAATGCGGTCTTGCCGACGAAGAAGTGGCAAAAGTTATAAACGATATGGTTTCACTAAAATTGTGTGAGATAGATTATAATGATAAAGGTGAAATGAAATGCTATTTTAAAACTTCAGAGTTTGCATATGTAGTTGGAATATACAAATTAGCAAGCTTTTTATCAAAAGAAAAAGTTTTTATAGCTTTGAGAGATACAACAAGCATAAGTGACTATGTATTTTAGAAAAACCTCGGTTTTTGCCCAGTTCTTTTTCGGACACGAATGCCAAAAAATAAAGCACTTCGAAAGGGGTGCCTTCCATAAAGCAGGTCTTACCTGCCGAAAAAGTCAAAGGAGTACGAGCGTTTTTTCGTACTCCTTTTCACACATCTTGCCCGTTTAGGTTAGTGTGCTACACCATTTCGGTGTACTATCGGGCGGTAATAAGCCTCCCTTGTGTAAAGGGAGGTGGCACGGCTTGCCGTGACGGAGGGATTGTAAAAGGTTAGATTGTTGTTCAAAACAATCCCTCAGCCGCCTTCGGCGTCAGCTCCCTTTACACAAGGGAGCCTTTGGTTTGTGCGCCCCGAAACTCCATCTACTTTTCCTGACAAGCACTGCTTTTGTGGACACAAAAGCTAAGCCCCGCACAAGGCGGGGCGAGGATTATTCAAAACACTCTGCGTAATTAGAATCTGATTTTATACGTTCCTTAAACTCTTCGGGAAGCACCTCAATCCATCCCTTCCAAAATGTTGAAGGAACTGACGGGAAATTCGCACTTGGGAATGTTACTTTCGCTACAAGAGGAGAGGAATATTCATATTCACCCGTACACCGAATAGAATCATAAAGCTTTTTATGCTCAAATCCTTTTTTGAAGTATTCAAACGCTTGGTCTGTGTTTTTATTAAATCGAGCTTCATATACTGCCGCGTGCAGATAAAGTTCTCTAAGATGAGAGTGAGCAACACCACATCTTCCGTCGCTGAAAATAGATTCATATAAGTGCGAAAGATCTAAAAACAGTTTAACTCCTTCGGATTTTGTGCATAGCGAAATCTTGGTACATACGGAGTTACAAAGAACATTTTTTAATTCTGTCAAAAGAGAAATAATGGCTTCACCTTGATATTTGTCACGTTCTTCAGCCTCGGTCGCTTTTGGCATAAGTGTTTCGCGGCAAGCAATAATTGAGTTTTGCTTTGTTGCTAATGCTTTTGCCTTGTCTGTATATCCCATTTTAGCATAGACAATTACCAACATCATAGTAATAATGTCACGGTCTTCGGGAGAAATATCCATCGTTAAGACTTTCTCGAAAACGCGAACTTCTTCTTGCCAATAAATGTTTCCCGAATTATATTCCGTGTCCTCATGAGCATAGTCGGAATCATTTGTGGTATAGCTTCTCGCCCCGTATTTTTTCCATCCGTGCAAACTCAATGCATATCCAAGTTTGATTAACACTTGTGGTTCTGATGGAAATTCTTCAGCTGCCGCACGGAGCAATTCAACACATTCCGTCATATCGCCCAGACCGTTAATTGCCGTTTCAGCTTTATCCAATATGGATCTCAATTTTTCTTGTCTGTCTTTGCTATATCCAAACAGTTCATCAATGCTGATGTTGAAATAATTAGCAATGGCAGGTATCAGCTCCATATCGGGATAACCGCCGTTTGCCTCCCAGCGCGAAATTGCCTGAGGGCTGACTCCAAGAGCATTGGCCAAATCCTCTTGTTTTCTGCCATCGCGCTGTCGCAGTTGCTTTATCTTCTCACCTATCTTAATATTCATACTCTGACCTCCAGTTATTGATATCACCGGTGTGATTATATTTAATCATATAAGGGTGCAGTAGTCAATTATCAATTCGTTGTTTAGCAATCAAGTATTACTTGTTTTTTGAAATAAAAAAGACATGCTCAAGACTGAACATGTCTTTTCAAATGTACCTGCTTTATCGCAGGTGCGCCAAGAAGTGCTTTATTTTTATCCAATCCGAAGGATTGGTATGTAATCTCGCGTGAGCGAGTATGTAATCCGTTTGCTATGCAAACGGTATGGCATCACCGTAGGTGTATTTTCTTCGGATTGATTACATACCGAAATGAATTTCGGATTACATACATTTCTTGCGAAAATGATTACATTCCGACTTCGTCGGATTACATGCAAGGCTTTGCCTTGATTTATTGTTGCTTTTATGCTATAATACACCTAAAGGTCGGTGATTATATGAGGAAGGTTTTAATTGGCATTTTGTCTATATATTATTTGTTTATTTTTATTTTATGTTTGGAATCTTTGATTTCCAGTGGAACAGACAGAAATTTTGGAACACTTTGGCTTGTACCTGCATTTGCCGCTGTTTTAGTGCATATTATTTTTTTCTTCAAAAAAAGTCGGTCGTTTAAATTCGAAATTACTATCGCAATTTGTGACGTGTTGTTTTTTGTATCCCCATGTTTGATCTTTGGGTTTTCTGTAATGGCGGATATTTATGCGGTTCTTATGTGGATAGTTCCATTAATTTGTTCAGTTATATTGGGAATTTTTATAATAAAAGAAAAGAAGCAAACAGATGAAAAACAATAAAAAATCCCTCGGTTATTACCAAGCTTTTTCGTAATAAGCAAAAACTCCTTAGAGATTTTCTCCAAGGAGTTTTTTAATAAGTTTACCTTTATAAACTCAAAAAATTCCCTTTATTAAAGCTTTTTGCAGGAATGCAAGTGTTACTTGACAATTTTCCAAATAAGTTTTATTGCTTTTAAATCAATGAAATGCTATAATTTGAGAAACAAAAAGGAAGTGGTTTTATGTTGAGTGATAATATAAGAAAATATAGAAAATTAAATCATATGTCACAGGACGAGTTGGCAGAAAAATTGGAAGTGACAAGGCAGAGTATCAGCCTTTGGGAAACGGGACAAACACAGCCATCTCTTGACAATATAGTTGCATTAGCAAAATTGTTTGACGTTTCTACTGATGATTTATTGGCAAAGGTTGAGCCCGCGCCTGTGTACACTGCCCCGAGTGATTTGCCAAACGATTTACCAAGCGGTAAGCCACCAAAAAAGAAGACACCTATTTTTATAACAATTATTTGTTTTGTGCTGGTTGTGGCTTTGGTGGCATCTATACTGTTGTGGAAAAACGGAGTTTTCACCTTTAAAAACAGCGGCGCAATAGGTTCTGCTACCACTCATCCAGACGACTCTTCTTCGGTAATAACTGGGTCTAGTGATAAAAATAATAATTCTTCATCATCGAATTCAACACAATCAAGTAACAAGAATAACAGTAGCAAACCGTCTTCACAAAGTAGCTCTTCCAAAAATAATTCGACGGTATCTTCTAACAGCTCCGTATCAAACGGTACTGGTCTTCAAAACATAGATAACGGCGTTTTGGAAAAGGCGTCATCTAAAAATATGAACGTGCCTGAAAATATGAAATTATTAGGTACAAACAACGCAAAAGAAGAAAACAATGCAAAAAACACAAAAGCCACTGTAGGTCTTTATGAGCTTGACGGCGACGTGGTAAATTGGACAACCGAAAATGATTTGATTTACGTTATAACGTCAGGTAACAATCGATTGGTTGTTATAGATTCAAAAACAATGATGCCGCTTTCTAATACTCCCCTTAGCGGTGTGCCTGCAGAAATGAATATTGTTGGAAATGAAATTTATATTTCGTTGCCTGATTTGTGCAGAATTGATATTTTTTCTAAATCAAACCTTGCCAAAAAGTCTTCGCTTTATTTTGAACATGAAGTTTCATCATTTTGCATAGACGGAAACTATATTTTTTATTCAGAGCACGACCAGCATTGTTCAGTATATAAAAAGAATTTAACTACAAATCAATTAACAAAAATTTTCTATAACAACAGTTCGTTGTTTTATCAACCAAAGCTTTATTTAAATAAACAAGACAATATTTTATATATCGGTGAAACCGGTTCTACAGGAAGCGACCTGTTTTATTACGATGCTACGACTTTGCAACTTAAGAGCGTGTTCGAAAAGAACGATTACGGAATAATGAATCATACCAGAGACATTTTCCATGTTGGAGATGAAATTTTCTGGGGTAATTATCGTCTTTCTGATACGGACGCAAAGCAGCTTGTAGGCAGATACGGTGAGGCTGATTACGGCAGCGTTAACTTTGCGTCAAAGGAATTTGTTTCAACCTTTGAAGGCCTTTTCCTGACAGATACATACGAATGCATTATAAATTATTTCGATGCGGGATTTAAGTTTGAGTACATACTGGTAACCGAATCTGATAACGTATTTTTCAGAGCGAGAAGTATCGATAGAAATATAATTTTAGGTGTTAATTTTACATTGCAGTGATTATACATAGCTAAATTGCTTCGCAGCTAAATGTACTTTGTACGCTAAATTACTTGGTAGCTAAATTGACCTTCGGTCAGCTAAACTAAAATTTAAATAGCTACTCCGAAGGAGTAATTTAGCTTTAAACGAAGTTTAAAATTTAGCTGTTTTGCAAAAACAATTTAGCTTTGCGACTTGTTGCAAAATTTAGCTTAAGTATGCGGTGGAGGTATGAAAAAAAGCAAACTACTTTTTATAATCTTCTTGAGTGTTTTTATCTTGTTTTTAGTATGCTTTTTTGTAGCGAGTGCTTTGATGCAAAACGGTATTATTCCCATGGTCGAGTTTAGTCCTTCAATACAAGGAGTTTTAGCTTCGGGTATGTTTTTGCCGCTTATTATTAGCATTTTCTTTTTAGCACAGCATTTAAAAAGCAAATCAGGAATTTGGCAAAACATTTATAAGGTTTTAAACTTTATTTCTATATCTTTGTTTTTCTATATGATTGTAATTATAATTTTCAGTCTTATTAGATAATAAACAAGAGAACATTCGAGTTTTTACACGGAGTTGGTTTTATGAATAAAAATAAAGTGTTTTCTATTATTAGTGCAATTGTTTTCGGTGCTGTTTTTTCGATGATTTGCATCGAGGCGCTATTTAACATTTTAGGATTGTGGACAGCGTGGAATTTGTTCGGCTATTTTATAGCGTTACTCGCGTTGCCAATCTTAAACGTGGTTGCTTTAATTTGTACTATCGCATCTACCGTGTTGTTTTATAGTTATAAAAAAACAAACGATAACGTTTCGTTTGCAAAACTTGCTTTATTACCGATAATATTTTTTGCTTTAGGTTTAATATTTACAGTTATAGCGTACATATTTGTTTTTACTTGGGGATTTGGAATTTAATATTTTTAAAACCCTCTCTTGATAATATAACCTAATGAAAAGCCCTCGTTCATTTGAACGAGGACTTTTCACATTATAATAAATTAAACCGAAACAACGATTATTTCTTCTCTAATATTTTTTTAGCTTCGTCTTCTGAGATTTCTTTCATTGTTTCGCCGCAGCATTTGATACCGCAGTTTTCACAGGTGCAGTCGATTAATACCTTAACCATTGCGCCGCACTTTTCACAAATTACGATTTTATCCATATTTTCACCACCTTACTGATTAAATCTTTTGAACAGACTGATTAGCTCATCAAGAGTATCTAACTCGCCGTTTTCTAAATCCCTTGTCACACACATATAGAGGTGATTTTCCAAAATGTGCGTTGAAAGGCTTTTAACCGAGTTTTTAACAGCAGACAACTGAATTAATACGTCATTGCAATATGCGTCATTTTCAATCATCTTAGTTATTCCGTTTATTTGACCGCTTATTCGGTTAAGTCGGTTGATTATCAGTTTTTTCTCTTGCTCGCTTCGTTTTGTCTTTTTGTTGCAACAATTATTATCCATAGTCCACCTCCGCATTAATGATATACCCTACGGGGGTATATTGTCAATAGGGGGGTATATTTTCAAAAAAGCTTTGGCTTTTTTGAAAAATGATGTTTGCCTACGGCAAATGATGTCGTTTCACTAATGATGACGGCTTTGCCTAATGATGTCGCTAACGCTAATAAGTAGCAAACATCGCATCATTGCGAATGGAATGAGCTGCATCATAGAGGCAAAGCCTCTGCATCATACGAACGTAAGTGAGTGCTTCATTTGTCCTTGCTCTATAGCGAAAAAGACAATATTTGTAAAATTTTTTATCTAATTTAAAATTAGATAAAAAATATTGCAAATTAGATAAAGAAAAGTTCTTGCAATTAAAAGTTAGACGTTTTAACATAAAAATAGAAATTGTTTCGAGGTGGTTTTATATGAAAAAGAAAATATTTGCTATCGGTTTATTAGTTGTTATTTTGCTCAGCCTTTGTTCTTGCAGTAATGCGGAAAAAGGGCAAGAGAGTAGTGTTAGCTCTGAACAAAAAGCAGCATCACAGGACGAGTTAGCATCAGTAGAATATATAAGCACTAAGTGTAAAGATACTAGAGCCTCTACAAAGATTTCGGTCATTGACGGCAAGGTATATTGTTTTTGGACCGACGTTACACAGGGTGAAGACGGCTTTTATTCTAAATATTTTTATATTTTAGACGTATTCCAAAACGGCAGTTGGAAAAACGTTTCAACTTCACAAAATGAAAATAACGACGGTGGATATTTCGATAAGGTTTATAAATACCCGCTTAATGAAAAGGTCGGTGAAAAAACAGTTTATACCGATGATAAAAACGATTTTTATTTGCGTGATGAAAACGGCGGTGAGCCTTTGCCTTTAGGATTAAATTTAGAGGATTGGAGAGCGTTTGCAACCGACGGTGAAAGCGTTTTTGCCGTTTTATCTGCAACAGCTGATAAAAACTGCGAATATGAAATACGAATATACGATATATCAAAAATAAAGTAGGTTTTAACGAAATTTAATTAATATATCATTTCTCTTGAGTCAAAGTCGCTTTTATGTTATACTATAAACAGTTAAATTGCTTCGTAGCTAAATTGACCTTCGGTCAGCTTCTTTTAATAGCTACTCCGAAGGAGTAATTTAGCTTAAAACGAAGTTTTAAATTTAGTTGTTTTGAAAAAACAATTTAGCTTTGCAATTTATTGCAAAATTTAGCTTAAGTAAGGTGATAACAATGGTAAAACACATAATTTTATGGAAATTAAAGGCAGAGCATAATAACAGCACGGTTAAAGAAAACATAAAAAAGGGATTGGAATCCTTAAAGGGTGAAATTTCAGGTCTTTTGGAAATTGACGTGCAGATAAATTCCCTTGCTTCCTCTAACGCAGACGTTATGCTATATTCGGTTTTTGAAAATGAAAAGGCTTTAAAGGAATACGCTGTGCATCCTAAACACGTGTTTGTTGCCGACACGTATGTAAGACCTTTCACCGAAACCAGAACGTGCCTTGATTTTGAGGTTTAAAAATAGGTGATGGTATGAAAAACAAGAATGAACAAACTGTTTTTTTAGCCTTTTGTTATAGATTTTTTCCTCTGGTGATATTTGCCATACCTTTTTTTGTTGCTGATAGTAGGCAGGAATGGTTTTTGTTTATGGCTATTGCGTTTTTGGTTGCAGCTATTCATGACACAATAGGACTTTTGTTAAAATGGGATCACGTTTACTGTGCTCTTCAGATGCAGTCGCATCGGGCGATGACTCCTGATAAAATAAATTGGGATGATTTTAATTTTATGGGCAGATACGGCAAGGCTATTATTAGCGCCATTCTTTCAATCTTTGCTTTTATTTGTTATCTTTTGAAATACTTTAACATAATTTGATTTTAAAATACAAAGCGCCTTAAAAAAGGCGCTTTTTTTCTTGTATTTTACTTTGCTTTATGCTAGAATGAAATTCAAGATAAATACACGTATAAAGTGTGGGAAAAGGAGAACTGCAAATGTACACCTTTAAAGAAAATTTTAAGTGTTGGAATAGTGAGTATAAGCCCTATGGAATTCGCATAGAGTCTTGCTCTTATCTTTGGCACAAGCACGCGCGCTGCAGTGAAAAAGGTTTTACCGTTTACTGCACGGGCAATAAATATATACTTGATACTCCAAAAACAAAGGATTTTTCTCTTACGCTAAAATACCTATTTGACGTGCTTAACGTCTATGCTGGTATCAGCGCATTTTTTGGCTATGACGAGTCAACCCATTCGGGCTTTGAGCTTCGCGTTGAGTGGGATAAGAAAACCGGTGAAGCTACCTTTACACTATTTGAAATCAAGGAAGAGCATTATACCGAAATAAATTCATTTGTTTGCAAGAATATAGAATTTCCAAAGGCTAAAACCGAGTATTCGGTAACAGTTACTATGAAGGACGGAACACTTTCTGCATCTGCGGCTGACGGTGCAAAGGCTTCCTTCGAGCTTTTGTCAAACTGCGGTGTACTAGGCTTTTCACGTCCTAACTTTGTGGGTAGCGTGACCTACCTTGATGCTAGTGCAACACTAGATGAGTTTGACACAGAGACACAGCACGACGTTACGGTTACAATTCCTAACACAAACGGCGGTACTATGCCGCTGACGGTTAAGTACGAGCAGTTTACCCTTGGTGGCAAGTCTTATCTTAAGGCAACGCTTGACGGCGGTCCACAGTACCGCACCGAAGAAAACTACCGTCCTTACCCCGTAAACCGCGAGGGACAGTACGTGGTTGAGCGTTGGTTTATGGATAAACCTTACATAAAGATAAACGGCAAAAATTATTATTTTTCTATGGGTGAGGTAAACCTTGCAGACCCATTCCTTGCGTGGAAAGAATTACTCTATCCGATTATGAATTTTACCTATTTGCCAATCTCAATTACAATCCCCGTTGCAAACGAGGATATCGGCGAGTATGCTTTCGGCTATGAAAATCTTATGATTTTCGGTTACCGTTTGCAGTCAGGCAAAAACGAGTTTAATTTTACGTGCGACGGCGAATATCTAGGAGAAACTGTTTTTGAGGACACGTTCTCTTTATGCTCTCCTGCAGATAAAAAGGCGGTAAAGATAATACCCGAAACCGCTTTCGAATATGAAACCGTAAAAGCACATTTTGAAAGAAACCACTACTTTGCCGAGGACGAGGAAATTACCTTTACCGTATTTTCAAAAACCGACAAAAAGTACATTTCGTATGAAGCCGAGCTTCAAAACGTTTATGGTGAGCTTATAGAAAAGCTACCTGTTGTAGACGGCGTTATTAAGCATTCACCGTTAGCAGTTGGCGTATACAGAATACACTTAACCGTTAAATACGGTGACAAGCCGTTTAAGGAACTAGACACTGCGTTTGAGGTGTTCGATATAACAGGCAAACGCTGTGCACCGCTTGAAAGCGGACTTCCGTTCCTATTTTCAATGCCTAACGAACAGCAGTATCTTGACCGTGACCCGTTTGACCCTTGGAACCCAGGTAAGCCCTCGAACGTAGAGCATTTTTATGCTTGTACTGCCTTTACAGGCTACGTTGCAGAGCATAAGAGAACCTGGGAGATTACAAAGCTGTTTGGCAGAGCGTGGTACGTATGGCTTAGTAACCACCGCACAATGCTAGAGCACGATTACCACGACCATATGGATATTCTCAAAAATGGTGATTATATCTACTATCCGTCCGACTATGAGTGGGGTGTGCTCAGAAGTGATGCCTTTAACGAGGGTATTTGGGAACTTATGCCAAAAACTCTAGAAGTGTTAAACGACTTCCTTGACGCTCACGAGGGCGCACGTGAAAAGGTAGGCTACGTGAAGGGCACGATTGTCAGCCGTGACAATATAACAAAGCTTCATAAATACTATATGCAGGAATGGTATTCACATATAAACAAGAAGATATTTGAGTGCTTAGAGGAGCAGAACAAGACCTTTACCGAAATTAATCCTAAATTCAAACGTGCTTGTTACGGTCCTTATAACGTTTACGTTGCTAATATGCGTACCTCAAATCTATCCCGTTTCTACGGCTTTGAAAATGACGAAACTCTATCCGACGTTATCTTCACAGGCTTTGCACAGTATGAAGATTATCCTTTCTCTTGCACCTATCAGACCTATCGCGGTGCGTTCGGTGCAGGTGCAACACTTGTTAAGACACCTAATTTAGTTATGTATCCCGAGCAGTATAAATCCTCACCCGGCGGTTGTATTGACGGCGCCGTGTATTTCGCTCACCCACCCGTTGGCGGTTACGTTATGCCTGATTGGTTTAATACTACACTCACCCGTGAATACGTTTACAACACCGCCCGTAAAACCGACGACGGCTTTGCTTATTGGAACACCTACGGATTTATGAAGAGCGACCTAACCGATAAGGATATCGACCCATTCATAAGGGATTGGAAATACGTTTTGGATTATAAGCCACAGCGTCCGTTACGCTCGGCGGTTTATATCTGCGAATTTGATAAAAACGACGATGCCTTTGAGGAGGATTTCCCAGGCTGGAGAGCACCATACAATATAAGCGAAGAGGGACTCGGTTACGTTTATGAAAGCTCACGTCTAGCAGGCTTGCCTGCAGGCTTCTTCGCTTCGTGGAAAACATTCTTAACGTTAACATCTAAGGATACCGACTTAATAGTTCTTCCATCAACCACCTCGGCTCCAAAAGAGGTATTAGACCACGTAAGAAAACTCTATAACGAGGGTGTTTCTATAATCGCGGTAGGCAGAGTTGACGGACTCGAAGACCTGTTCGGTGTTAAATACGCTCCAAAAGAGGTTCACTACTACGGTGTTGATACTAAGGACGAGCACGAAAACGTTTATCCTTACACCGCTATTGCGGTTTATGAGGCAGACGGCGCAAAGGCTATTCTTACAGCCGACGGAACACCTGTAGTTTTAACTCACGGCAGAACTGCGCTTTACAATATAGCCCCCGGTGCAATAGGCCGTTTCTACTTCTTCCGCAAACCCGAAATGGGAAGAAACTCTTTAAGCGTACTGCTTAGAAAGAACAGTATCGAGCTTGTGAAAGCTTTAAGCTCGTCCTGTGCAGTAGCCGAGGATACCGAGTGCGGTATAACCGTATTTGAGGATACAAACGGCAATACAATGCTTTTAGTAATTGATTATTCAAATTACGACCAGTCAAAGCAGGATATTGCTACTGAAAAGACCGTAAGGCTTGACGGCGGTAAATACGTAAAAGCCGAGGCTATAGACGGCAAAGAAATGCGAAGCTTCTATAACGAGGACGGAACACTCGGCGGTATAGCAGTATCACTTCATCCGCACGAATCCGCGCTTATCCGTCTGTCTTAAAGGGTAATCAGTATGAATAAAAAAATCAGCAACTCAATACTTTATAACGTCTATCCAACCTCGTTTTACGATAGCAACGGCGACGGTATAGGAGATTTAAAGGGTATTACTGAAAAGCTTGAATATATAAAGCAGTTTGCTGATATCGTTTGGATAAACCCTGTTTTTAAGTCGCCCTTTATGGATGGCGGGTATGACGTTGAGGATTACTATGCTATCGACGAGAAATTCGGCACGTTACAGGACGTTAAGGAATTAACCGAAAAAGCACATTCCTTAGGACTTAAGATTATTTTTGATTTGGTTGTAGGGCATACTTCGGATAAACACAAATGGTTTTTGGAATCTAAAAAGAGTGAAAAAAACGAGTATTCTGACCGTTATATATGGTCCGATGGCGTTTTTGAGGAATGTCCCTACAAGCATATTTCGGGTACTACCGAGCGTGACGCAAACTACCTTGTCAACTTTTTCAGTTTTCAACCGGCACTAAACTACGGCTTTGCCAAAAAAACGTATGATTGGCAAAACCTCTATACCGACGAGCCTTGCCAAAAGCTACACCTAGAGGTTATAAATATAATAAAGTTTTATATTGAACTTGGTGTTGACGGCTTTAGAGTAGATTTAGCCAACAGTATCGTAAAGGACGATAAGGACGGCAAATGCTCCTGCGAGGTTTGGCAAAAGATTTTCAGCACGGTCAGAAGGGAATATCCCGAGGCTATTTTTATCGCCGAATGGGGTCAGCCACACCTGTCTGTTCCAAACGGTGACTTTGATATCGACTTTTTAACCCATTGTTATTCCGACGGCTATAACCGACTTTTTAGAAAAGAAGCGGGTACGAACGTCTTTAAGGGTGACGGTGACAGTTTTTTCAGAACAAAAGGCATGGGCGAGGCGAAAACCTTTTTTGAGTATTTTATGAAGGCCTTTAATGCCGTAAAAAATAAGGGCTACGTTTCGGTTGTCAGCGGAAATCACGATTTGCCGCGTGTGGCAACTAGAAGAAATGAAGCCGAGCTTAAAACCGTTTTTGCCTTTGTTTTGGCACTGCCCACAATACCGATGATTTACTATGGCGACGAAATCGGTATTCCGCAGTCTGATTTAAAAACCAAGGACGGCGGATACTGCCGCACGGGCGCACGTACTCCTATGCAGTGGACAAGCGGTAAAAACGCAGGCTTTAGCAATACGGACAAAGAACTCTATCTACCTGTAAACCAAAGCTACACCACCGTTAACTGCGAGGATTTAGAAAAAAGGCAAGACTCAATCATAAATACGGTAAAAGCGTTAGTTAGCTTTAAAAGAGAACACCTGGGCGAGTTATCTAATGATTTTGAATTTGAGCTTATAAGTGACACCTATCCGCTGATTTTCAAGAGAAAAAAACAGGATAGCGAGTTTATTTGTATAATAAATCCGTCAAACCGTGAGTATACTGTTAAGATACCTGAAACTCATAAAGCGGTTGTTTCAAATAACGTAGATTTAAAAGACGGTACGGCTAAAATGCGCGAAACTTCATTTTTATGGCTAATTAAATAAAATTTGTCTATACTGAATATAGATGAATTTTAAGGAGACGTAGAAATGATTGATTTTAAAAATGCCTCTTATTTTAAACTAAAGCAGGTGGATAACAGTAAATATTCTTCGCTTATCACACCTCTTTTTACCGACGGCGAGAGCATTTTATCAAGCTTCAAATCACTTCGCGACGGCGTTGTGTTTACAAACAAGCGAATAATTGCAATAAACGTCCAAGGTCTTACGGGCGCTAAAAAGGATATCACCTCTCTGCCGTACAGCAAGGTTCAGTCCTATTCGGTAGAAACGGCGGGCGTGCTCGATTTAGACAGTGAATTAGAGCTTTGGTTTTCGGGACTCGGTAAGGTGAAATTTGAGTTTTCAAAAAGTGCCAACGTATCCGAAATCTGCAGAATAATATCTGAGAAAGTTTTATAACAACCTAAAAAACACAGGCCTCGACCTGTGTTTTTTCTTGTAAATGCGCTGTTTTTATGCTATATTAAGCATAGCTAAATTGCTTCGCAGCTAAATGTACTGCGTACGCTAAATTACTTGGTAGCTAAAATGACCTTCGGTCAGCTAAATGTAAATTCTAAATAGCTACTCCGAAGGAGTAATTTAGCTTTAAACGAAGTTTGAAATTTAGCTGTTTTGCAAAAACAATTTAGCTTTGCAACTTGTTGCAAAATTCAGCTAAATTCGGCTTTGCCGAGCTAAATGTATTTACATACGCTAAATTGCCTGCGGCAGCTAAATGTGCTTCGCACGCTTTTTGAAAAATTTAATTAGCTACTCCGAAGGAGTAATTTAGCTTTAAACGAAGTTTAAAATTTAGCTGTTTTGCAAAAACAATTTAGCTTTGCAACTTGTTGCAAAATTTAGCTTAAAAACAGGTGGTGGAGATATGAAAATAGGTTTTGGAAGCAGTAAAATAACGCCGAGCGGCAATATAGTTATTGCGGGAAATATTCCTGCAAGGTACACAGGTAAGGTGCATGATGATATTTTCGCCTCGGCTATGGTAATAGAAAGTAAAAATGAAAAAACTGTTTGGATAAGCTGCGATATTTGTCATCCCAATAAGAGACTGACCGACGAGGTTGTTTTAGCAATAAACAAGATAATCCCTGATTTTTCGGGTGACAGGCTTATTATTAACGCTACCCACGCGACAGCGGGTTTTTATCTTACCGACGATGAGTTTTTAAATGCAGGTCTCCAAATAGATTATGATAAAATTATGCCGCTTTATAGGGCTAGACAAGAAATATGCGACGGTATTGTAACTGCGGTAAAAAAAGCGCTCGATACTATGTGCGAATGCACAATGGAACTAGCCACAGCCGATATTTTAACAGGCTTTTGCAGACGTGTGGTTTATAAGGGCAATAAGGCTGTAATGTACGGCTTTGGACCTATTGAGGACTTTGTGTGTCTAGAGTATCCCGACGGCTCTGCCTCGCAGATGCTTTATTTCTATTCAAAGGACACACATGCTCTAAAGGGTGTTTTTGCTAACGTACCATGCCCTGCCCAAGCAGACGAACTAGCCGATTATATAACGGCAGATTATTGGGGCGTGGTAAGGGATAAAGTACACAAAGAACTAGGTCAAGACGTTGTTATTATCACCACCTGCCGCGCCGCAGGAGAGCTGTCACCACATAGAATAATCTATTCTGCAGGACTTAAAAAAGACGATGAATGGGGTAGAGAGGCAGCAGAGCGTGTAGGAGAAAATATTGCAGACAGCATAATTAAGGAAAGTCGCCGTCCTATTAAAAAATATTCCGAGTGTGACCTTACACACAAGATTAAAACTGAAATTTTAGATTTTCCTATTAGAAAAGGTAGCGAACAAGAGCGCCTTGAAATGATTGAGTATTTTAAAAACGCTCAAAATTTTGAGGCTGACGGCAACGCAAAAGACCCAATGCAGCTTATGAAACACGCGCATATTAAAAGACTTTTTGAGGACTCGAGAGACTTTTACAAAGCGAAGGTTTCGGTTCTTAAAATTGCCGACGTGCTTATTTTCACAGCACCCGCAGAGCTTTACTCTGAGTATTCAAGGAAAATTTCTACGCAGTTTCCGAATAACCCCGTGTTCGACGTTCAGTTAACCGACGATTCTTTAGGTTACTTGCCGACTAAAGAGGCAGTAGAGCGAGGTGGCTATTCAACCGACATTTTTTCTTGCCTTACAACAGCCGAAGGCGGAGAAATGTACGTAGAAGAAACCAAAAAAATGCTTAGAGAAATAATGAATTAAATGCAAAGCTAAAAAACTTTAAAAAATCGTTCATAATTTGTTTACAAAAGCGCTCTAATTGAGCGCTTTTTGTTACTTTTTTGTAACTATTTGTAACTTTTTATATGGAAATATAAGCCAAAAGTTACAATGTTGTAACCTTAGGTTTCAATGTTGTAACCTTTGTTGAAATTTATATTTTTTTAAATTATAATAATACTCAAAGATAGAAAAACCACAAAAATATAAATTTGGCTAATTTAAAGGAGTTAAAATATGAGAAAATTTGTTTGCTTACTTCTTATTTTAATATCTGCTGTTTTAACAGTTTGCTCTGTATTTACCGTTTTTAAAAGGCGTAAAAATAAGCAAACCGATAAATAATTTTTTAAGCGTTAGGAGGTGTAGTATGAAAAGAATAATAGCTGTAATTCTTGTTTTAGCGGTTTCGCTTTTATTTGTAGGCTGTAAAGAAAATGCTTCTTCAGGCGTTCAAAATGATGACCAGTCTAAAGTTCAAACAAGTTCCGAGGATAAGCAAACCGAAACTAACACTAAAGATTTAAGTGATGACCAATTAGCAGAACTTGCAAGAATTCGTTTGGGTGTGCCAAAGACACAGGATATTACGTATAAAGTCGGCGAAAAGTATTATTTCGACGGCGGCGGAAAATATTTAAAGCAAATTGACTTTTATGAGAACGGCGAAATAGTAGCAGGGGCTAGTGTGGATGTAACCGACGGAGAAATAATAAAAAACATTCAAACGTATGATAACGGACCGTTGAAATAATGCGTTAAACAAAAGCCGTTCCTCTTGCCGCTAATTATCAATATTAAATGCAAAAAGAATGGGCACTAGAGCTAGTTGGAATATACAATAAACTGTACGTTGCCGTTTAATTTCGCTTCTAAAAAAGAAGGTACCTCTCTTTCGCGTTACAATTAAAGGAGTTTACTTTATTGCAACGGCCTTTTTCAAACTTCTTTTTTAGCATAAAAGGGAAAAGCACTTCGCAAGAGGTGCTTTTTCCGTTTAATTTTGGAACTGTATACAAAAAATCTCAAGATTTATATTGACAATCACTTGACCGTGTGATATGATAATGTAAAAGATGACCGAAAGGGCTAAAAAGTTAGAAAAGGTTGGAAATTAATGAAAAAAATTAAAAATATAATGCTTGTTGGCGGTATAGCAACAATTTTGCTCTACGTTTTTTGCTCTGCTATACTATCAATTGCTCAGCTATTTACCGGACTGGCAGGCATAGGTTTTGTTATTCACAGCGAAATAATTCCTGCCATAATAACTTTAGTACTTTTAATTATGCCGACATTTTTGCTTATCAGAAGTCTCAAAAACAAAACTGGCAAAGCACTACCGATTATTTGCATAATAACAAAGGGCTTCTTCCTATCAATAATACTATTTAATGCGTCGCTGTCAACTATTCATTTTTACATATTTTACAGTAAGCTAGGTCTAGTGGATACATATATACCTCATATAATATCTTATTGGACAAGTGGCGCGGTTTTTTTAATTGTAGGCTTAGCGCTAATAATTTTAGGTAGTATTTTGTCATCGTTTAAAAGAAGGACATTCAGTAAAGAAGGTTAAGAAAAAAGCGCGGCAAAACAACATTTTAATTGTAACATTGGAGGATAAAATGCAAAAAGAAAAGCTTACTATGGATAAAATTAAAACGGATTTAAACGGCTATATCAAAGATAGCATCGGGGGAATAGTATTCTTTTTTATTCTGTCGCTTTTTCTTTTGGGTATTACGCTTATAGTATTCGCAGTGACTTTCGATTATTTAGTGCTTTTAGCGTATTTTTTTGCTATCTTGACAGCGGTTGTTTTTGCAATTGCATTAGGCGGTATAGTGCAAACTATAAATCTATATAAAATCTGCAATAATACCAGCTGTATTGTTAAAGATGAACTTATTGGAAAAGAAATAAAAGAGTATTACGGGAGTCGAGCACGAGGAAAATGTTATTATTTCTACTTTTCTAGCTACGGCGCGTATCAAGTAAGCGGCGAATACTACAAATGGAGTCAAAACTTTAATATGCGGTATGATGGACTTTACAGACAATCCGATTGCGGCGATGAATTTTATTTAGTGCTTACAAAACGCAATACAGGAAAAATCCTTTCGGTATATAATACGCAAATGTTCCAAATGGAAGAACAGGAGGCAGACAAATGATTAAAGTGTATAAGGATACAATAATATCATACGTTATGGTTGCCCTTACAGGTATGATGGCATTATCAAAACTCAATATTAATTTTGTTTTATTTTCACTTATTATGCTGTTATGGATAACTGCTTGTGCGTTATTTTATAACAATATAGCAACAAAACGCTTTAAAAAAATTACTACCGAGATTTTAAACACCTGCCAAACACAAAAAGGACTAAATTTTTTGTTTGGTCTTCGCAAAGGCAAAGTAAACAACCCAGTGGATTTAGTTGTTACCATGCATATTGTTAATTATTTAAGAGTTTACGGAAAAAACACTTTTGCCTTAAATCTGCTTTTGCAGTATGATGCAGAGAAACTATTTAAAGCAAACCGTTTTATTGCACACAAATTTATATATTATAGTAATTTAGCGGCTTGTTATCACCGTTTAGGCAAAAAAGAAGAAGCACAAAAAGCCTACAATATAGCAGACGAATTATACAACAGGTCTAATTTTCCGCAAAAAGCCAAAGAAACTTGTAAAACAACCCATCGATTAAACCGCTTGATTATATTGGGTGATGGGGAAAAGGACGACGAACTTTTAGCCTTGTTAAGCACCCAAATTGCAGACAAGAAGGATTTGTTATCTCAGGTTCAAGCTAACTTTTATATTGCTTCTATACTTTTTAAAAGAGGCGAAACCGAAAAAATAAAAGAGCACATAGAGTTTGTTAGAGAAAACGGCGGGGATACCGTTTTTGCAAGATGCGCTTTAGCAAACAATTTCAGCGATGAATTTTTGAGAAAAATAGATGCCGAACCGTATGAGCCGCAACCTATAAAAATTAAATATCACAAGGTCCTTATACTTTCGGTAGCGGTGACAATTTTGATAATCGCTTTAGCGGTTTTGATAGTGGCTTTATAAAAATGTGAAAGCACTCTTTATTTCGATAAAGGGTGCTTTTTTATGAAATAATAAATTCATTCTTCAAACTCTTTTAAAAGTTTTAACTTTGCCTTTTCGAGAGTTTCTTTGTCGATATCGGGAAAAATACATTCTTCACACATTCCGTAAACGTTTATTGTTATATTTTCAAGAATACATTTTCCGTTAAAATTATAAACACAAAAACAATTATCACAATCCATATTTTAACACCTCGAAAATATTATAACATTTTTACTCTAATTACGCAAGTGCGTATACGCAAAAATGTAAAAACGCATACAATATTTTTGAGGTGAATTTTGTGAGCGTTAAAGATGTTGTTGTCTCAAGGTTTAAAAAGCTTTGCGAGGAAAGAAATATAAAAATAAATGAGTTGGCAAATATATCGGGTGTTACTCCGTCTACTGCATACAGTATGATGGACCAAAACAGGCGAGATATATCTATAACCACAATCAAGAAGTTTTGTGACGGCTTAGAAATCACCCTCGGCGAATTCTTTTCCACCGCTGAATTTGACAGTCTAGAACAAGAAATTAAATAAGCTAAGATATTTTAAATTTAAAAGCACTCTTTATTTTCGATAAAGGGTGCTTTTTTGGGCAAACTAAGTGCTTGAAATAGGAAATACTCTATGATATAATGAATTTATCTATAGATAAATTCAGCTAAATTGCTTCGCAGCTAAATGTACTGCGTACGCTAAATTACTTCGTAGCTAAATTGACCTTCGGTCAGCTAAATGGAAAATATAGCTAACTGCTTTAAAGAAGGGGTTTATATATCAGGTAAGGACGTGAAAAAATGGCAGAAAGTATAATGCTTGACAAATCAAAAGATTTTGCGGTTGAAATTTTAAACCTTTGTAAGAGTATCAAGGAAATAAAAAGAGAAAACATTTTAACAAATCAGCTTATTCGTTCAGGAACGTCAATCGGTGCCAATATTCACGAGTCTAAATACGCTCAAAGTAAGGTTGATTTTATATCAAAAATGCAAATAGCCTTGAAAGAATGTTATGAATCGGAATATTGGCTAGAGCTTCTTAACAGAACAGGTTATATAAACGACGAAGAATACAAATCTATAACAAATGAATGCGGACAAATTCGCAGAATGTTAATCTCATCGATAAACACTGTAAAAGAAAAAGATAATAAATGAAAAAATTAGCTAAATTCGTCTTTGCCGAGCTAAATGTACTGCGTACGCTTTTTAGAAACTTAATTAGCTACTCCGAAGGAGTAATTTAGCTGTTTTGCAAAAACAATTTAGCTAATGAGCAAAGCTCATTAATTTAGCTTTGAACGCAGTTCAAAATTTAGCTTAAAACGGGAGGGAGAGTGGTGCTATGGGCTGGATAATATTTGGCTGTGTTTTAGGTCTTATAGCGCTTATTATTCTCATTATTCTTTTTCTTCCTGTTTTTATGCGGATTGAAAACGTTTCGGGTAAAGAGGCTAATTTATATTTTAAAATTTTGTGGTTTAAATTCGGCGAGGAAAGAAATCCTGACAGCAAGATAGTAAAAGCCGCAGAAAAGGTTGTAGGTCTATCAAAGTTCAGAGACCTTGAAAGCATACAAAAAACGGTTAGAGAAGGCTCACTCTCAGAGTCTATAAAAGAGTTTTCGGGCGTTATAATTTCTTTGCTTAAACACCTTTTGGCACTGCTTAAAAACTGCACTGTAAACAAAATTTATTTAAAGGCTCAAAACGGCGGTGACGATGCCGCCGAGGCGGCTATTGGCTACGGCTCGGTTTGTGCCGTGGTTTATACCCTTGTAGGTTATATCGAGGGAGTGGCTAAGGTGAAAAAAAAGGCTGTAAAGCTTGACCTTAGCTGTGATTATACAAAAAATGACAGCGAATTTTATTATGATATTTTAGTATCGGTTAGGGTATATAAAGTAATAGGCGCTCTATTCAAAATTGCAAAAGAAAACGTAGAAAGGCAGAATTACTGATGGCTACAGAAGAAACAAAGAGCACAGCACCAAAAAGCACACTTATTAAGGTTGTGGATTTTACTATCGACAAGCTAATCGAAATGAAGAAAGCGGCCAGTGTTGTCGGCGAGAAAATTGAGGTTGACGGTATTACCATTATTCCTATTTCAAAGGTGTCGATAGGCTTTGCGGGTGGCGGCTCGGACGTTACCGACCGCAACAAAGGTAAATACAAAAACCCCGCAGGTACCGGAGCCGGTATCTCCGATACACCACAGGGCTTTTTGGTTGTAAAAGACGGGGACGTTCACTTTTTAAGTGTAAACGTTGGTCCTAAAAGTGCGGCAGGGGATATAATATCCACCATAATTGCCGAGGCAAAGACGCTTATAAACAATTCAAAAAAAGAAAAATCAGAAACTAACTAAAGAAGCCTTGAAGCGCTGTATAAACGTCCGTGATTGTGTATTCGCTGCCGTTTAAAAGGTTATGCTTTGCGTCCGTTATCGAAATTAGTGTTGAGTTTTTGAGTAGTTTGTGAAGTCTTACTTGGGGCTTAACCATTACAACGTCGTCATTCTTAGCGCTAAAAATCAGACATTCGGTCCTGATTTTTGCGGTTTTGCGGTTTAAAAGCCTTGGTTTTATCAAGGTGGCGTCTAAAAGCCAACCGTTTGTTATTTTAGAGGCTTGATAGCATTTATCGGAAATTCTCGTTTCCATATTCATTTTAAAACGCGCACGGCTAATATCACTGCTTTGGTTTAACGTTACGTTGGCATCGAAATTTTTAGCCGCGATAAAGGGTTTATCAATACCATTGTGTTTTGCGTCGTGCTTTAGCACCCATCTCATAAAAAAGCAGGGGATATTTCTCATCCTAGGGCGAAGCATTGGTGCACAAAATGCCGATTTTGCAATTTTTTCGGGGTGCTTTTGCATATAAAGTGCCGCTACCGAGCCACCCATTGAATGAGAGAAAAGGTATATAGGAAGTGAGCCTTCCTTTTCAACCAAATTCTCAATTACACACTCTAAATCCTTAACGTAAGAATCGAAGCTGCTAACGTGTACTACGGTATCGTCATCACTTTCTCTGCCCGACTTTCCGTGACCGCGTTGGTCGTATATAAACACGTTAAGTCCCATATCAAGCAAAAACTTGGCAAGCTCGTGGTATTTTCTTGTAAACTCGGTAAGTCCGTGAAGAATAACAACCGAAGCGGTTGCATTTTCTGCAAGGTAGTATTCATATTCGAGCTTCAGTCCGTCAAAAGACTCTAAAACACCCTTGTTTGCAACAACTTCAAGCGTTTCTTCAAGGGCCTGAAAATCCTTTTCAAAGGTCTGCTCACACAGATATTTCGGCTTATAAGTCGGTTTGTAATACATAGCTTTTAAACATCCCTATTTGAATATATTTTTAAAAAAGTGGTGATAATAATGTTGCATAAAAGCACTATAAAATGCCGAAAGGTTTTGCGCAACATTATTATTGTAACTTTATCTTTTGTAATTATTTCCTTTGCCACAACAAAAATAGTTTACGATAATATTTTTGTAAGGTATGATAATGAAATTTTGGTTTCTTCGTTTCCCGAGGAGATTAAAACTTGTGTTTTAAACGCACAAGAATATGAATTCGAAAGCGGTAAAAACACGTTAGTCGGCAGTCTTTTAAGGGCAGACGGCGGCTATACGCTAATTGTTATGGTGCCCGGCTACCACGCTGAATATAACGAATATTTTTATATTGCAAAAAGCTTTATAGACGGCGGCTATTCGGTGTTTTTATTCGACACTACAGGTCACGGCGAGAGCGAGGGAGAGTCGAGTATTGGTTTTTCTCAAGCCGTAATTGACCTTAACTGTGCTATTGATTTTATTAAAGATAATAAAAACTTCGGTTTCAAAAATATAGTTTTATTCGGGCACTCCCGCGGCGGATATGCGGCTTGTTGTTCGCTTAAAGATAATAAAAATATATCGGCTGTAATATCGGTTGCAGGGCTTAACAGCGCTATGGAGGCGGTAGTTTCCCCTGCTAAAAATTACGTAGGACCTCTGGCTTACTGCGGTTATCCGTTTTTATGGAGTTATCAGAGTATGCTCTTTGGAAGCGATATAACCTCTCGCAGTGCGGCGGAGTGTATCAGTGACACAAACGTTCCCGTATTTATAGCGCACGGCACTAAAGACAACGTGGTGCCTGTAGATAAGGTTTCGATAATGTCACATAAATTCGAGATAAAAAGGGAAAACGTTACCTATTATTTGAGTGACAAAGAGGGCGAAAACGGACACACCGATATACTTTTTGGTTGCAATAACAGAGTAAACGAAAATTTAATGAACGAAATTTTCAAATTTTTAAACACGGCATTTTAAAAGGGGTAAAAAAGGATGAAGGAAGGAATAGTTTTAATACCGGCATATAAGCCCGACAAAGAGCTTTTAAATCTTGTGAAAGGTTTAAAAGACGAGGGCTTTAAAATCGTTGTGGTAAACGACGGAAGCGGAAAAGAATATGATAACGTATTTAATGAGGCGGGTGCATTTTGCGATATAGTAGCCCACGAGAAAAATAAGGGCAAGGGCGCCGCACTTAAAACAGGAATTAAATATATTATGGAAAACCTTTCCGAATATCCTTATTTTATCACAGCCGACGCTGACGGTCAACACCTTATAAGCGATATTTTAAGGGCGCGTGAGGTTTTAGAGCAAAACGCGCAAATGGTGCTCACAACAAGGCGCTTTAGAGGTAAAATTCCTTTCCGTTCAATGTTTGGCAACCTTTTATCCCGATTTGTGTTTGCTATGATGACAGGAAGATATTTTTCGGACAACCAATCGGGTCTTAGAGGCTTTTCTATGGAGCAATGCGAGTGGCTAGTAAGGGTTGAAGGCGAAAAATACGATTACGAAATGAACGTTTTGTATTTTGCCGAAAAGCAGTTAATACCTATTAAAACAATAGATATTGACGCGGTATACATAGATAACAACAAGTCCTCCCACTTTAATCCTGTTAAGGATACAATTAGAATTTACAAACAGCTTTTCAGAAGTGCCAGAGGCACCTTTTTGTCGGCGCTTGTAACCGAAGCGCTACTGCTGATTTCGACCGTTACGGTAGACTATAAGTACCTATTTATAACGCTTCCCACCATTGGAATACTAACCGTTATTTTTAACGTTTTCTTTTGTATTACCTGTTCAATGCACGGCTTCCATTTCAGAGATTATACGCGAATGTTTATGAGAATGGCGCTAAGGTATAGCTTTTATATACTGTTTGCGTGGTTTGTGTTTGTTTTAAATCCTGCCATACCGATTTTCTTTAGTTTTAACCTTATAATGCTGCTCGTTATAGTTCCCGAATACTATTTAATAAAGCTGTACTACCTGATTTTTAAAAAGAAATAAAGTATAAGACCTTTGAGCAAATTAAACTCAAAGGTCTTTTTGTTACTTGCTTTCAATAAATTTTAAAACGTCGCCTACTGTTATAAAGCTTGTGAAATCCTCATTTGTAAAGGAAATGCCGAATTCGTCCTCAACCGCCAGTGCCATATAAAGCATAGCTATAGAATTCATACCGAGGTCTGTAAAAAGTCCTGTTTGCTCGTTTATTGCGGATACGTCGGCATCCTCTGACACAACGTTTTTAAAAATCTCTTTTAGACGTTCTAAGTTTTCCATAATGTTACCCCTTTATATAAGTATTATATGCCTTTCTGCACTGGTTTAAGCCCTCGAGCATTTTAAGAGATACGTTTTCGATATCCTGCATAGAGGGCATTTTTTTATTGCAAAGCTCTGCTGTGTCTATAGCGTTACCGACAACGGCTACACGGCGGCTGAAAAAATTATCCTTTTTAGGTATGTAAATGGGGATAATGGGGGAGTTTGACTGAAGGGCTATCAGCGCCGCGCCGTTTTTTACCTGTGAAAATTCTTCATCCTTTTGGATTCCGCCCTGCGGATAAATGGTTAAAAGCGACTGCTTTTTCTTTAATACGTTTACAGCCGTTTTAATACCTGCAAGGTCAAAGCGCTTACGGTCAATTTTAATACAACCGACACCGCGAAGTAAAAACGCCCTGAATTTAGGACCCATAACCTCCTCGGAGGCTAGAAAATACATTCTTCGCTTATAAAAGCAGACGCCTGTTAAAAACGGGTCAAGAAAGCCTGTGTGGTTAGAGGCTATTACCGCCGCACCCTTTGGCATTTCTTTGTATTTATTTCCGTTTGTATCAATTCGCTTCATACGGAAAATGAGAAGCAGCGGAATACACACAATTCTTGCCATATCCATAGGAAGTCTTTTGATATCGAAAAAATTTTTGTCATAGTTTTTAGGCATAAATTCCTATCCTTTAATATACTCTTTAAGAGCATAACATTCTTTCTCTAAATATTCGGTGATTTCCTTTATTTTGTCAGGTGTTGCATTATTAGTATCAAAAATCTCGTTTATATAAATGGGTTTACCTATAACTACTGTTGTGCGGCGAAGCGGATGGCAAACACCGTCAGAGTAAATAGGGATAATTGGGTTGTCTGTTCTTAGCGCTATGTAGGTAACGCTAGGCTTGAAAGGAAAAGGGGTTTTGCCGATGGGCAGTCTGCCCTGTGGGAAGATGCCCACAGTATCACCCTTTTCGAGTGCATCAAGGCTGTCACCCACGAAGCTGAAATCAAATGCATCACGGTCAACAAAAATACCGCCTAGCTTATATAAAAACCAAGAAAACAGTTTGCCCTTTTTAAACAGCACCTCTGCCATTAAAAAACGGATTTGTCTAAAGGGGAAAACAATTAAATACAGCGCAAAATCCATAAGAGAATGGTGATTTGCCATCATAATAGAAGCCTTTGGGAGTCTTCTTTTAGCGCCGTCGGCTAATATAACACGCGGCTTAAACAAAAGCCAGGTCGGAACAAAACCCGTAAGCTTTACAAAGCCTGTGAAAAGTTTACTTTGTTTTGGCATATCTTATATGCACCTTTCGATAAATTTATAAATTTGTCTTATAGTGTAGCAGTTGCCGTCGTTTTCCAGCATTCCGCTGATGTTAAATTTTTCTTCGAGCGCTACTATGGTAGACAGATATTTAAGACTGTCAGCACCCAAATCAAATATAAGGTGAGCGTCAGGCGAGAGGGTGTTAATATCTGCCTCTAAAATTTCTGCTACTACAGTTTTTATAGTGTTTAGAAGTTCCGGGTTGTAGCCGTCCTCGGTAGCGTTTTGGCCGATTGCTAGATTTAAAGCCTCGGAAAAGGCGGTAAGAGTGACGTTGCCGTTTGAAATGGCGGTTTTTAAATATTTTCTTCCTACCTTTACTGCGTTTTTAGGCATAATTTCATCTTTGGTTACGAAAAATGCCTTAACTGCGGTGGTAAGAGATAGCTTTTCGTTGGTAGCGTAAACGCCGGAAATAAGCTCGTTTAAAGCTTCCTTTGTTATATCCTTTTCAATCTGTGCTACAAGGGATAGGGTTTCCGTGCCCTCAACGTCGAGACCTAAAATAGAGAATCGGACGATATTTGGAATAGAAAATTCCTGTTCTATTATATCAGGGTTTATGTTTTCGCCGTTTTCACCGATAACAACGTCACCCATTCTGCCCTTGATATAATAGTCAGCGCCGTCGAATTCAACAATATCCTTACTGTCAAACCATTCGGGAGTATTCTGTTTTTCGCCGTTTATCATAACGCTGTTGCAAATAGATTTACCGCTAATTAAAAGGGTGCCGTTTTCTGAAATTTTATATTTAACCGAGCCAAAGGGAAGACCTATTGTGTTTTTATTCATATCACGCGGCTTCATTCTAAGCTCTACCGAGGTGATACCTACCTCGCTCATACCAAAGCCGTTATGAACTCTAAGTCCTATTGAATTTAAAAATTCAAGTGTGGACGATTTTATATAACTGCCTCCGCTGATACAAAACATAATGCTATCACCGAATAGTTGCTCGGTTACCTCGGATAAAAGCTTTTTGGTTATTTTAAGTCCCAAATTAGCGTTTATGTTTTGAAGTTTAGTGCAAAGGCTTCGTCCCTTTTCAAATTTTTGTTTTGTCTTTTGGTCTTTTTTGGCAATTTCCTTTTTAAGCTGTTCTTCAATGCTGTGCCAAAACATAGGAACGGCAAAAATATGGGTTACCTTGTGTTTTTTACAGGTTTTCAAAATGGTAGCGGGGGCGTTGTTTCTTAAAAATACCATAGTAGCTCCAAAAAACGAAAACCAAAAATAAACTGCAAAAAGACCGAAGACGTGATAAAAAGGTAAAACTGCCAATTGCTTTAGCTCACCTTTATAGCTAGATGCCATATCGGGACAGCGCTTTACGATATCCTCGGAGTTTAAAAGCTGTTCGGCTATCTGCTCACCGCTGTAAAAACAAATAACCTGATTTAGCGTTGTAGCCGAGGTTGAAAGCGCCATTTGGTTAGCAAAGGTAGTAGTTACACTATCTTTTGCTTTTTGATTTTTAAGCTCGGAAATTATTAAATACTCTGCCTCTAAACCGCCCTTTTGGTCGGAAATAACGGTTTTTATATCGAGGCTTTTAATCAGTGAGTTTGAAAGCGAATCGGAATGTCTTGTGTTAACTAAAAACGGCTTGTTTCCGCTTTTAAGGATAGACCAAAAGGCAATAATCCAATCAATAGAGTTTTCCATCTGCAGACCTATCCATTGGTCTTTATGTCCTAAATCTCCAAGCACGTTCGATACGTTAAGGATTTGTGCTTTAACCTCGCCGAAGGTGTGTTTCTTAATTCTAAAGCCATCGTTTTCTTCGGCTAATATTTTATCGGGCGCAGAAAACATAATTTCAAAAACGTCCTCAAAGCTTTTAGAGGATGCTTTAAGGGCTGTGAGATTTGTTTTAATTGCCTTGGCTAAAATTTTATCCATAATTCACCTCGAAAAAATTATGTCTTGTCCATAATATTTACTAAGTCTTCAAAGGTAACAAACTCGAAGTTTTCTTTTTTTAGCATTTTTATAATCGACCTTATTTTATTTGGAAAGGTTTTTATACCGTGGTTTAAATAGTATCGGTCGTACGATTTTAGTCCCTTGATACTTGGTACTTTGTGCTTTGATAACTCAAAGGGGTGGAGATAAAAAACGTAATAATCATTGTGTTTGAGATATCTCTTTATTGCGGGTTTTAAGAATGCCCAATGCATAAGGCGAACGTATCCGCCGCCGCTTATGGGTAGTAAAAATCCTGCTATTTTTTCACGCACTATTCCAAATTCATAAAAGTCGCCTTTTTTAAATACACCTTTAATAAGGCTTTTAAATTTTGAAAGGTCAAGCCGTCCTACATGTCTTGCCGCCGAATAACTGTTAAAACTGGCGTCATACCTAAAGCCTAATTCCTCGAGTGCTCTAAGCTCACCGTCGTTTAGACTGAAAAAGGGCGCTCTAAAACCCTCAATTGTAACGCCGAATTCTTGTTCTAATTTTTGCTTTGCTAAGAGTGTGCGCTCTTTAAAGCTTTTGTCGTCAAGATAAACGGGCGGTGTATGGTCAAGACCGTGAATGGCTAAGCGGTGACCTCTTTTGATATACTCCTTAATTGAGTCTTTGCTTTTTTCAGCCGCATCGCACACCGAAAACATAGTGGCTTTTATATTTTCTTGCTCTAAAAGCTTAATGTATTCGTCAAGTCCGTCAAGCATAGTGTCGGTGGGCGTATAGTCTGCTTTATAGACGCACTCGGTATCCGAAAAGCTTTCAAGGTCTATTGAAAAAACCGCATACTTTTTATTTCCCATTACTTAAAAACTCCACAATAGTATCATCATATTTTTCTATGTTGTTAATTCTAATGTGCGAGTGACAGCCCTTATCAAACCAAACGATTTTCTTGTCGGGACTGGAGCATTTTTTAAACAAAATTTCTGCTTTATCGGGTTTTGAGAAAACGTCGAGTTTACTGTGTAAAAACAGCATACGAGCCTTAATTTTATTTATATATCTGATAGGTGAGGAATATACAACGTTTGTGCCTGTGTTGAGATAAATTAAAAGCATAACAAGGTCGAGCACGGGAAATAGCGGACGCTTATCTGCTATCATATGCTCTTTGAAAGATTCTCTAAAGGTAGTAAAGCAACCGTCAACCACGATTTCGCTCATCTGACTAGGACAATCCTTAGAGGTGAGCGCCAAAATACCCGAAGCACTGCCAATGCAGATACAGTGCAGACAAATTTTCTTAATGCCGAAATTTGAAATAAGGAAGTTGCCCCAGGCTATTACGTCACGGCTTTCCTTTTTGCCGATAGAAGCCTTGGTGCCGTCACTAAGACCGTGACAGCGGGTGTCAATTACCAAGACGTTGTAACCTGCTTTTCTGTAAGGCTCTGCAAAAAAGTATGAATACATAAGGCTTTCGCATCTGCCGGGGAGAATAATTACACAGTTTTCACTGCCAAAATCGTAATACTCACCGTAGAGGTTAAATCCGTCGTTTACTATTTTTACCTCTTTTACAAATTCCTTTTGACCGTCTGCCCACGCAAGACCCTTGTTCCACATATCGAGTTGTTCCTCGTTATCGGGTGCAGAACAGCATCTACCCCAAATTTCAGGCGAGGTGCGTACCAATTGCGCTTTGTAAACACGCTTTGCAATAGGAACTGTTTTAATGAGCATTACCACAAGACCTGAAACTAAAATAAAGCTAATCGCCGCAATAATATAACCCCACATAACTTAACCTCCAAAAAGGGCTTGATTTAATAAATCAATATACCGAAAAACAGTATAGCATATTTGGAAATAAAAATCACTACTTTTTTTAAATATTTTGTTGAAAAAAGTCGTTAATATGATTATAATTAAATAGTTGATAATTCACAAATATTTATTGGGGAGAGAAAAAATGAATAAATTTGTTATATTAACCGATAGCGCTTGTGACCTTCCAAAAGATTTGCGTGAGCGTTTTGATATCCCTGATTATCTTCACGGAATAGTATATTTCCCTAACGGACGCGAGGAACTTGCAGATCTTGATTGGGGCTATATTTCACCCGAAGAATTTTACAATTCTATGAAGGGAAGAAATGCGCTTTATAACACAAGCTGTGCAACACTCGGAGAAACCGAGCGGATTTTTGAGAAATATTTATCTCAAGGGTTTGATATTCTTTGTATTGCAATGTCGTCGGCGCTTTCCTGCACCTATCAAAACTGTGTTAACGTAGGTAAGGCCCTTTGCGAAAAGTATCCTGAACGCAAGGTTATTTGCGTTGACTCACTCAGATATTCTACTTCACTCGCTCTCTTGGTGGTTTTAGCCTCGCAGAAAAAGGCAGAGGGTGCAACACTCGAAGAAACTGCAGAGTATACTGAAAATATAAAGAACTGTATTCATCAGATGGGCCCGATGGACGACCTTTTCTTCCTTGTTAAAAAGGGTAGAATTTCAAACTTCAAGGCGTTTTTCGGTACACTTGTGGGCGTAAATCCTATGGCAGACTTTAACACTAAAGGACTTGCTACGGTTTTAGGTAAATTTAAGGGTAAATCCGCCGCATTTGAGGGTACTGTAAGATATATTGAAAAAACAATCGAAAACCCAGGCGACCAAATTATTTTTATAGCCCACAGTAACCGTGAGGCAGCGGCAAAGGTTTTAGCAGAAAAGATAAAAGAAAAATTCGGTCCTAAGGAAATTATCATAACAACCGTCGGAATGTCCTGCGGTGCGGCAATTGGCCCAGGTCTTTGTGCTGTGTTCTACGTTGGAAAACCTCTTAGTGAGGATAGCTCTAAAGAACAGGCGATAATGGCTGAGGTTATGCAGGATATGAAGGCTACAGATTAAAAATTTGAGGAGTAAATTAAAATGTCAGACAACAAATCTTTCGTAATTTTAACCGATTCAACAAGCGACCTTAACAAGAGTATACGTGAGGAGTACGGAATAGAGTACGTTATGATGAACTACGTCATTGACGGCAAGGAATACCCCGCATCTCTTGACTGGGAGTCTCACACATCAAAGGAGTATTATGATTTACTTCGAGGCGGCAAACATATAACAACCACTCAGGTTCCTCAAGAGTTATACAGAACAGTGTTTGAAAATGTGCTTAAAGACGGTAAGGATTTAGTTTACATTGCTTGTTCGTCTGCACTTTCAGGCTCTATAAATCTTGCAAACGTAGTAGCAAGAGAACTGAATGAACAGTATCCTAATAACAAGATTTATTGCATAGATTCTCTTATTAGTTCACTCGGGCAAGGTTCAATGGTAATTGATGCCGCTATTCTAAGACAAGAGGGCAAAACCGCCGCTGAGACAACAGAAATTATCGAGGCTAACAAGCTAAAGGTTAACCAGTGCGGAACGGTGGCTAGTCTTGAATATTTACGTAGGGCAGGTAGAGTTACCGCTTCTAAGGCTTTCTTTGGCAATCTCTTTGGTGTAAAGCCTTTAATCATTTCCGATATTAAGGGGCAAAACTATGCCGTTAAAAAGGCAAAGGGCAAACAAAACGCATACAAGGAAATCGCAAATATGATGGCAGAAGCGGTTGAAGGAATTGAACCTGATACACTCTATTTAACCCATGCAGACTGTCTTGCAGACATAGAAGTTTTAAAACAGGATATTTTAAGCGTTGTTCCTTTTAAAAAGGTTATTATCGACGTAATCGGTCCTATTGTTGGCGCATCGGTTGGCCCCGGAACAGTTATTTCTTTCTGCAAGGGCAAAGAGGTAACTATCGAGGGTGCAGAATAAAAATTTAGGGGAAATTGAATTGTACGGTTTGGAAATTAACGGCGCAGAGCTTTACGGTCTTTTTTCAGGCGCGCTTTTAGGCCTTAAGAAAAACGAGCAGACACTAAACGCACTCAACGTTTTTCCCGTGCCTGACGGTGATACGGGCTCTAATATGCTAAAAACGCTTGAGGGCGGTGTTGAGGCGGCTGACAAGATTGACTCTGCCTCCGAGATGGCAAAGGCGCTTTCAAAGGGCTCACTTTTCTCTGCAAGGGGAAATTCGGGGGTTATTCTATCGCAGTTTATAAGAGGCTTTGCAAACGGACTGGATGCTAAGGATACTATAAGCACCGAAGATTTTATTGATGCTATGCAAAGCGGTGTTGAGTCGGCATACAAGGCGGTTATGAAGCCTGTTGAGGGCACCTCGCTCACAGTCCTTAGAGAAACTGCGGAATTTTTAAATCAAAACAAACAAAAAGCAACCGATTTTAAGGCTTTGTTTCAGTTGCTCATACCCGTTATGAGTGAGTCACTTGAAAACACGCCCGACAAACTGCCCGTGCTTAAAGAGGCGGGTGTTGTCGATTCAGGCGGTGCCGGAATTTTGTGTATGTTCGAGGGTATGCAGGCAATTATCGAGGGCAAAGAGCTTCCCGAGCAGATTATACAAACAAAGCAAAAAAGCACTACTGCTTCAAAGCTAAGCGCCGACGGCGAACTCGAATACGGCTACTGCACCGAGTTTATTTTACAGCTGCTAGACAGAAAGGCGCCCATAAAGGACTTTTTGCTCGACACACTTATAGACTTTTTAGATAATATCGGAGACAGCGTTGTAGCGGTTATGGACGAGGATATCGTTAAGGTTCACGTTCATACCTTTACACCCGAAAAGGTGCTTGAATTTGCACATAAATTCGGTGAGTTTTTAACACTTAAAATTGAAAATATGTCGGTTCAGCATAACGAGGCTGAGGAGGTTGCCGAGGCAAACGCTCGGGCAGAGCATAAGAAATTTGCTATTGTATCAACCGCACAGGGCAAGGGAATGGGCGAATATTTCAGCGCTATCGGTGCTGACGCTATAGTTTTCGGCGGTAACACCCAAAATCCATCGGCAGAGGATTTTATAAAGGCGTTCAAGCGTATTAGCGCAGACTATATTATCGTGCTTCCGAATAACTCGAATATTGTTATGGCGGCTTCTCTGGCGGCCAGTCTTTATACAGAAGCAGACGTTAGAGTAATTAAAACCCACTCTGCCGCCGAGGGCTATTCTGCACTTTCTATGATAGACCCGTTTGCACAAACTATCGACGAGTTTATCGAGGCTATGTCCAGCTGTCTAGATTCGGTTACAACCGTTTCGGTAACAACCTCGGTGCGAGATGCCTTTATGAACGGTATTAGCATTAAAAAAGGCTCTTATATCGGTCTTGACGGTGAGAATATTTTGTGCTCGGTCGACGATAAAATTACCGCCGCACTTACAACCGTTAAGGCGCTACCTGACATTGATTTAAAAGAAACCATAATAGTATTTTACGGAAACGACGTAACAAATGAGGAAAGAGATGCTCTCGAAAGTGAGCTGCGTGATGCTTTCCCACTCTTTGATATAGGCTTTATTGAGGGCGGTCAGCCGCTTTATAGTTTTGTAATTTCCGTAGAATAAAGGAGAATTTTTTTGAAAACAGTTCTTGTTGATATTTACGGTGCCGATATAGGCTGTGAGCCTATGATTACAGGCGCTATAAAAGCGCTTGACGATTATAGTGATTTAAACCTTACGTTTATCGGTGATGAAAATATAATAAATAAGTTTATCACTAAAGAAAACAGCCAACGTATCTCTGTTATGCACACAACCGATTATATATCGCATAGTGAGTCACCCGCCGTAGCCTTTAAGGGTAGAGATGAGGCATCAATTATAATGGGCATTAAGAAACTAGCCGAGGATGACGAGGTTATAGGTCTTTTATCACCCGGAAATACTGGCGCTATGCTTGTTGCCTCTATCTTTAGATTAGGTCTTGTAGGGGGGCTTAAAAGCCCTGCGCTTTGCTCGGTAATCCCTTGCTGTGACGGTAAAATGTTAGCAATTTCGGATTGCGGCGCTAATATTGACTCGAGAAGTGAAGACCTTGTGAATTTCGGTCTTATGGCTAGTGCGCTTATGAAGTGTTTAGGTCATTCTGATTTTCCAAAAGTTGCGCTTTTATCGGTAGGTAGGGAGGACACAAAGGGTAACAAGGTAACGCTTGAAGCGTTTGAAAGACTTAAAAATCTTCCTATAAACTTTGTCGGCAATATTGAGGGACTCGACGTTGTAAGCGGCGAGGTTGACGTGGTTGTGGCTGACGGCTTTTCGGGTAACGTACTGCTTAAAACGATAGAAAGCGTTGGCAAAAGCGCAATTTCTATGGTAAACGATGCCATTAAAAATGCTGGCGTTAAAGAGGATTTAGAGTCTGTAAAGCAACGACTGGAACGTTCGTACGATTTTAATCCCTTTGGCGGCGCTACGTTTTTAGGCACTAAAAAGCCTATAATTAAGATGCACGGCTCAGCAACCGAGATTACACCGCGTTCTTGTATTGACCAGTTAATGCGAATGGAAAACTCAAATTATCAACAAGCAATACTTGAGTGTTTAAAGAAATAAGCTAAGACGGTCCAAGAGGCACACTTCGTAAGGAAGTGTGCCTCAGTTATATTCGCCTATCGGCGAGTTATATTGCTTCGCAGTGATATTTGGACTAAGTCCAAGTGATATTGCCTTCGGCAGTTTTGGAGCGAATATAATAACACTGAAACTATCGGTTTCAATACCACTTTGCCGTAAGGCAAAATATCACTGTGAGACCTGTCTCACAATATCACTCATTACATTCATCTTTGAGATAGGTAAAATTTTAAAGTATGTAACCCACTATGACACTTTCAAACCGAAAGTGTCATTTTTTTAATATAAAAGAAAAATGGGAGAAACTTCTTTACGAAGTGTCTCCCAAAAGACCGTCTTTATTTTTTGAAATTCAGGGCAAAATATATTGCGGTGAATGTTTGTGAAATTGAAAAACTTTTCTTTTAAAAGCTTTTTATGCGGTGTGGCGATAGGCGCTATAAACGGACTTTTCGGTGCGGGTGGCGGAATGTTAGCGGTGCCCTTTTTAAAATCTCAGGGCTTTGAGCAAAAGGCGGCGCATAAAAATGCCGTAGCGGTTATTTTGCCTATTACTTTAGTTAGCGCCATAACGTATTATGTGAAGGATATAGTGAGCTTAAAGGACGCTTTTGTTTATATTCCTACAGGAATTATAGGTGCGCTTATTGGCACCCTTATTATCAAAAAAATATCTACTAAATTTTTAAAAATAGCCTTTTCTGGTTTTATGATATATGCAGGTATCCGCCTGCTGTTTAAATGAATATTCTAGCCCTTTTAGCAGGGCTTTTATCGGGAATTATAGGCGCTATGGGACTTGGCGGCGGTGCCGTGCTTATAATTTATTTAACGCTGTTTACCGACACAAATCAGCTAAAGGCACAGGGAATTAACCTTTTTTTCTTTCTGCCGATAGCAGTGATAGCAGTAGTAATTTATGCATTTAAAAAAGAGATAAAGTGGAAAAAGATAATACCCATAGCACTAGGCGGCATACTAGGCTCTTTTTTAGGAATTTTTTTGAGCGCATTTTTAGGCGGAGAATTTTTGAGTAAGCTTTTCGGCGGCGGATTAGTGTTACTAGGTATTAAAGAAATTATATGCTTGAAAAAGAAAAGAAAAGGTGATATAATCAAAAAAGAATAAATGTTCGTATGGAGGTACCTTATGGATAGACCACCGCTAACAGAAAAACAGGAAGCCGTTTATAAATTCCTTTTAAAAGAAATGTCGGGCGGTATTCCGCCGACTGTCAGAGAAATAGCCGCCGCCGCAGGTATTAAGTCTACCTCTACGGTTCACGCTGTTTTAAACGCTTTGGAAGAGGGCGGATACATTAGCCGAAATGCTAGAAATTCACGCGCTATAAAGATAGAAAATACCTCGGAGTCTGCTATGGTGCCACTGGTTGGCAGAGTAACAGCAGGTCAGCCTATTTTAGCGGTTGAAAGAATAGAGGACTATATCCCATATCCCACCAAGGATGCTGAGGGCCTTTTTGCGCTAAAGGTTACAGGACTTAGTATGCGTGACGCGGGTATTTTAGACGGTGATATCGTAATAGCCGATAAAAATGCGCCCTGCAGAAGCGGTGACATTATAATCGGTATGGATGAGGACAGCGCTACCGTTAAGAGATTGCTCATTAAAGACGGCAAGGTTATCTTTATGCCTGAAAACCCTGATTTTTCACCCATTATTCCCGAAAAACCCGCCGTGCTAGGCAAGGTTGTAGGAAGCTTTAGAAAGTATTAAAAGATATGAAAAAGATAGAAATTTTTACAGACGGCGCCTGTTCGGGAAATCCAGGTGTTGGCGGTTGGGGTGCGATTTTGCGCTTTGGTGAGTATCAAAAAGAACTCTCGGGCGGAGAAAAAAACACCACCAATAACCGAATGGAATTAACCGCCGTTATTGAGGCATTAAAGGCATTAAAAGAGCCGTGTGAGGTGGTTGTTACTACCGATTCAAAGTACGTATCGGATGCCGTAACACTCGGTTGGGCAGAAAATTGGCGCAAAAACGGTTCGAGAAAAGCCGACAAAAAACCTGCGCTAAACGTTGATTTATGGGAACAGCTTTTAGACCTTTTGTCACAGCATAAGGTTACGTTTAATTGGGTTAAAGGTCATGCAGGGCACCCTGAAAACGAGCGTTGCGACCAGTTAGCCGTTTCATACTACCAAAACCTAAAGGAGTAAACCCCCTTTTATGAAAAAAACAAATCTTAAAAGAATAGTTGCGGCGGCAATTATCGCGGCGGCTTATGCAGGACTTACATATATTAGCGCCGCTTTCGGCATAGCCTACGGTCCTGTGCAGTTTAGAATTTCAGAGGCGCTCACAATTTTGCCGCTTTTCACCCCCGTTGCAATACCGGGGCTGACTATTGGTTGCTTTTTAGCAAACATAATGTCTTATAATCCTATTGACTTAATTTTCGGCACGTCGGCTACCCTTATTGCCTCACTTTTGACCTATTATTTAAGAAAGGTTAGAATAAAGCGCTTTCCTTTTCTTTCGTTTCTTTGCCCGATAATAGTTAATGCCTTAATAGTCGGCTTTGAGATAGCCTTTTTCTTTGTTAAAACCGATGCGGTGTTTTTAACCTTTTTAATTTCCAGCCTAGAGGTAGCACTCGGCGAGGCGGTGGTAATTTTCCTACTCGGCACACCGTTTTACTATACGCTGGGTATCCATAAAAAAGAGCTTTCAAAGTGGATATAATAAAATAACGGAGATGACTGAATTTGGTCATCTCCGTTATTTTATTTAACCTTTTTAAATTCATAAATCAGTGAGTTTAAAATGTTTATTTGTTCGTTGTTTAAGCCGTCAACATTTAGTGTCTTTTCAGCTTCAATACCTAATAAATAATCCGCAGAGACATTGAATTCTTTGGCATATTTAATTAACATATCAAGACTAGGAGGTCTAGCATCGGTTTCATAAGCTGAAATTATTGATTTTTTAACCCACATTCTTTGAGCCAATTGGGTTTGAGTAAGATGCTTACTTTCTCGTAATTCTTTTGCAATCTCAGAAAAGTCACGCATTTTGGAATCCTCTTTCCACAATTATGATACTTTTATACTATTACTAATATTTATCAAATTAGTGGAATTTAATATTGAAACTTGTGGAAAAGAGTGGTACAATCATTAAACAAACTGATTATTTCAGTGCGGTGAATTATTAATGTTTAATAAAAACGAGAGAAGAGTTAAAATTAAAATAATTAGGCAATTTAAAGACAGTTAAAGGCTTGAGGTTTCGACCTTGAGCCTTTCTATTTTACCTTTTTAAGTTTTAGTTTTTCTATGGGTGTAATACCGAATTTGTTTAGATACTCTATTCCTAAATCTACGGCTTCTTGTGTGAAGGCGTGAGGAGAATGGGCGTCAAGTCCTATTATGGTCTCGTTTCCTACCTTACTTGCAACCTCCCAAAAAATATCTTTAGGGTAGGCGCGGTGGGTGGTAAGTCCTAAGAGGTTAAGCTCTAGCGGAATTTGGTGCTTTTTAGCCGCCTCGCAAAGCCTGAAGGCTTCATTTTTATAAAACTCATCGTCGCCGTAGAAATTAAGAAGGTCAGGGTGGACTATGCAAGAAAAAAGCTCGGTTTGTAGTGCCTCGATAATTTGGTCGGTATAGCGAGTTAAAGTTTTGCGGTCACAAGTTCTAAAGCCTGAATAAAAACCGTCGTACTCGTTATTCGTATAGTGCTGACCAAGTAGCAGATAGTCGCAAGGATACTGCCTTATATTTTTAAGCATACTATCTAAAAGCTCGGGGAAATATTCAGCCTCATAGCCTAAAAGAATTTCGATTTTACCCTTGTATTCTTCTTTTAGATTTAATATATCGTCTACGTAAATCTTGGTTTCCTTAGGGTACATTCTGTAAGAGGAAATATACCCGTCAGGAAATTCGCACGGCACGTGGTCGGCAAAGCCTAGAGTGTCTAGACCTAAATCAATTGCCGCCTCTACGTAGCGTTTTGAAACACCCGATGCGTGACCGCAAAGGGTATGGTGTGTGTGATAATTTGCTATCATTTTAAATCCTCTTTTAATAAGTGTAACTTCTGTCCTCGCCTGAGCCTACTCGAGTTAAGGTAACGGTGCGTTTTTTTGTGTCAATTGTTATTATATCCATAAGTAGCTCTGTTTTGTCACCGTCGTTACGCTCTATCGTTTTATCGCTTTTGTACATAACGGCGTTTGCGGTGCTGGTATAATGGATACCGTCATAGGTGTACAGCCTGTCCTTATGTATATGACCGAAGAATACACCCGCAATATTGCATTTTTTATAATCCTTAAAATCTATATGTACCTCGGTGTGAAGCTCTTTGTTATCGTTTACAAAGTCACAGCGGGTATTGTCACGACGGGCGGTTAGAATATCTTGTAGCACCAACACTCTGTCAAAGCATTCGCTTCTAAAGTAATCTAGCTTTAGCGGAACGTGTTGGAATATAACAACCGTCCAACCGTCTTCTTTGAAGTCTAGCGCCGTATTTACTAACCAATCAAGCTGTTCCTTTGAATAAAAATAATCGTCCTGCGGAGCATACTTTAGCGCGCCGTTTTCCTTAAACTCATAAGGCACGTCACAGCAATTAAGGAAGATGCTTCTAAGCTTTACATCGGTGTTATCAACGTAATAATAAAGCCTGTCTTTATTTCCGATAACGGCGCCGTTTTGCTCTATATGGTCAAAGAAAAGCTTGTAGCGTTCACTCGGCAAAAGATGGTTGATAGCCGGTCTTTCATAAACGCAAACGTTGTCCCAAATATCGTTACCGTCGTGATTGCCTGTAACGGGAAAAAATTTAATATTTTTAGCCTTAAATTCGTTTCTAAGACCTGTCATACACTCGCTAACGTATTGCTTTGAGCCGTTTGTAGCAACGTCACCACCGATAGCAAGAAAACTGCAGTTTGCATTTTCACTTATATCCTTATAAGTGTTTAAAAGGCGGCGAAGTCTAATCCTATGCTGTATTTTGAAATTCACGGCATAGTGAAGGTCGGTCATAAAGCCAATACTCACGGTATGCTCGTTTTTAAGGGATAAAAGTTTATCTATTGTATCCTTGGCTTCCTCTTTTAAATAGTCGGGATACTCGCTGTCAGAAGTAACCTCAGGCTCTAAATAACCGCCGAAATCGAAGCCTATTTTTTTATATTCCTCGGGAGTAAATTTCCCCATTTTTTACACCTCGGTAGTAAATATCTGTTAGATATATAATAGAGCAAAGTGCAAAAATTTTCAAGTTTTAATTTTAGTGCCGGGGTAATAATGATAAAGGATTTCCTTGAAATCGCTTCCTTGCATTGCCATAGCGTTTGCACCGTTTTGGCTCATTCCAACGCCGTGCCCATAGCCGTAAACCGTAAAGGTGAACGTGCCGTCTGAAAAAGTGATATCAAAATTTGCAGAGCGAAGCGATAGCGCTTTTTGAATATCGGCGCCCGTAAATTCGGTGTTACATATTTTAAGCGTACAAACTCTGCCGCTTTCACTTTTATTTAAATCCTTAAAATATTCTTGCGGTGTGCCCGAAAAGGCTACAAGGTCTTTTAGCTTTTCTTTTAGTTCGTCTTCTGAAAGTGAAAGGGTAGAAATAAAACTTTGCGAGGTTTTATCAAACGAACTGTCCACACTCACAAGGTAGGGAATTTCCTTTTCCCAAACCTCGTTACAGTTTGCGGTTTTTCCGCTTGAAATTGCGTGATAGACCGTGAGGGCGGTTTTGTCTTGATAGGTCAGGTACATTCCGCTTACCGAGGCTACCGCACTTTTGATAATAGCGGTATATTCTGCCGCATTATCACCCCACTTTTCTGCGGCTTGGCTTAGAGGTACAAAGGCTTGGTCGGTTTTGTGGTCGTCGGTTATATCGTAGTCTTCGGTTGTGTGCGCCGCTTTATAAAGCGCAAAGGTATATGCGGCTACAACTTGAGCTTTCAGCGCCTCTTTTTCATAGGTTGCGGGCATTTCTGCCGCAAGAACGCCGCACAAATAATCGCTTACCTGTATTTTTTCGGTTTTTTTAGTTTCGGTTCTATAAAGATTAAAATAAGTTTTATCTGATTTTATATTTTGAACGTTTGCCGAAACGTTTATCTCCTTTGCAGGTTCTTTTTGGGCGGATATACAGCCAATCGGCACAAAAATAATGGCGAAAACGGTTATAATAACGGTTAATAAACTGCTTTTCATCTTTCTTTTCTCCTTTTTTGCTTTTTTGTTGACTTTCTTTTAAATTTTAGGTAAAATGTATTTTGTATAGGAATGTCTATATACTAAAATATGTAAATTAATTTTAAAAAATTCTTTGAGGGTGTTACAGTGAAATATAAATATATCAAAATTTCTTTTGTTGCCGCTTTGATTTTAAGTATTGCGGTGCGTTTTATTCAGTTGTTTACCGTTACCGAAGAAAAAACAGGCTTTTTTATGGACGGTAAGCAAAGAATGGGTATACTTTATTTATTCCTTTTGTTTGTGTGTGTAATCGCTTTTGCCACCTGCGCGGCATTGGTAGCGAGATGCCCTCTCAAAACTCCCAGAGTATCTAAGCCTTTAGGCGCAGTTTCTATAATTGCGGCTGCTTTTACTCTTATAGAGGCTATAACCTACATAACTCAGGTATCATTGTTTAATTGGGAAAAGCTTTTGCTCGGCGTTACGGGACCTGCTACGGCAATTTTCTTGGTGCTTTACGGTATTAAGGGCTTTAAAAACTATCCGTTGCCCCGTCCTTTATATGCTGTTCCGATTTTTTATTATCTCGCAAGACTTATTTGCGAATTTATTTCGGTTTCAAAAACCGCACTCATTTTCCAAAATGCACTAAACCTAGCGTCGATTGCGTTAGTGCTTATATTTATGCTTGAATGGGGAAAGATAGCAAATAATATCGCTTCTGAAATTTCGTATAAAACCATTTTAATTTCAGGCGGTCTTGCGGTCTTGCTTTGCGGAATTACCGCTATCCCCGAGCTTGTCTTTTTATCGGTAAAGAAAAATGCCGTGCCTCATCAAAATCCTATATCACTTGTGAATTTAATTGTTATGGGTACATTTATTGCTTTTTATATTTACCGACATTTCAAAGGCAGTAATCTTGAGAAAAAACACAAAAGTGAAACAATAACCTCAACCACTACAGATGGCTCTGCCTATTACGTTGGCGGCGAAGACGCGCAGTAACAAATACGTATTTGACAAAATGCTTTTTTCAATGTATAATAGATAGGATAAAAAGTGTGTGTATTGTCTTGAAATTTGGCAATAATAACTTTAAGATTTAAAATATTAATCCGAACGGAAGTGCAGAACGGTTGGAGAAATTTGTTATAAACGGAGGCAAGGCCTTAAAGGGAATCGTCCGTATAGGAGGAGCAAAGAATGCCGCAGTAGCAATATTACCTGCAGTATTACTTTCCGATGCTCCCTGCACAATTGAAAATTTACCGGAAATTTCCGACGTAGCCACCCTGTTGCGCTCACTTAAAGAGCTTGGGGCGGTTATTAAGCCTATCTCAAAAACGGCTGTTGAAATAGACCCCAGAAACGTTAATTCTTTCATTGTTACCAAGCAAATGGCAGAGGGAATGAGGGCTTCAAGTTATTTCTTAGGCGCATTGCTCGGCAGAATGAAGAAGGCGCGTGTAGCACCTCCTGGCGGTTGTGACTTTGGTGTTCGTCCTATTGACCAACATATTAAAGGCTTCGAGGCTCTGGGCGCTAAGGTTACTATTGAAAACGGTATGGTGGATGCCAGAGCAGGCAGGCTTTCGGGCAGTTCTATTTATCTTGACGTTGTTTCGGTTGGCGCTACCATAAATATTATGCTTGCCGCCGTTAAGGTAAGAGGTCTTACTATTATCGAAAACGCCGCAAGAGAGCCTCACATAGTTGACCTTGCAAACTTCTTAAACTCTATGGGCGCTAACATTATGGGTGCAGGTACCAACGTTATAAAAATCAGGGGTGTTGAGAGTCTTCACGGCACCGAATACAGCATAATTCCCGACCAGATTGAAGCGGGTACCTATATGGTTGCCGCCGCCGCAACAGGCGGAGACGTGCTTGTCGAAAACGTAACTCCAAAGCATTTAGAGTCTATAATTGCAAAGCTTGTTGAAACAGGCGCTAAGATTACACAGTATGACGAGGCCGTAAGGGTTCAGATGAATTCAAGACCTAAGAAGTGCAATATAAAGACAATGCCGCATCCGGGTTTCCCTACCGATATGCAACCACAAATTGCAACACTTCTGGCTGTGGCTGACGGGACAAGCATTATCACCGAGGGCGTGTGGGATAACCGCTTTAGATACGTTGAGCAGTTAACCCTTATGGGCGCAGACATTCAGGTAGACGGTAAAATGGCGGTTATAACAGGCGTTAAGTCGCTATCCCCCGCACCTGTTAAGGCAGTAGACCTAAGGGCAGGTGCCGCAATGGTTATTGCAGGTCTTATGGCTAAGGGACAAACCGTTATTGAGAATATTGAATTTATTGACAGAGGCTATGATTCAATCTGCGAAAAGCTCGCGGCACTCGGCGCTGATATTAAGCGTGTAGACTTTGGCCCTGAAATTAAAATACTAAAACAAGCATAGAAAAAACTTTATTGGCGTGTCGGATTTCGACACGCCTAAATTTGCTTTTAAAGGTGGTGTTATTTTGGCAAGACTTTGTCCGCTTTTTAGCGGATCGGACGGTAATTCTACATATATTTCCTCTGAGTACGGTGCAGTTTTGGTGGACGTGGGCGCTTCGTTTAAGGCGCTTTGCACGGCACTCAGTAACTGCGGCGGCAGTATAGAAGAAATAAAGGGTGTTTTTATAACTCATGAACATTTAGACCATATAAAAGGCTTAAAGCCTTTAATTAACAAAACACATCTTCCCGTTTTTGCTTCCGAGCAAACTCTAAACGCGCTAATAAGCTTTGACGCTGTGCCAAAAGGCGCTATTTTAAATCCAATAGACAGTGAAACTGAAATTTGCAATATGGCGGTAAAACGTTTTAACACGAGTCACGATTGTAACGGCTCTTCGGGGTACACCTTCACTCTGCCAGACAGCAATAAAATAGCCGTTTGCACCGATTTAGGTGTTGTTACCGACGAGGTAAGAGATGCACTCGGTGGCTCAAAAACCGTGCTTATTGAGGCTAACCACAATATCGAAATGCTGAAAAAAGGCCCCTATCCGCCACATCTTAAAATGAGAATTTTATCGGATAAAGGCCATCTATCTAATAATGCCTGTGCGGCTGAATTGCCAAATCTTTTAAAATCGGGTGCTGTAAACTTTGTTTTAGGGCATATAAGCAAAAATAATAACACCCCGCTTTTAGCATTATCGTCTGCTAGAGCATCCCTTGCCGATATAGGTGCTAAAAAGGACCAAGATTACACTCTTTTTGCGGCGTCGCCCACAGGGAACGAGGTGCTTTATCTATGATAAAAGTAACACTTATAGCGCTAGGCAAACTTAAAGAAAACTATTTAAGAGATGCCTGCGAGGAATATAGAAAAAGATTATCTAGGTATTGCAGTTTAAATATTATTGAGTTAAATCCCGTATCGCTTCCTGATAATCCATCCCATTTGCAAATAGAGTCAGCGCTAAAAAAAGAGTCCGAGCAAATTTTTTCTAAAATTCCCGAAAAGTCCTTTAAGATAGCGCTATGTGTAGAGGGAAAAGGGCTTTCAAGTGAGGATTTTGCCCAAAAATTAGAGTCTCTAAAGACCATAGGTCAAGAAATTTGCCTTATTATCGGCAGTTCTTACGGACTGCATAGCGACGTTAAGCAAAAATCCGATTTTAAGTTATCTCTATCAAATATGACCTTTCCGCATCAGCTTTTCAGGGTTATGTTGCTAGAACAAATTTACAGAGGCTTTAAGATTAACGAGGGTAGCACTTACCACAAGTAAGTATTATATATTTATAATAAATATCTTGTCAAAACTTAACCTTTGTTGTATAATTATAGAATACTTTATTTTCGTTTTAAAATGGCTTTTAGCCATGAAAGGAATAGAATTATGCCGATTACCGAGATTTTGTCAAAAAACGCAAAGCTATATCCCGATGATATAAGCCTTGTTGAAATCAATCCTAAGCTTGAAAATAACAAGAATATGACCTGGCGTGAGTTCTCCTTAACACAGGAAACTGCGCTCGAATCCTACCGCAAGGAAATCACCTGGAAGGAGTTTGACCAAAAGGCAAACCGCTTTGCAAACCTTTTATTGTCACGCGGACTTAAAAAGGGTGAAAAGGTAGCAATTCTTTTAATGAACTGTCTTGAGTGGCTGCCCGTTTATTTCGGAATCTTAAAGGCAGGCGGCGTAGCCGTTCCGTTAAATTTCAGATACACGGCTCAAGAGATTGATTATTGCCTAAAAAAAGCAGATGCCGAGTACATAGTTTTCGGTCCTGAGTTTGTAGGACGTGTTGAGGAAATCTGCCATAAGGTTATGTCAATAAAAATGTGGTTATATGCGGGTGAGGATTGTCCTGCTTTTGCTGAAAGCTATGATAAATTAGTTACCTTCTGCAGTTCTAAGGACCCTGAAATTCCGATTTCAGACGAGGATGACGGCGCTATTTATTTTTCTTCGGGAACAACGGGTTTTCCAAAGGCAATTTTGCATTTACATAAGAGCTTAGTCCACGCAGTAAAGGTCGAGCAAAACCATCACGGACAGAAAAAGGATGACGTTTTCCTTTGCATACCGCCTCTATACCATACAGGCGCCAAGATGCATTGGTTTGGCAGTTTTATGGTGGGCGCTAAATCGGTGCTTTTAAAGGGTACCGACCCTGAGTGGATTATAAATGCCGTATCGGAAGAAAAGTGTACTATAGTTTGGCTGCTCGTTCCGTGGGCACAGGATATTTTGGATGCGATTGACAGCGGCAAGGTTGATATTTCAAAATACAACCTTTCCCAGTGGAGACTGATGCACATAGGCGCTCAGCCCGTGCCGCCAAGTCTTATAAAGCGTTGGAAAAGTATATTCCCTAATCACCTTTACGATACAAACTACGGTCTTAGCGAGTCTATAGGACCGGGCTGTGTGCATTTAGGCGTTGAAAATATCGACCACGTCGGTGCTATTGGTAAGGCAGGCTACGGTTGGCAGACCAAGATTGTTGACGAGCACCGTGTCGAAGTTAAAAAGGGTGACGTTGGCGAGCTGGCGGTTAAGGGTGACGGCGTTATGAAGTGTTACTATAAGGACGAAGCCGCTACAAACGAAATTTTAGCTGACGGTTGGCTATATACAGGCGATATGGCTATGGAGGATAAGGATGGCTTTATCTATCTTGTTGACCGTAAAAAAGACGTTATTATCACAGGCGGTGAAAACCTATACCCTGTACAGATAGAGGACTTCCTTAGAAGCCACGATGCTATAAGCGACGTTGCGGTTATAGGTCTTCCCGATAAGCGACTCGGCGAAATCGCCGCCGCTATTATTCAGCTTAAAGAGGGCGCAAACGTCACCGAGGAGGATATAAACTGCTTCTGCCTTGACCTGCCAAGATACAAAAGACCTCGAAAGATTATCTTTGCAGACGTGCCCAGAAATCCAACGGGTAAAATAGAAAAGCCAAAGCTTAGAAAGATATACAGCGCTGAGGCTCTTGTTTCGAAACAAAACGAAATCTAATATGTTAGAAGGTTAAATTATGAAAAAATTAATGCTTGGCAATGCCGCTGTGGCTCAGGGTGCTTATGAGGCGGGAGTAAAGGTTGTATCCTCATACCCAGGTACTCCCAGCACCGAAATCACCGAGGCTATGGCAGAATATGATAACAGCGTTTACGTTGAGTGGGCACCAAACGAAAAGGTAGCGGCTGAGGTTGCTATCGGCGCTTCTATTGCGGGTGGTAGAGCGATGAGCTGTATGAAGCACGTTGGTCTTAACGTTATGGCAGACCCTGTGTTTACGGTAAGCTACATAGGTGCTAATGCAGGTCTTGTTTTCTGTGTTGCAGACGACCCGGGTATGCACTCTTCTCAAAACGAACAGGATTCACGTCACTATGCGCGCGGTGCTAAAATTCCTATGCTTGAGCCTTCGGATTCTTCTGAGTGCAAGGAATTTACAAAACTCGCTTTCTCACTTAGCGAACAGTTTGATACTCCTGTTTTCGTTCGCCTTTCAACCAGAGTTTCACACTCACAGAGCATGGTAGAAATTTGCGATAGGGAAGAAATAGAGTTAAAGCCTTACGAAAAGAACATAAGAAAGAACGTTATGATGCCTGCAAATGCAGTGCTAAGACACGTTGAGGTTGAAAAGCGTGAAGCAGCACTTCGAGAGTTTGCTGAAACATCAGCTTTAAACGCTATAGAGGATAACGGCGCTAAAATCGGCGTTATCACCTCGGGCGTTTCCTACGTTTACGCAAAAGAGGCATTAGGTGATAAGGCTAATTTCTTAAAACTAGGTCTTGTATATCCGCTTCCAACAAAGCTTATTGAAGATTTTGCTAAGAGTGTCGATACACTCTACGTTATAGAAGAACTCGACCCATTTATTGAGGAGCACGTAAAAGCTTTAGGTATTAACGTTTTAGGCAAAGATAAGTTTACTCTTCTTGGTGAATACAGTCAGAATATGATAAAGAAGGTAGTTCTAGGTGAGGAAACCGACGCTTTCGCACCCGCCGAAAACGTGCCTGTTCGTCCTCCTGTTATGTGTGCAGGTTGTCCTCACAGAGGCACCTTCTACGTGCTTTCAAAACTTGGTCTTACCGTTTCGGGCGACATCGGTTGCTATACCTTAGGCGCTGTAGCACCGCTTTCAAGCGTTGATACAACAATTTGTATGGGCGCTTCTGTCAGTGCGGCTCACGGTATGGTAAAGGCTAGAGGTAACGAGTTTGCAGGAAAACTTGTATCTGTTATCGGTGACTCAACCTTTATGCATTCTGGTATTACAGGTCTTATTGATATAGTTTATAACAAGGGTAATAATACCGTTATTATTCTTGATAACTCGATTACGGGTATGACAGGCCATCAGGAAAACCCAACCACAGGCTTTACAATCCGCAAGGAGCCTACCCGTCAGGTAGATTTGTTGGCACTTTGCAAGGCTGTCGGTGTTGACAGAGTAAGGGTTGAGGACCCATTTGATACCGTAGCGTTTGAAAAGGCTGTGAAGGAAGAATTATCAACTGACGAGCCTTCGGTTATTATCGCACAGCGTCCTTGCGCGCTACTCAAAACTGTTAAATACATAGGTCACTGCAAGGTTGACGAGGATAAATGTAAATCCTGCAAAAAGTGTATGAAGCTTGGTTGCCCTGCTATTACGTTTGAAAACGGCAAGGCGAAAATAGACGTAACACAGTGTAACGGTTGCGGACTCTGCGTTGGAATTTGTCCGTTTGGCGCAATCTCAAAGGAGGAAGAATAATGGCTACTAAAAATATTATGATTGTAGGCGTTGGCGGTCAGGGTACGTTACTTGCCAGCCGAATTTTAGGCAACGCTGTTATTGACGCGGGATATGACGTTAAGGTGTCCGAGGTACACGGTATGAGTCAGCGCGGCGGCTCGGTTGTAACCTACGTAAAATACGGCGAGAAGGTTTATTCTCCTATAATTGATAAGGGCGAAGCAGACATTATCTTGGCTTTCGAGCGCCTAGAGGCACTCCGTGCTCTACCGTACCTTAAAAAAGGCGGAAAAATGATTTTAAATGATAGAGCAATTAACCCAATGCCAGTAATAACAGGTGCCGCAAAATATCCCGAGGGTATAGTTGACGCTTTATCACAAAAGGCAGAAACCGTAGCACTTGATGCGTTAGATTTAAGCCTTAAAGCAGGTTCTCCGAAGGCTGTAAACGTGGTGCTTATCGGCGTTTTAGCAAAGAGCACAGAAATCGCTTACGAAGATTGGGTGAAGGTTATAAAGAAAACCGTGCCCGAAAAGTTCTTAGAGCTTAATCTCAAGGCTTTTGATTTAGGATATAACTATAATTAAATAAATTTTGTTTAAAAACCTCTTTTTTGCAGAAACTACTAGCAGAAAAGAGGTTTTTTATATGGTAGAACAAGATACAATAAAGCTACTCAGAGAATGCGATGCGGGGGTTAAGATGGGAATAGAGTCGATAGACGATATTCTCGATAAGGTCGAGGACAGGGAGTTTAAAAAGCTTTTAATAGTTTGTAAGGACGAGCATTCTAAACTGCAAAACGAAATAGAGGAGCTATTAAACGACTATCATGACGAGGGGAAAGAACCGCAGCTAATCGCTAAAGGTATGTCGTGGATGAAAACTAATATGCACTTGGCGGTTGATAAGTCAGACCAAACTATTTCGGACCTTATGACCGACGGCTGTAATATGGGTGTAAAGTCCTTAAACAAATATCTTAATAAATACGAGGCGGCTAGTGAAAAAACAAAGGATATTGCAAAGCGCCTTATAAATTTAGAGGAAAAATTAGCAATAGATATCAGAAAATTTTTGTAATTATTAAACTAAATTGTAAGGGACGATGCCACTGTCCCGTTTTTAAAATAAAAATTAAAGAATAATAAATCGGTGTTTCGCTTTGCGAAACGATATAAACAATGCTTGTCAACTAAAACGTCCTGTTTAGTTGACAAGCAATTTTTTATTTATTATATAGATGCGTTGTGTTTTAACTCTTTTATACTTTACAAAAAATTCCTTGTAGTTTCTTTTTTTATGCTGTATAATAATAAAAAAGAAATTAGGGGGTCTTTTTATGGCAAGAGAACAACTTAAAAGCCGTTTAGGCTTTATTCTGCTGTCAGCAGGTTGTGCTATCGGTTGCGGAAACGTTTGGAAGTTTCCCTGGATGGCAGGTCAATACGGCGGCGGAGCATTCGTGCTTATCTACTTAATCTTTTTGGTTATTTTAGGTCTGCCCGTTATGGTTATGGAGTTTTCGCTCGGCCGTGCGGCACAAAGCAGTCCGGTATCACTTTATCAAAAGCTTGAAAAACCGGGTCAAAAATGGCATATACACGGCAAGGTAGCACTTGCGGCTAACTTCTTACTTATGATGTTCTATACGTCGGTAACAGGTTGGATTCTTTATTATTTCGTTCAGTTTTTAAGCGGTAATATGACGGGTATTTCAAATGAGGCTTCTAATGCTTTGTTCGGAAATATGCTGTCTGACCCTATTGTAATGGTAGGCTTTATGGCTATCGTTGTAGCGCTCGGCTTCCTTATTCTATCCTTTGGTCTTCAAAAGGGTGTTGAGGGCGTTACAAAGTATATGATGTTAGCACTCTTTGCACTTATGATAGTTTTAGCTATTAACGCCTTTACGCTTGACGGCGCGAAAGAGGGCCTTAGCTTCTATCTAAAGCCTGACCTTTCTAAAATTAACGGTAACGTTATAGTTGGTGCTATGAATCAGGCATTCTTTACACTTAGCCTCGGTATCGGCTCGATGGCGATTTTTGGCAGCTACATAGGTAAAGAGCGTTCGCTAATGGGCGAGTCCTTAAACATTTTAGGTCTTGATACCTTCGTAGCACTTATGGCAGGTCTTATTATTTTCCCTGCCTGTTTCACCTTCGACGTTGAGGTTGGCGCCGGTCCGTCACTGCTGTTTCAGGCGATGGCGTCGGTTTTCAACAATATGGCGGGCGGCAGAATTTGGGGAACACTCTTCTTCCTCTTTATGTTCTTTGCGGCTATGTCTACCATAATTGCAGTGTTCGAAAACATTCTTGCTATGGTAAGAGAGCTAACAGGCTGGTCAAGAGTTAAGGGTTGTTTAATCTGCGGTATTGCAGTGCTTATCCTCTCTATTCCTTGCGCTTTAGGCTTTAACGTATTATCAGGCTTCGTTCCGTTTGCTAGTGGCTCGGGTGTGCTCGATTTAGAGGATTTCCTAGTTAGCAACTGCGCGTTACCTCTCGGTGCTCTTTGCTACGTCTTATTCTGCGTTAGCAAAAAGGGTTGGGGCTTTGATAACTTTATAGCTGAAGCCAACGCAGGTAAGGGCCTTAAAATGCCAAAGTGGTTAAAGCCATACTTAACCTACGTTTTACCGCTTATAATTATAGTTGTTTTCGTGATGGGTATTCTTACTTTCCCATTTGCAGATAACTTCACAATCCTTAATTGGATAAAAGGTTTATTTTAACACGTAAAGCAAATAATAAAACCTCACTTAATTTTTAAGTGAGGTTTTTTGTTTTATTCATCATCTAACAAATAGTGAAGCATTTTTTCGGGGTTTTCTAAAAAGCTTTTAGTTATTTTATAGTGTTCGGTGTTTTTGTAATCGGTCTTTACTATGCCGTCTTTTGAAAACTCCAGAATTTCAGCATTTGGAAAAGCCATTAAAATAGGGGAGTGGGTGGCTATTATAAACTGCGAATCTTTTTTCACAAGCTCGTTTATTTCGGCTATCAGCGTTAAAAGGCGCATAGGGGAAAGTGCCGCTTCAGGCTCGTCTAAAATATAAAGGCCGTTACCGAAAAAGCGGTTTTGCACAATGCTTAAAAAGCTTTCGCCGTGAGACTGATTGTGAAGTGATACACCGCCGTAGCCTCCGATTATGGGCGCATCAAAGGAGGGAAGTTTATCTAGCTCGTCAATGTTGGTTGCTACGTTGTAAAGGCTTTCTGCTCTTAGAAAAAATCCGTCCCTTGCAAAGCTTCGTTTTGCAAGGCTTAAATGCTTATAAAGCTCAGAATGGGTAGCGTTGGTCGAAAAGGTGAAATTTTTTGAGCCGCCCTCGGCGTTAAAGCCGTAGGCTACCGCAATAGCCTCTAAAAGCGTTGATTTTCCCGTTCCGTTTTCGCCTACAAAAAAGGTAACACTAGAATTAAGCGGAAGATTTTCTGCTTTAGATAAATACTTTATTACAGGCAGATTGTTAAGATAAGAGCCTTTTGGTAGATTGTTATTAAAACAAATTTCGCTTATATATTTTGCAGTCTGCATAATATCACCTCTTTAAAACGTTATTAAATATATGGGTTATCTGTACAGCAAAGTTAAGCTTAACGTTATCATAGCTCCGCCTAATAAAGAACAAATAATTGTTAACTTGTGACCGAGATGCTGGTGTATCCAAGCGCTGACAATATTAAACAGCCCTACGCCGAAAATAAGGCAACCGAACCAACCCGTGAAAAACGCAAAGCCGTCTAGCAGCGTTACGTCAGGTCTTATTTGCTCGATAGGGTTAATTAAAAGTATATATAAAGCGTATAAAATTTGTGGTAGCAAAAGGACCGTTAGACCTATTGCAATCAAAATATAATATCCTACAGGATGTAAGCGCTTAAAGCTTTCATCGGCTTTAGGACTAAAGAATTCTGCCGCATTTTTAGGAGCTTTTCTCTGAAATTTAGGCTTTATTTTTTTAAAATCAGGGAAGTAGATTTTTCCATACTTTTTTTGAAAAGCAAGTATTTCTTTGTCAAAGGAATATATATTTCGCATTCCCAGAGAAATTTCCGGCATATTATGTATGGTGTCTGCAAAGTCATAGGTTTTGCTTTTATCATTTTCGGATATTATTTCAAAAAGAGTGTCAATGCAATATAAAATAAGTTTTCGTCCTTCGACCTTTGATTTCTTTACAATTTTTGCGCGTATTCTTCTAATATCAGCTACCGTTTGGTCAAACAGGCTTTGGTCATAACAGTCACCCGAATATAAATGACGAATTTTAACAAAATCCTTCTGCAAGGCTTCGTAGATAGAACTATACATAATATTTTACCTCCATATTTTAAGTATATCACAACAGCATATTCTTTTCAATAAAAAACCCATTCGCTAAAACGAATGGGTTTAAAGTCGGTATTTACTTTTTCTGTTCGTGGTATTCCTTTTCGGTGTTTACGTTCCAGATATTGTCTTTATTAGTTTCACCTGAAAGGATACTTTTAACCGTTTCAAACGAGGTGCACATACTATGGTCGATATTATTGTATCTATGCTGACCGTTTCTGCCAACGCAGAATAGGTTTGGTATAGTGTTAAGGTATTCCCTTAAATCGTCCATTTGTGCATAGGTGTCAAAGTATGCAGGGTATGCTTTTTTAACACGCTCAACGTGGGTGTCCAGCACTTCGTTTTCGCTACCGATAAGACCCAGAGTAACCATTTCTTTTATTGCCTTTTTAGAAAAGTCTTGGTCGCTCATAGACCACATACCGTCGCCCTCGTTGCAGAAGTATTCAAGACCTATCCAGACGTGATTTTCTATATCTTTTACCATATAAGGCGACCAGTTGTTATAAATCTGAAATCTGCCCATTGAAACGCTTCTATCGTGAACGTATACCCAATTATCAGGCACGATATTGCCGATAGTTTTGATTTTGGTCTTGTTTTTGAGTTTCAAAGAGGGGATAAGCACACCCACCGTCATATAATCGCGGTAGGGAAGACCTTTGGCAATCTCAAGATATTTTTGGGGTACGTCGTTTAACCCCAAAACTAAATCCTTAACAGGCATTGAGGAAATAACGTAGTCGCCCTCTATTGTGATGCGCTCTTTGTCCTTTTCGTAAATAAGACCGGTTATACTGCCGTTTTTGTCTTTGAGGATATTTACAACCTTAGCGTTTTTGAGTATGGTACCGCCAAGCTTTTCGACCTCTGATGCGGTAAGCTCCCACAACTGACCGGGGCCGAGCTTAGGATAGGCAAATTCCTCGATAAGTGAGGTTTCAACCTTGCGGTTTTTCTTACCTAAAACCTTGCCAAAAATATCCTTTAGTATGGCTCTGATAGATAGGCCCTTAACACGCTGTGCGCCCCATTCGGGAGAGATTTCGCTGGGGTGTCTGCCCCATAGGTTTTCGGTGTAGTTTTCAAAAAACATCGAATAGAGTTTTTTGCCGAAGCGGTTGATATAAAAATCCTCAAGCGATTTTTCCTCGCGCTTAAAAAACACAGTTTTAAGATAGCTAAAGCCTACAACAATAGTAGTGCCAAAACCCATATTTTTTATGGTTTCGAATTTAAGCGATATTGGATAATCGAAAAAGTTTGAGTTAAAGAAGATACGGGATAGGCGGTTTCTTCTTAGCATTACCCTGTCGGTTTTCTCGGGGTCAGGACCGCCGTCTATAGTGGTTGAGGTTCTGCCAAGCAGTATATCGTCATACGGCATAGCGCCTTGGGTTGGAAGCATTTTCTCCCACCAATCGTTAACCTCGGGTACTTTTGAGAAAAAACGGTGACCGCCCATATCCATACGGTTGCCCTTGTAGTTAACCGTGCGGGAAATACCGCCAAAGCAGTCACTCTCTTCAAGCACGATTACCTCAAAGTCCTTTGATTTACTAAGGAGCTCGTAGGCCGCAGTCAGTCCTGCGGGCCCTGCTCCGATAATTAAAACCTTTTTCATATTGATTGAATTTATGCTTCTACGGTAGCTTCTTCTAAAACGGGTTCTTCTGCTGCTACCTCTTCACTTACTTTTTCTACAGCCTTCTTTTTAAAGAACGGCTTTACAGCCTTAAAGAGTATGTAACCCAGAGTATCGGTATCGGTTACGTCGTCGTTTTTCTTGTATAGGAATACAAGTAGTACAGGCATTAGTAGGTAGGTGTAGAAGAAGAAGCGGTGTGCATCGTCGTAGCCTGTAAGAAGGAGTGTTGAGCCGAAATTGTAAATTAATACGGGGAGGATAAAGAACACGGTCTTTAAATCCTTGAACTTAGTTAGTTTGCACTTGGCAAGGATTGAAACTACAAGGATAAGGTGCATAAGACCTAGATATAGGAATATAAATCCAAATCTTTCTTCCATAAATTTGTAATGGGTTTTAAGTGTGCTCTGAAGCTCTACGTCGCCCGTTTTCTCAAGACCGTAGGTGTTTGTAAATTTAACAAACATATCGGTTTCAAGATGCTCGTTATATGAGTCGGTCAGAGTATAAGCGTGGTTTGTTAGCTTAATTAGTGCAATGTAAGACTCTTTTGGAGAGTTTTTAAAGCAGCTGAACATCATTGAAATAATCTTTGCTCTGCCTGTATCCTCAATTACCTGAATATTGGTGTTTTCGTTCCACTTGATAAAGTTAAAGGTGCCTTCTCTGTCGGCGTACTTTTTAGCGTTGAGGTTTTTATAATTATCCTCCCAAACCTTAATTGGTGCTACCGCGCGTACAAACTCCTCGGTTTCTTGGTCTAAGGATTCGAAATCGTTTACAACAACACCTGCGATAACGGTAAGCGGTAGGCCCATAGACTCAACAACTCTCTGGTCGGGTGCCTCAACCTTTAAAGCAGAGTAAAGAGGGAATTTAATACCGAGGCAAAGAATGATAAAGCTTAAAGCAATAACGAGAGTTTTCTTAAAGTTTATAAAGAAGAATATTGCGGCAAGAAGCGGAATTGTAAAGAGCAGACCGTTGTGTCTTACAAAGGTTGCTACAACCGAAATAACGATTAAAGCCGCCATATTAACGTATGACTTAAGCCATGCGCCCTTAGACATATAAATATGAAGCGCAAAGGTAATAAGGAATAACGCGCAAATTGCAAACGCCATATCCTTCCAAACGAACAATGCGATATAGCCAAATCTTGGGTTGATTATAAGGAATACAAGACCGATAACTGCGTATCTGAGTCTGGTATATTTATAAACTGCGCTAAACGCATAGCCTATAGCAATAGAGAACCAGATAACCTGGAACTTTGCAATAAAGGTAAAGTCGCCGCCTGTAAGGTCTAACGGCAATTTAAATGCGAGGAGTGAGTGTAAAACAGGGTGCCAGTCGTTATATTCGCCTGTTAACACCTGCGTATACTGCTTAAACGAGTCGGGTGAAAATCCGCCCGGTGCGTACGCTGTATAGAAAAGATTTAAATAAAGATAAGGGATTATGTAGAATAAGGAAATAATTGCTAGTTTTAGTATAAGCTTTACGTATGGAAGCTTAGTGTACTTTAGTTCCCTTTTCTTAAATTCGAGTACCTGAAAAATTCTAAGAATTGCAGGACAGGCAAGTAACGCAATACCAAAGATTGCAAGGAAAGGCATTGCCATTCCTTTATCTGCATAATAGTCCTGTGTGAATGCGGCTGTTCCGAAAACTAAAAGAGCATATAGTGCAAACACTATGCCGTTTAGTCCTTCGAGGTATTGCCATACCGTTTTTAGTACATTTGTCACGATTTTCATAAAAACCCTCCAAAATTCAAATTTATGCAGCATACTACAAAATATGCTACAGTATTCATAACCATTATATATTATAGTTTATAATTAATCAATATTTTTATAATCAAAAATTAAGACCTTGCCTAAAAAAACAGTGGGCAAGGTCTTTTTGGGGTTATTTTTCTATTGCTGACGGTGCTTTTAAGGCTTTATATATTCTTTTATAGGTCTCTTTTGAGAATTTAGGTGTTCTATTATAGAAATATAAGCCGTTTTGCTCCTGCTCGATATCGGTTAGCTGTGTATAACAAAAACCGCATACGCGCGGGTGGTTTAAAAGCGTATCCACCAGTCCCTCAAAACGCGAAATAAATTCCTCTTCGGATTTTGGTGCGTCGCCGTAGCCCCAAGCATCTGAATCCTTATCTATATCAGGATTCCAAAACGTGCCGCCGAATTCGCTCACCCAATAAGGCTGACCTTTGTACACGTCTTTTCTCACGGGAGCAGAGCCTCTATAACGTGCAACGGGGCTAGTAAAAGCCAAAGGATCCAAAAGCATTGGCGCTAGGTAGTTTTTAAGTCTTTCGGGGTATTGCTCATAATCGTGAACGTCAAACATATCGGTTTCATAGTGCGTTCCGCCGCTGGCATCAATACAGGGGCGGTAAGGGTCTAATTGCTTTGTAAAATTGTATACTGTAGTAATAGTTTCTACGTTTAAAACCTTGCAGTGATATATTTCGTTAAACGGGCACCAGCCGATTACTGCGGGATGGTTATAGTGACTGTTTATTATCTCGGTCCATTCGGGTAAAAAAGTTTGGGTAGCGTCATTCTTGCCAAGGTCTATTCCCGAGGGCGCTTCTACCCATACGATATAGCCCTTTTTATCTGCGTAGTATAATGTGCGCTCTTCGAACACCCTTTGATGAAGCCTGGCACCGTTAAAGCCGAGTGCTATTGATAGGTCGATATCCTTTTCAAGAAACTGGGCGGTAGGTCCTGTATAAATTCCGTCGGGATTAAAGCCTTGGTCAAGCACTAATCGCATAAATATGGGTTTGCCGTTTACTAAAAGTCCATTCTTGTTAAAGGATATATCCCTTAGAGCAAAATAACTGTATACCGTGTCGGTAGCGAGGCTTTCGCCGTCTTTAAACAATTCTATTTTTAAATCGTAAAGACTAGGATTTAAAACCTCCCACAAATGTATTTCACTGACCTTTAAAAGTGTAGAGGCTATATCGCCTGTAAAGTGCGCTATGCCGTAGCCCATTTCCTTGCCACCCAAAAATGCGGTTGCCTTTACAAAATAGTTTTCAAGGTCACGCCCTTTGCCTTTTACACTGATTTCTAACGCGCCGTCCTTAGCGTGAGGTGTCATTTTAGAAGAAACAAGGTAGGTTTCAGGCACAAATTCAAGCCAAACGGTCTGCCAGATGCCCGTAGTCCTTGTATATGAACAAGCGTAAGAGTAAAGGCGGTCACTTTGTTTGCCAAACGGCTGTTTTAAAGAGCGTAAATCGTCTTTAGCCATTACAACTATAGTGTTTTCGCCGCAATTTAGATAATCGGTTATATCGTAGCTAAAAGCACAGTAGCCGCCCTTGTGTGTTCCGCAGAGGTTACCGTTTACCCATACCCTTGATTCATAGTCAACAGCGCCGAAATGCAAAAGCACACGTTTATTTTGAGGAATATCTATATTTAAGCGCTTTCTATACCAAACACAAGGCATAAAATCCTTGTATCCTACACCCGAAAGGTCACTTTCAGGGCAAAAAGGAACGGTAATTTTGCTTTTGAACTCACCGTTTAAAAACATAGCGCGTTGCTCACCGCTTACTGAAAAATCAAACTCAAATTCCCATTCGCCGTTTAGAGAATACCACTCTTTTCTAGCCCACGAAGGTCTTGGATAATCTTGTCTTGGCATATTTTTACACTTATTTATTAATATCGGTTCCATAAAACCACCTCTAAAGTAATTATACTGTCAAACTAAAAAAAGTGCAAGGCGAAACCTTGCACTTTTGCTGTTTATTCGCAAAGAAATAGGTTTAAATTTTCCATACCTTTTATATCAGGCTCTGGGATATGGGATAGTGGGAAAGGAATTCCCATTTTATCATACTTTACCTGACAAATTTTTTTAAAGGGGAGAAGCTCTACCTTATCAACGCAAGGGTGAGCCTTTGCTATTTCTTTAAGGGCTAAAACGTTTTCCTTAGTATCGTTGATAGTAGGGATAATTACCTGTCTTAGCGTTGTGGGAATAGCTTTTTCATTTAGATACTCTAAAAATTCAAGCGGCGCTTTTATGCTGGAGCCTGTGTACCGCTTATACTCCTCGTCACTTGTAAACTTAATATCTAAAAGCACACGGTCGGTAACGTCGAGTAAAGCCTTTACTTCGTCGTTTAAAACAGTACCCGCAGTGTCAAGGCAGGTGTTGATTTTTGATTTTTTCGAGAGAGAAAAAACCTCTTTTGCAAATTCTGCCTGTAAAAGCGGTTCGCCGCCCGAAATTGTGATACCGCCCTTATCTCCAAAATACTCCTTACAGCGCAAGGCTTTGTCAATTATTTGCTCGGCGGTGTAATTTACAGCACCGTCAAAATCCCAGGTATCAGGGTTGTGACAGTAAGCACATCTTAAATTACAGCCCTTTAAAAACACCACAAATCTAACACCCGGACCGTCAACTGTGCCAAGGCTTTGAATAGAGTGGACGAGTCCCTGTGCTTTATTTAATACTTTACTACTCATAGCGCTTGGTGGAAGGTGCGGCTTATAACCTCACGCTGTTGTTCACGGGATAGCTTGTTAAAGTTTACAGCATAGCCCGAAACACGAATTGTAAGGTTTGGATAAAGCTCGGGTTCTTCATAAGCCTTCATTAGAGTTTCGCGGTTCATAACGTTTATGTTTATGTGGTGTGCCTTCTTTGCAAAGTAGCCGTCAAGGATTGAAACGAGGTTTCCTATGCGCTCGTCCTCGGTTCTGCCGAGTGCCTCGGGGGTTATTGAGAAGGTGTTTGAAATACCGTCGCGGCAATCGTCATACGATAGCTTTGCAACCGAGTTAAGAGATGCCAGTGCGCCGTTTTCTTCTCGGTTGTGCATTGGATTAGCACCTGGGGCAAATGGGGCAAAAGCCTTTCTGCCGTCTGGTGTAGCACCTGTGTTTTTACCGTAAATAACGTTAGAGGTAATAGTTAGTACCGATAGGGTGTGGATAGCATCGCGGTAGGTCGGCGTTTTTCTAAGTTCTCCGATAACACGTTTGGTCATATCCTTTGCAATAAGGTCAACTCTGTCATCGTCGTTACCAAATTTAGGGAAGTCGCCCGTGGTTTCAAAGTCGGTAATAAAGCCTTCGCCGTCTACAATCGGGCGGACGTTTGCAAATTTAATTGCGCTAAGAGAGTCGGCAACAACCGATAGTCCTGCAATACCAAACGCCATAAATCTTTCGACAAAGGTATCGTGAAGCGCCATCTGTGTCTTTTCGTAGGCGCATTTATCGTGCATATAGTGAATTACGTTCATAGTATTAACGTAAAGACGGCAAAGCCACTCAAGATAAATATTAAATCTCTCCATTACCTGTTCGTAATCGAGCTTTTCACAAGTAAGCGGTGACATCTTAGGGCCGACACTCATTTTGCTTGTGGTATCATATCCGCCGTTTAGAGCAATTAGCATTAATTTTGCAAGGTTGCAACGTGCACCGAAAAACTGCATTTGTTTTCCAAGCTTCATTGCCGAAACGCAACAAGCGATAGCGTAATCGTCGCCGTAAATCGGGCGCATAATATCGTCGTTTTCGTACTGAATAGAGTCGGTATCTGCAGAAACCTTTGCGCAGTAACGCTTAAACGCTTCGGGCAGAGAGTTAGACCAAAGAATAGTGAGGTTAGGCTCGGGGGAGGGGCCTAGAGTGTAGAGGGTGTTAAGAATACGGAAGCTGCTCTTACTTACAAGTGTTCTTCCGTCCTCACCCATACCGCCTACAGCCTCGGTAATCCACATTGGGTCACCGCCGAAAAGCTCGTTATATTCGGGTGTGCGAAGGTGTCTGGCTAGTCGCAGTTTTATAACAAAATCATCAAATAGTTCCTGTGCTGTAGCCTCGGTTAAAACACCGTTTTCAATATCTCTTTCGATATAAATATCAAAAAAGGTTGCTACTCTGCCAAGTGACATTGCGGCACCGTTTTGCTCTTTAATAGCGCCGAGATATGCAAAATATGTCCACTGAATAGCCTCTTTAGCATTTGCCGCTGGACCGCTTATATCAAAACCGTAAATCTGCGCCATTTCTTTTAAGTAGCCTAAAAAGGTTATCTGCTTGTTTAGCTCTTCAAAAAGGCGGATTTGGTCGGTGTCAAAATTACCTGTAGAGAGTTTTTTTCTGTCCTTTGCTTTTTCTTCAATAAGTCGGTCAACGCCGTAAAGAGCAACTCTTCTATAGTCACCAATAATTCTGCCTCTGCCGTAAGCATCGGGAAGACCTGTGATAACGTGGCACTTTCTAACCTTTCGCATTTCGTCGGTATAAGAACGGAAAACGGCATCATTATGGGTGGTGTGGTAGTGAAATTCTTCCTCTATTTTAGAACTTAGCTTATAGCCGTAGGCTTCACAAGCCTGTCGTGCCATTCTGATACCGCCAAAGGGATTTACACCTCTTTTTAGCGGACGGTTGGTTTGAAGCCCCACGATTATTTCTTCGTCCTTATCAATATAACCCGCAGGATAGCTTGTAAGTGATGAAACGGTTGTGGTGTCAATAGCGATAACACCGCCGTACTGACGCTCAAGAGATAATAAAAGGTCAACCTTTTTCATAATGCTACGGGTTCTGGGTGTTGCATCTGCTAAAAAACTTTGGTCACCCTTATATTCTTTATAGTTTGCTTGGATAAAATCGCGGACGTTAATTTCGTTTTTCCAAAGCTCACCCTTAAATCCGTTCCAATTTTCGTGTTGCATAAAAATCCCCCTCGAAAAGCAGTAAATCACAATAAAAAAGACAACCCAGCTTTAAAACTGAATTGCCCAGACGGTCGGCATAAAACTTTTACATTCCCTTGTGGTACTCCACAAATCCGTCAGTCATGTAAAAGGTAAAATTTCCTTGGACAAAAACAGTACTGTCCTATGGCTTTATTATATATGAAATATATAATTTTGTCAATTAGTGACGAGAGAAAAATATAACCAAAGAAAACAAAAAAATAACGCGAAGTGTAGCAAAATTGCCACACCTCGCGTTTATGATTTTTAATTTGACGTTAAAATTATTTCTATGAGGCAGGAAACGTCAAGCGCGTCAACGTCACCGTCCTTGTTTACGTCGGCTAGGTTAGAGGTATCTTCAAGACCTGCTAAAATCTTTTTAAGGCTCACAAGGTCTAAAATATCAAACCTTTGGTCACCGTTTAAATCAACAGGAACAAGATAATATATTGTAGCACTACCCAAAGGCTCATTGCGTTTTTCTATTGAAATGCTGTTCCATTCATCAACTGTTCCGTAATAATATACCTCTGATAGCTTTGAGCAGCTATTAAACGCATAGCTACCAATACTTGTAACGTTATTTGGGATTGTAACAGTAGTTAGTCTGCTACAATAATAAAATGCATAATCACCTATACTGGTCACACTTTTCGGGATTGTGATAGAGGTGAGTCTGCCGCAACCTGAAAATGCAGAGTTGCCAATACTTTTTACGCTGTTTGGAATTGTGATTGAGGTGAGTGAATTACACCAAAAAAATGCAGAATCACCGATAACTTTTACGCTTCCGGGTATTGTATACGAGGTTGCAGACCTTCCTGCAGGATAGCAAATAAGCTCGGTTTTTTCCTTGTTATACAGAACACCGTCTAAAGAAGAAAAGTAGGAATTTTCTGTACTTACGTTAATAGCGCTAAGCAAACTGCAATCTTCAAAGGCAGAAGCGCCTATACTTGCAACTCTTTTGCCGATTGTAACTGTGGTTAGGCTACTGCAGTAGTAAAACGCATAAGTGCCTATAACAGTAACGTTATCGGGAATTGTGATAGAGGTGAGGTTACTGCAACCCGAAAAAGCGGAATTACCAATACTAGTAACGCTTTTTGGAATTGTGATTGAGGTGAGCAAATTGCACCAAGAAAATGCAGAATCACCTATAGCGGTAACAGGGTAACCGCCAAGGGTTGACGGAATTGTTACAGCGCCGCTGATTGAGGTATCGCAGGCGGTAATAGTAGCTTTATTGTTTGACACGTTGTAGGTGTAATAACCGCTGGTTGCCGCACTGGCTGTAAAAGCTCCCATAGGAATTATAGCAAACAGTAACACAGCACAAAGCAAAATTGTGAGAATTTTTTTCATTCGCTACACGCTCTTTCTAAAAATATTTATCATCTATTATAATACTGCTTTTTTGGGGTAAAGTCAACGCAAAAAATGCAAAGTGCAAAATTGATTTGAACAGTAAATAAAAAGGTGCCGTGCGAATTTTCGCACGGCAGTACTTATATCTTGTTTCGCATAAGCGAAACTTAAGGTTTATTCTTCTTTATTGTTTCAAACAAGTTTTTAAGCTTCTGCGACGGTTTCTTCTGCCACAGGTTTCTCTGCTACAGCCTCGGGGATAACCTCGGTTGGAACTTCGGGAGTTTTAGTGCCTAAAAGACTTGGGAGCTGCATACCTGCCATTGCGAAAACCTCGTCAAGAGGAGGTACCGACTTCATCATACCCGAGATAAAGTTAGCGGTTGAGGTCTTACCGTCACCGTTTTGACCGCCGTCCCAAACAGTAACCTTATCAATCTTGATGTTCTTAACAGCGTCAACCTGAACACGCATAAGGTCTTCAAGCTTATCTGCAATAAGAAGTCTGAGTGCGGCATCGGCGTCTCCGCCTGCGGATTTTACGATTTCAGCAAAACCTGCCGCCTGTTTCTTAAGGATTTCTTCAACGCCTCGAGCCTGTGCTTCCATCTTTGCATAGATAGCGTCAGCTTCACCCTTGGCTTTTCTGCGGATTTGTTCAGCCTCTGCTTCAGCCGCGAGTTCGAGTTCTTTCTTTCTAGCCTCGGCGTGAACGATAACGTCGGCTTCAAGTGTTGCCTGTTCCTTATCACGTCTTGCCTTTTCAGCAGCCTGCTCAGCGGCATAGGATTCCTCGAGCGCCTTAGCAGCCTGAGTCTTTTCAGCGGTTGTAGCAATCTTTTGTGCCTCAGCCTCTTTTTCCTTAAGAGCGGCTTCGGACATAGCAATCTTCATCTTAGCCTCGTTTTCACCCTCGATAGCGAGTGAGTCGGCACGGGATACTTCGATTCTCTGCTCCTTCTTAGCATTTGCCTCACCGATAGAACCCTCTCTATCCTGTTCGGCAACGCTTCTTTTAGCATCGTTGATAGCCTTAGCAGCCGCTTCTTTACCAAGAGCTGCTATATAGCCTGATTCGTCGCTGATATCGGTAACGTTAACGTTGATAAGACGAAGACCGATTTTCTTAAGCTCGGTTTCAACGTTGTCGCTTACAGCGGCGAGGAACTTATCACGGTTGGTATTGATATCCTCAATATCCATTGTTGCAATGATAAGTCTTAACTGACCGAAGATAATGTCTTTAGAAAGCTCTTGAATTTCAGAAAGCTGTAAGCCTAAAAGACGTTCAGCGGCATTTTGCATAACACCCGGTTCGGTAGAGATACCAACGGTAAATCTCGAAGGAACGTCGATACGGATGTTCTGCTTTGAAAGTGCGTTTTTAAGGTCAACCTGAATGGAGATAGGGGTGAGGTCTAGGTAAGAATAAGCCTGGAACACAGGGATAACAAACTCTGCACCGCCGTGGATACATTTAGCACTGCGGTTAGAACCGTCCTTGTTTTTACCGATAGAACCGTACACTACCATAACCTTGTCAGAAGGACACTTCTTATATCTTGAACATATCCATGCAATGAAGGATATCAGGACAAGTGCTACAGCACAGACAAGTAAAATAATTTCAAAACTCATAATTTTTTCCTCCGTTTATAATTTATTTACGTTTAACAACTACACTGGTCTGTCCGCTTGTGCCGACAACGATTATCTCGTGGCCGGTAGGGATAGGCTCAGCTTCGTCGGTAACGGCATTTCGTTCAACGTATGCGCCCTGTAACATAATGTTCACTTTACCCTCGCCCGAACGTGAAGGCGGCACGGTAAGATATACCTTACCTGAAACACCGAGTGCGTTGCGGTTATCGGCTGTTCCGTCGCTTCTAAGCTTCATAATGGCTCTGAAAAGATACGCTATTGCTACCATCATAGAAGCTCCGCAAACGGTAGAAACCAGCAACGTAATAGCCAGATTTACACCCGCAGACTGCATTGCAATTCCGACCCAACCGAATACAACGAAGAATGCTATAATTCCGCGGAAGGTAAAGAAGTAAAGCGCGTCAAGGTCGCCTACGTCGGTAAGTCCGTCGTCCAAAGCACCGTCGTCAATATCGATATCGCCAACGTCAGTATCAAAATCCACGTCAGCCTCGGCGCTGTCGTCAAGACCTAGGAACATAAGTACAGTTTGCACTAAAAGTATTAAAGTAGCAGGAATAGCAATGCAGTAAAAAATCTGCGCTGCAAGACCTATTGAATTCCACCATTCAATAAACATATAATTTCCCCCTTAAATAAATGGTAAAATTAATCCAGAGAAGAGATTAACTCTTTTGCGCGGTCGCTAAGTCGCGCCGCTTTGTGTGCGTAAAACATAATCTGCAAGATTTTTATAAGCTTTTGTCTGCCTCCGGGGTAAGTGGATTTAAAGTCCTCGGTAGCCTCTTCGGCTAGTTTTAACACGGTGGCTTTGTCAAGCATATCAACGTCCTTTTCGCAAATCATATTAAAATATCGGTGGTATAACTCATCATCCTTTATAAGATCGTCAAGGGTACTGGTAGTCGGACCCTCAATCACCTGCAAAAGACTGCAAATAGACTCTATCTGCAAAATTTCGCGAAGCATATTAATAATTACTATTCTTGCAAACTGCTCTTTATTATAGACCTTGTTTTTTGGGTGTGAAAGAAATTTGCGCTTCACCCAGTTTTGAATAAGATAGGGTTCTAGTCCCGTCATATTTGAAACCTGTGATAAAGTAACGCCGCCTGCGGCGAAGAGACCATTAAACAAAACCTTTGAACCGCCTTTTTCTATAGATAGCACTTCTATAGTTGTTCCGGGATATTTCGTTATCATTTTAACGCCTCCAATTTCTATCTTTGATACTATCATATCATATGGTCGCTTGATTGTCAAGTGTAATCTTTGGATATTTTGAAAATTTTTTCAAAAAATTTCCCACCCAGCAAAAAGGTGAGTGGGAAGATATTAATGATTTATTTAGAAAAGCGTATAAATCGGGCAGCTTCTTTTAAGTCCCACTCGACTTTATATTTGTCTATAGCTTCTTTTGTGACCTCTTTGCCGTCTATTTTGTAAATGCCGTTATAGTTATCCTCGTAGGCTTCGTCAATTACTTTATATGTATTTTTGTTAAATTCCATTTTGCTGTAAACTATTAAACCTGCACCGCCGCTGCCGCAAAATGAACCGTCTTTTTTAATGTATTGTAACGAACGTCTTCCTATTAAAAAGCCGTATATGCTGTTATTGTATTTATGAAAAACCATATAGTCAGTTTGACTTGACGTGATATCTACTACCACTTCATTAGTGCCGTCGCCGTCAAGGTCTACCACGGCGTATTCCTGCGGTACGGCATAATAAACTTCGGTTGCTCCGTTATTACCATACGAATAATTTTTAAGCAAAACACTTTTGCCGTCCTCGGATATAAAGGGCGCTTCACTGTTAAGTACCGATAAAAACTGGGCATCAATTTCGGGGTTTTTGGTGCTTTTATTGCCGTTAATATCAAAGCTTTCAGTTGCGATTTCATCATCAGCTGTTAAATATTCAACAATTATTTTAGTGCCGTCTTTTGAAAAATATGCAGAGCGTATATTTTCCATAGCATCAGATAAAGGCTTTTCAAACTCTGTAAATCGGCAAATCTCCGTGCCTGTAAACATTTCATAAATGACTACTTGCGAATGATCTGTGGCAGACACCATATCGCCGAAATAATCGGTTTGTCCGTAATAATGCGGAGAGATTAAACCGTTTTCTACGTCGTAAAAGGTAGCGCCGCGCGTAAGCGTACCTGTGCCGGCTTGCATCCAAAAATGCACAATCCCGTTATCATAAAATAAATACGGTGTTTTATTAGAAGTGTCTGATTTTAAAGTATTACCGTTTTTATCGTAAATCACATATTCATTTAGTCCTAAAGTTTTTGTAGGTGCTACGTGACAGTATTTTTGGTTTTTAAGAAGGTAGGAAGAGAAGGCTTTTTCAAATTTTTTATAGATGCCCTCGCAGTAATAATATGTAAATGCGCCTTTGTGAAGTTTTTCTATAACGTCATTTTTATATATAGAAAAACAAACGGAACTTTCGCCTTCATCAACCGTAATATAAAAATTATCCACATCCTGTTTTTCTAAATCGGTTTTTTCTTTAGGGAATTTTGTATTCTTCAAAAAAGACACCAAGGTCTTATAAAAATCTTTGTTTCTATTAGTGAAAAAAGAATATGTATCCGAATATACGTTAACTTGGACGTAATTAGCATCAAAATTAATTTTATCAGCGCCAAGTATTGTTTCTAATGTGGCCTCATTTTCTTTTAAACTGCTGTTATTTTCGGCGGAATTATTACAAGCGCACAATATAAGCATAAGAGAGACGGTTAATAGACATAAAGCTTTTTTTAATACATTTTTCATAATAATTCCTCCTAAAATATTTTTTAATATTACGAAATGCTACATTTATTATACAGTTTGCTATTTAAAAATAAAAGGAACAATTTGGTTACAAAATAGTAACTTTTTGTAATCTTTTTTGAGTCAATAAAACCCACCGTTTTACTAAAAAGTAAAGGGTGGGGTAAGTTTTTTCTCTATCCTGCATAATACGTGCAGAGAGCGTTGTTAATAATGGTCAAAACTTCCTTTTCGCGTTGGTTTGTAAGGTTTGCTGTATAGCTTTCCATAAAGGAGATACCTTTGTCCTGAAATGCAATCTGAAAATCAAACACATATTTTTTATTGCTTATATAGTCATAAACTATCATCGTTGAATAGCCTGATACAAATCGGTCGTTTTCTATCATCCGCCAAACTGTAAACTGTGTGACCGATAAATTTTGGTCGCTTAAATTTTCCATTGCCAAAATCCATTCTTTTTGGGCGGGTGCGCGATTATCTGCATTTTCAAAACCAATAGCTTTGACGGCTTTTGAATAATTGCCCTTTAAAATAGATTTAGATACGGATTTTGCAAGCCGAGTAGCATAAGCTGCTGAAAAAGAATAACCGTCCCCGCGGCACGAGGCGAATAACATAGGAGTAAGCATAACCGATAGAAAAATTGCAACGGTTAAAAGTACAGAAATTAACAATCTTATTTTGCCTTTTCTTCTTTCTCGCTCACGCTCGTTGAGTATATTTATTAAATTTTCGTGCGCTGCCGCTAGTTTTTGTGAGTTTTCAATTCGCTCACCCTTTAACAACTCGTCTATCGAAATTTGCAAAGTCTCGCATAATGGGGTTATAAGTGACATATCGGGCAGACCTCTACCGTTTTCCCATTTTGATATTGCACGGTCGGTAACGCCTATTTTTGTTGCCAGGTCAAGCTGGGTCATTTTTTGCTCCTTGCGAAGCTCTGCGATAAATTGTCCGATTTTGATTTGATCCATATAAAACAACTCCTTTGCGATACATTTTACAGGCGTTTTCTAAAAAAAGAAACAAACGAAGCGTAGAATTGTGAAAATTATCGGCTGAATTTAGTATATCATAGGAACTTTATTTTTTCAATAAATGTGCCAAACATAAGCCTAAAGAGCAACACGGGTTTATCTGTTTATTAAAAACGCTAATCACAAAAAAGTTGAAAAAGCGGATTTTGTGTTTTATACTAAAGGTATAAGGGGGACGGAATATGTCGTTTTTATACTTTTTAGAAGACTTGCGAAATCCTGTTTTAGACTTTATATTTTCGTTTATTACGCTTTTGGGCGAGGAAACCGTTTTTATGGCGGTTGGAATGATTGTTTTTTGGTGTGTTAATAAGTTTAAGGGTTATTATCTTTTATGCGTCGGTTTTTTCGGCACTGTAATAAATCAGTTTTTAAAGATAGTTTGCCGAGTGCCTCGTCCTTGGGTTAAGGACCCTGATTTTACCATTGTTGAGTCGGCAAAAGAGGCGGCTAGCGGCTATTCGTTCCCGAGCGGACACACTCAGACCTCTGTAGGACTTTACGGCGGTATAGCAAAGGCTTGGAAAAACAGGGTACTTCGTATAGTAATGGTTATACTAGCGGCTTTAGTGGCGCTATCCAGAATGTATCTCGGTGTACATACTCCCGCCGACGTGCTAGTTTCGGTAGGAATTGCTATTGTGCTTATCTTCGTAGCGCACCCGATATTTAAAAAGGCAGAAAATTCACCCAAGGTTATGTATGCGGTGCTTATTTCCTTTTTAGCGGTTATAACAGCCTATTTGTGCTTTGTGATTTTTTATCCTTTCCCCGCTGAAGTATATACCGAAAACGCTATTCATAATTTGGAGTCGGCACGAAAAAACGGATTTACCTTGCTCGGCTGTGCTTTAGGTCTAATCGCCGTTTACACAATAGATTTAAAATGGATAAAGTTCGAAACGAAGGCGGTTTTGTGGGCGCAGATACTAAAGGTTATAGGCGGACTGGCACTTGTGCTTTTGGTAAAAGAGGTGCTACGCTTCCCACTCGACGCGCTGTTTAACGGACATTTAATTGCAAGAACGGTACGCTATTTTATGATGGTAATAGTCGGCGGCGCACTATGGCCTATGACCTTTAAGTTTTTTGCAAGACTAGGGAAGAATCGTTTTTTAAATAAAAAATAATATTATTAAAAAAACCAGAAATGCTTTCTTTTGTCGAAAAAATGTGGTATAATGATTAGGTATTGCGCAAAAACCATATTAACTTACAGGAGCGTAATGGAATATGACGGATAAATCTTGTTACAATTTAAATTCCTCGCAAGACGTGGCATATATGCAATCCCAGTACAGTTTATATAAAAGAGTGATTAACATCCTTTCCTCCATCACAATTGATGGGGAAGTGGATTTTGAGCTTATGGATCAGGCTTTCAGGCTTCTGGTTGAACGAAATGACTGTCTTAGAATCAGGTTCTTCAAGAATAAGGGAAAACTGATGCAGTACTTTAATGATTCCGTAAAGAATATCAAGAAGGTGCCTGTTTTGTCCTTTGAAACCAAGGAACAGCAAGATGCCTTTATCGATAAGGTCAGAAAAAAGACCATTGACTATATGCACGGTGTTGTCATCGAACCTTATTTTATTCGCACCTATGACAATCGTTACATGGTGTTTTTCAAGGTTTGTCATCTGGTTATTGACCTTTATGGAATCAACGTCTTGTATATGGACCTTATAAACGTTTATAATGCTCTGAAGAATGGCGAAACGTTGCCACCTGCTCCTGAAAGTTTCGAGGAGATTATAAAAAAGGATATCGAAAAAAACACAAAAGACAATCTTGCGGAGAAACACTTGGAGTACTTCACCAACCTACTTACCGATAATCCCGAGCCATTCTATGCCGGTATCCATGGCCCCGATAATCCCATTTGGCAAAAGCAACTCAAAAAACATCATAGGAGTATGCCTATTTTCCTTGTGCGCAACAACACTGAGACCTATCGTCACAAGATTGACAAGGATTTGGTAGAAAAGATGCTGACCTATTGTCAGAACAATCAATGTTCACTTTTGAATTTACTTTTCTACACAAGTTCTATAGCCTTGGCTAAGCTAAACGGAAACTACAAGAACATAATACCCATAGGTCTTTATAATTGCCGCAATTCCGTACAGGAAAAGCATTGTGCAGGCATTAAGGTGCAAAGCGGCGCTTGTTATACCAAGATTGATTACGACCTTTCCTTTGAGGATAATCTGAAGGCATTCTCAATTGCGCAGATTGGTCTTTATAGACACGTCAAGTTTAAGGATAGAGATTTTGAGGCCTTAATGCATAACATCTATCGTTCTTCACCTCTTTTAATCTATTATTCTATTGCCTACTCATTCTTAACTCTTGATATGCCCGAGGGCGTGGAGTTTAATTTGTATACCAACGGTAATAGCGCTCTTCCTGCCTATGTCGTTCATGCTTTTAATACCAAGACCAAAGAAATTGAGGTAGCTTACGACGTGCAGACTAAGATTACCAGCGAAGATGATGTCGGCAACTTCCATACCTGCTATTTGAATGTACTAAAACAGGTGCTGGACGATCCCGATATCAAAGTTGCAGATATAAAACTTTCGCTGTAATTACATATTTTCAAAAAGCATTCATATATTAACAGCACCCCAAAAGCTAAACACTTTTGAGGTGCTGTTAATTTTATCAGGTGGATTTATAAAATCTTTCTTCTGGCTAATTTTTGCGTTATTTTATTAAAATTTGTAATAATCACGTCACCGGTTAAGCGCAGAGGGCTATCTTTGCTATTTTGGTTAACAAAATCTATATTACGGTAAATTTGTTCGAGATTATCATAGCCATCGCTAAAATACGTTTTTAAAAGGTTTTTAGTTCTTTCGTAACCAACTTCTAACATATTATCAATGCTGTCTTGCTGAAATACAAATGACTGTCTTAACGAAGTTTCGTCTGGGAAGGTTATTTTAATAATTTTGTTATCAAAATCTGTGCTTTCAAATTTATAGCAAATATCATCAAAATATATACAGATGATATAATCAATTTCACGATCTAAAAGCGGAAAAACAGGAATGTTGTCAACCGTTGCTCCATCAAAATATCCTGAACCGTCAACCTGAACCGAAGGATTCCAAACAGGCATCGAAACAGCTGCTTTTAAATATAACGGCACTTTATCTTTGTCCACCTTAGATAAATCTTTATATACGATATTTCTGGTGCTTAACTCAAGTAAAGCACAATAAAATTCACAAGATATTGAATCGTTAGGGTCATAAAGGTCGACAATATCTTGTCGCAAAATATCGCTTTTAAGGAATTTGGATAAACCTATTTTTTTGCCATTGTTACAAATATCATGCCACATTTGCTTTGTCCGTTCAAGCTTGTTTGTCATATAGGCATAACCATTGAGGGCACCTACGGAAGCGCAAGATATATACTTGATTTCTTCTAGCGGTATAACTTCACTTAATGCATATAAAGCGCCAAGTTGAAGAGCGCCTTTAGCCATTCCTCCGGATAATATAAGTCCTATATTCATTTGATCCCTCCATTAAACAATGTGCTTTTAAACGGCTGTATTTTAAAGACATACAAAGAATAACTATAAAATCATACAACATTACTATTATAGCAGATGCATTTATAATAACAAGTGTTTTTGCAAAAATAGTATTATTTCAGCAATAATTGTCGGATTTTCTCATAACTAAGACCTTGAACCAATTATCGCGCAAACTTTGTTTGCTTGACCTCTTAGCACGTGCCCAAAAATTTTTACAGCTTTGGGGAAAATAAACAAAAAGCAAGGCAAAGCCTTGCAAAATACTTTCTTTTTCATCTTGTTCACTCTCCTGAAAATATTTTACCAACATTTTCACTCTTTGAACAGTCCTTTTTTACTATACAACTTTCACTTATTACCTCTTACCTATTACTTCTTACTTCCCAAAAATCCCGTTCTTATATTTTTAGTGAAAAGTGAAGAGTGAAAAAGTAAAATCCCCATTCTTACGAATGAGGATTTTTGAGTAGAGGTGCCGAAAAAGATGCATTATTCAGTGAAATATTTTGCCTTGCGGCAAAATGTGAAATAATGTGCCCAAGCACATTGTGAAGTATTGCTCCTTCGTCGCAATGTGAAATGAAATTTGCCCACGTTCGCGCATGCGAACATTTCACATTTGCAAAGCAAATATTTCACAGCGAAGCTATTTCACTTGCCCGAAGGGCAAATTTCGTTGAAAAAACGACAGGTCAAAACCTGTCGTTTTTTCTGGCAAGTCAGACCAAAAAAGATATCAGTCAATATCTATATCTTCTCCACTTATCAATCCCATAGCCAGTTGTTCTTGCAGCATTTCGTTACTGTATTTTCCATTCAATGCCAGATCTTCTTCCAGGTTATATTCCCAGATCTTCTTCTGGCAAACATAATGCTTGTTGGGTTTATTATCTTTAATAAGTTTTCCGTTAGTACGTCTTTCACTTACAAAATCAATATAACAATCAGGCTTCATACATTTTTGAAATATATAAAGTATGTCTGCTTTTACCGATTTCATTGTAACAAGAACTTCCCATTTGTACTGAATTTCATTAGCAACCTCGACACCATATTTTTGTATTTTACATTCGACAGTTCCGTGATCCAAAACGGATCGATCCTCAATATCCGAAAGATAAAACACAGTTTTATAACAGTTGATGATTATGGGTTCCTGTTCCTTTGGACAGAACCCAAACAATTCATCCATAGTGATATGAAATTGCTCTGCAATTTTCGGAAGCAAGGTTATATCGGGATAACTTTCTGCTGTTTCCCACTTGCTGACAGCAGCCTTTGTTACACCAAGTAAAGTTGCAAGTTCTTCCTGAGTAAGTTCGCACTCTTTCCTTTTCGCTTTTATAACATCTCCGATTTTAAGCATATAGAATGTTCCTCCGTTTCTGAATTTGTATTTTAACTTATGTTCCGGAACTACCTGTAGTATATCATATTTCAAAAGTAAAGTCAATGGAACGTTGATATACCAAATATAGCGTTGGTTGATTTTATGCTGTTAATCGAATTTTTTAAAAAAGCATAAATCTCTGGAAGATGTGTCGAAAACAAGATGTCGGTAGTTCAAATCCCTCCGATCAGTCGTTTTTGGCAACTAATCCATACTTTTTGAGTATTCTGGCAATACGATACTCACTAATGTTTGTACCTTCGTTAAGCAATTCCTTACGAATCCGTATTCTGCCGTAATTTCTATTGTGTTTTTTAAAACAGTTAATTACTATTT
>JAZSCM010000031.1:0-13188 GCA_045602945.1 Acutalibacteraceae bacterium | reverse complement strand
ATACCGAAACCCTTTTAAAATTCCAAACTAAGATGGCTCTTACTAACGTTACTGCCGAACAACTTAAAAACGTAATTATAGCTTACGAGCCAGTTTGGGCAATCGGCACAGGCGTTACCGCCACAGCTGAACAGGCAGACGCGGGCAACGGCTTTGTTCGTGCCGCTATTGCAGAGGTTTACGGTGACGAAATGGCTGAAACAGTTACAATTCAGTACGGCGGTTCTATGAACGCTAAAAATGCTGATGAGTTAGTAGCAAAGGTAAACGTTGACGGCGGTCTTATCGGCGGTGCTTCATTAAAGGCTGAGGATTTCGCAGTTATCGTTAAGGCTGCAAGTAAATAATTATTAAGGTGAAAATAATGAAAAAACCTATTGTTTTAACTATAATGGACGGTTTCGGTTTTAACCCTGAAACCAACGGTAACGCTGTTTTTTCAGCATCAACCCCTAATCTTGACAATATTTTCGACAACTTCCCTACAACAAAAATTGGTGCTTCGGGTATGGTCGTTGGTCTTCCTGACGGACAGATGGGGAACAGTGAAGTAGGTCACACAAATATCGGTGCCGGTAGAGTTGTTTATCAGGAACTCACAAGAATTACTAAGGCTATTGCCGACGGTGATTTTTTCGATAATAGCGTTCTTAACGCTGCTATGGATAACTGTATTAAAAATGACAGTGCTCTACACCTTATGGGTCTTTTATCCGACGGCGGTGTACACAGCCATATTGAGCATCTCTACGCTCTTGTAAAACTTGCAAAGAATAAGGGACTCGGTCGCATTTATATTCATGCTTTACTTGACGGCAGAGACGTTCCACCTTCTAGTGCTGCTGATTTTATCGATGCACTTAACGCTCGTCTTGCTGAAATTGGCGCAGGTAAACTCGCTACAGTTATGGGTAGATTTTATGGTATGGATAGAGACAACCGTTGGGAACGTGTTGGCAAAGCATACGCCGCTTTAGTTTACGGCGAAGGTGTTAAGACCGACGATGCCGCAGCGGCTGTTCGCACATCTTATACTGTAAAAGACGAAGAAGGCAAATTTATAACCGACGAGTTTGTTCTTCCAACCGTTATTGATAATACTGAACGTATAGGCGATAATGACTCGGTAATTTTCTTTAACTTCCGTCCTGACAGAGCAAGAGAAATCACCCGTACTTTTGTTGACGATGATTTTAACGGCTTTGAACGTATCGGCGGTAGAAAAAATGTGTTCTACGTTTGTATGACACAGTATGACGCTTCTATGCCAAACGTTCAGGTTGCTTTTAAGCCTCAGTCCTTAGATGATACCTTGGGCGAATATCTTGCTAAAAATAATATGACTCAGCTTCGCATTGCCGAAACCGAAAAGTACGCTCACGTAACGTTCTTCTTTAACGGCGGTCGCGAGGTTATGTTTGACGGTGAGGATAGAATTCTTGTAAATTCACCTAAGGTTGCTACCTATGATTTACAACCTGAAATGAGCGCATTTGAGGTTTGTGATAAGGTATGTGCGGCTATCGAAACGGGCAAATACGACGTTATTATGCTAAACTTCGCTAACTGCGATATGGTAGGTCACACAGGTTTCTTTGATGCCGCTGTCAAGGCTGTTGAAACTGTTGACACTTGTGTTGGCAAGGTTATGGAGTCAACACTTAAAATGGGTGGCATTATGCTAATTACTGCTGACCACGGCAACGCCGACCGTATGGTAGACGTTGACGGCTCTCCATTTACCGCCCACACAACAAACCTTGTTCCTTTCTCTGTTATAGGCTATGATTGTGAATTAAGACAAGACGGTAAATTATGCGATATCTCCCCTACCATTTTAAAGCTTTTAGGTCTTAAACAACCTGATGCTATGACAGGCGAATCAATAATTAAATAATTCACTAAAAGCAAAACACCTTAAGGGTTTTAATTTCCCTTAAGGTGTTATTTTTATACATATTAAAGTAAAGTCGCTCTTAATTCTTCAGGTGTTTTTGATGATAAATATGCGGGTGGTATGTCAAACACAGTTTTAGCGCCCATTTGTCCCTCATTATTTAGCTTTACAGCCGCTCTGGCAAAAGCTACAATAACCGATGCTGTAAATTCGGGGTTAGAGTCAAGCTTTAAACTATATTCAATAATATGGGTATTTTCCTTATTTATACCAGTTTTGCCGCTTCTTACAACAACACCGCCGTGTGGTATACCGCTGTGATTTTTTGCTAATTCTTCGGCAGAAATAAAGTTAACCGTTGTATCATAATCGGCAAAATAATTTGGCATATTAACAATTTCTTGTCTTATTCTCTCAAGGTCAGCGCCCTCTTTTGCTACAACAAAGCACTCTCTTGTGTGCTTTTCTCTAGTGGTAAGTACAGGATTTTCACCGTTTCTAACAGAGGCCAGTGCCTTTTCTACAGGCACAGTATACTGTTTAGCATCAAGCACACCCTCAATTCGTCTTATTGCATCGGAATGGCCTTGACTAACACCTTTACCCCAGAAGGTATAATCGTTTCCTTCAACCAAAATAGCATTACCGTAAAGACGGTTGATAGAAAACATACCAGGGTCCCAACCTGCAGAAATTATTGCAACCTTACCCGCTTCTTTAGCAGATTTATCAACAGCGGCAAAATGCTCTGGGATTTTAGCGTGTGTGTCAAAGCTATCAATAACGTTAAAGTCCTTTGCATACTCGGGTGTTTGCTTTGGTAAATCGGTTGCGGAACCGCCGCAAAGGATAAGTACGTCGATTTTATCCTTGTAATTAAGTATTTCGTCAACACTTATAACAGGCACACCCTCGGTTCTGATTTTAAGGTCTTGGGGGTTTCTTCTTGTGAAGACTGCAACTAAAGAAAGGTCAGGGTTTTGCATAATAGCGCTCTCTATTCCCTTTCCTAAATTTCCGTAACCTACAATTCCTACTTTAATTAACATTTTATTACTCCTTAAACTATTCTATCATACTCTTGAATTCGGCTTCATCAATTACCTTAACGCCGAGTGCATTTGCCTTATCGAGTTTACTTCCCGCTTCCTCACCCGCTAAAACAAAATCGGTTTTCTTAGAAACGGAGGAAGAAACCTTACCGCCGAAGCTTTCGATAATTTCTGCCGCCGCACTTCTTGTATAGGTTGGAAGCGTACCTGTAAGCACAAAGGTTTTACCCTCAAAACGCATATCCACCGTCTTTTTTAGAGACTGCATATTAAGACCTAAAGCCTTTAACTTTTCAATCATTTCTCTGGTTTCTGCCAGTGAGAAAAACTCAAAAGCCGAACGTGCTAAAACCTCACCTATACCTTCGATTTGAGCCAAATCTTCTATTGAGGCTGAAAGTATATTATCAATATTCAAAAAGCGCTCAGAGATGAGTTTAGCCGCCTTTGCGCCAATATGACGTATACCAAATGAAAAAATCAGTTTAGATAGATCGTTTTTCTTTGAATTTTCAATAGCGTTTAGCATATTAGCGGTAGACTTTTCGCCAATTCTATCAAGTTTCTTTACCTTATCGGCATCAAGCGTATAAAGGTCTGTAATATCGGATATAAGGTTTGAATCTAAAAGTTGTTCGAGCACTGCAGGACCCAGTCCCTCAATATCCATTGCATCACGTGAGGTAAAGTGAATTAAGTGGCGCAAAATCTGTGCGGGACATTCAGCGTTAGTACAGCGAATTACCGCCTCACCCTCTTCTCTTGTTACAGGCGCGTTACAAGAAGGACAAACTGTCGGCATTTTAAAGGGTTCGTAATTACTTGAATGTTCTTTAACACCCAAAACCTCAGGAATTATTTCTCCTGCTTTTCTAACTATTATGGTATCCCCTATACCTATTTGCATAGAATTTATAAAATCTTCGTTATGAAGCACAGCACGGCTAACTGTTGTACCTGCAAGTTCAATAGGGTCAAATATTGCGGTAGGAGTTAATGCGCCTGTTCTTCCAACGTTAATTTCAATTTCGCGAAGCACGGTAGCTTTTTCTTCAGGCGGATACTTATATGCTACCGCCCATTTTGGATATTTAGCGGTGCTACCTAGCTCCTCGCGATAGCTTAAACTGTCAACCTTAATAACGGCGCCGTCAATATCAAAAGCCAAATTTCCTCTGGTTTTCCCTATTTTTTCAACTTCATTTATTGCTTCATCTATATTTTCACAAGCCTTATAACTAGGTAAAACGTTAAATCCTATCTCTTTTAAGAAATCAAGGCTTTCAATATGAGAGGTAAAAGTCTTATTTTCAATTCTTTGAATATTAAATATAAATATATCAAGATTTCTTTTAGCAGTGATAGCAGAATTTTTTTGTCTTAACGAACCCGCGGCGGCATTTCTGGGATTTTTAGCAGGTGTCTCGCCCATTAATTCCTGACGCTCAACAAGCTCATAAAAGCTAGACCTTGGCATATAAACCTCGCCGCGAACCTCTAGAAAGTCCTTAAAATCAATTTCTTTTGGTATAGATTTAATTTGAAGTGCGTTAGCTGTGATATCCTCGCCGACGTTTCCGTCGCCACGTGTAGAGCCTCTTACAAACTTTCCGTTTTCGTATTCGATAGAAACCGATAATCCGTCAATCTTAGGTTCAACAGAAAACTTAGTTTTTTTAATATCAATTTTTTCACCAAAGTTTCTTAGTTCCTCAAAACTGAAAACGTCTTGCAGACTCTCCATTTTAACTGCGTGTTCAACAGGAGAAAAAAGTCTGAGCGCTACGCCGCCAACCTTTTGCGTAGGTGAATCTGAGGTTATAAGCTCAGGATATTCTGCCTCTATATTTTTTAACTCACGCATTAAAGCATCATATTCAAAATCTTCTATTTCGGGTGAATCCTGATTATAATAAAGGTCGTTATGATACCTTATTATTTTAACAAGCTCTTTAATTCTTTTTTGAGCGGTTTTGAATTCCATTACTTTTTCTCCTTGAATTTTGTTATTCCAGATCGGCAAAGTTAAATAATTCGTCAGCAATTTCGTCGCCCGGATATTCTTCAACGTTTGTAAATGTATCAGGTGTTACGCCGATAATAACTGTTTGCGCCGCAATAGCTGTGGTAGTAACCGAAAAATTATCAGTAGCACCCACCATAAGTATACTCGCATTTAAATTAATTTCAATAATAATTCTATGTAAAACGTTGTTAATACCTGCGGCAAAAAATTCACTTTTAAAATCAACAACAGCAACCTCGGACATTTTCATATTAAAAGGCAAATTAGGACCAAGTCCCACTAAATACTCGTTACCCGTTAACGTTCCGATTGGTATTTTAAGTTTAAATTCTCTGTTTTTAGAAATAATATTTGATATTTCAGAAGATATTGCACTTTTAAAAAGGTTAATTTGTGCAACGTCTATTTCGACCGACGCTACCTCACCCGATGTATTTCTCGTGAGCCTTGCTATTTTATCGTAAGATATATTGTAATCGGCAATAGTGTTAATTACCGCCTCATTTGCGGCATTTAGCATAATGTTTTTTGCAGTGTTTTTAGAAGATGTTAACAATATCGGACGTATCTTTAAAAACAAAGAAATTAATAATATGCTGCAAAAGAGTAATAAACTTATGGTAACTATTAAAATATTATTTATTTTACGTTTTTTTCTCAAGACAGTTCCTCCTTTATTTCATATTACGAAAAAAAGGAAAAACCGTTAAATCATACGTTTAATTTTAACATATTTTAAAGTTCTATTCAAGAAAAAGATATAAAAAAACTGCCGTAAATATAAATTTTTACGGCAGTTGAATAATTTTTATCTTTCTTCTCGGAAATATGATAAACCTAAACTTTGCGGAGGCTGATGCTCTCTCTTTTTACGCATACTTGTAATTACAAGAACTATAATTGTTACAATGTAAGGAAGCATTTTAAAGAGCTCCTGTGTTTCGGTTCCAAGACCCTGAATATAGTTGTTAGCATTGCAAAGCGCACCGAAAAGGAAAGAACCGACAATAGCCATTGAAGGCTTCCAGAGTGCGAATATTACAAGTGCTATAGCCATCCAACCGCGATCGCCAAAAGCATTGTTAGACCATACGCCCGTAGCATACGCCATTACGTACTGAAGTCCGCCAAGACCTGCAATAGCGCTACCTATACAGGTTGCAAGATATTTGTATTTAGTAACGTTAATACCTGCGGCATCGGCGGTTGCAGGATTTTCACCGACAGAGCGAAGATTTAATCCCACGCGTGTGTGGTTAAGTACAAAGGAAGATGCAATAGCAATGATGATTGCAAGATAGGTTAAAAAGTCGTGTGATAAGAATAGCTCTCCAAACCAACCTAATTTATCAGCAAAAGGAAGCTTAGCCGTAAAAAACGAGCTTGTTTTTGTGAGTGCAACTGAAGGGAGTTCGCTCTTTGTAATGTTGATTAGCGAAGCGCCAAGGAAGTTACCAAGACCGATACCTAACGTAGTAAGCGCCAGACCTGTTACGTTTTGGTTAGCGTGTAGCGTAACCGTAAGAAAACTGTAAATAAGTCCCATAAGCACAGCACCAATAATAGCACAAATTAAGGGAATGACCACAGCAAGTACGGGGTTCATATTAGCTATATCGTTTCCGCAAGAGTTTTCATAAAGGAACGAGCCTACAACACCGCTGATAGCACCAACGTACATAATACCTGGTATACCAAGATTTAAATGGCCTGATTTCTCGGTAATAATTTCACCTGTAGAGCCGTAAAGAAGCGGAACACCTAGGAGAATAGCACGGCAAATAAACTGAATAATCATGCTTTAACCTCCTTTGTGCTGTGACGGAATTTAATAGAATAATGGATAAAGAATTCGCAACCTACTAGCATAAGAATTACTATACCGACTATTATTTCAGAGAAAGATGAATTAAGCAGTGCTGTATCAGCAACCTTTGCAACACCGATACGCAGGAAAATTACGATAGCAGTCATAACGACCATAATAAACGGATTGAATTGTCCAAGCCAAGACATAAGAATTGCCGTAAAGCCTTGACCGCCAACGCTGTTAACGTTAATGCTATGGTCTTTTCCTGCAACCAAAAGCATACCTGTTACACCGCAAAGCGCACCCGAAATTACCATTGTGCGAATAATAACCTTTTTAACGTTTATACCAACGTATCGAGCGGTATTCTGGCTCTCGCCGACAACAGCAATTTCATAGCCTTGTTTACTATACTTAAGGTAAATAAACATAACCACGGTCAAAACAGAAACAATCATAATGTTAACAAAGTAATCGTTTCCGCCAACCGATGGGAAGCTACCTTCACTTACAGGATTTATAACGTTAGAACCGCCGCCCTTGATATAAACGTAATATGCAATTATTTGGGTAGCGATATAGTTCATCATAAGAGTAAACAGTGTTTCGTTGGTGTTAAAAAACGCCTTAAATATAGCAGGAATTATACCCCAAACAGCACCTGCAACTATACTTGTTAGCGCTATTACTAAAACAAGCAACGGATATGGTAGCTTTTGACCTAATTCAATCATACATATAATTGAAGCAAGACCACCCATAAGCGCTTGTCCCTCGGCACCGCAGTTCCAAAACTTCATTTTGAAAGCAGGAGTAAGTGCTAGGGATAACGCTAAAAGTATAGCAATTTCCTGAAGATACTTCCAAAGCATTGTAAGGCGGCCTTCAAAAATTCTGCCGAAAACACCCGTAAACATTATTTCGTATGTAGCACCAAAGCCTCTGCCTGTTACAGCCATAGAAAGAAATCCTACGAGAAAAAAAGCAATTACAATAGTAGCTATACGAATAAGCCAAGCTTTAAAAGGCGGTAAATCATCACGCTTAACAACATGAAATAACGGTTCACGATGATTCTTAATTACCGAATTATCAGCCATCTACACTTACCTCCTCTTGCTTTGATTTAGTCATATGAAGACCTATTTCTTCTTTGGTTGTATTTCTGCCGTCAAAGATACCTGCAACGCTTCCTGAAGCAATTACCATAACCCTATCACAAAGTTCAAGAAGAACGTCCAAATCTTCGCCAACAAAAATTACTGCAACACCGTTAGCCTTTTGCTCGTTTAATAGGTTATAAATCATATATGAGGAGTTAATATCAAGTCCTCTTACAGGATAAGCCGCCATTAAAACTGTAGGTGAAGCCGCAATTTCACGGCCTACTAATACCTTTTGAACGTTACCGCCTGAAAGACGGCGCACAGGTGTAGAAGCCGACGGTGTTACAACCTCAAGGTCGTTAATAATTTTATTTGCAAGGTCCTTAGGACTTTTGCGCTTTAAAAACAGCGAGTGACCTTTAGAATAACTTCTAAGCATCATATTGTCAACAATATCCATATTGCCGACAAGGCCCATACCAAGTCTGTCTTCAGGAACAAAGGATAATCTAACACCCAGTTCTCTAATTTGCATAGGAGTTTTATCTCGCAAATTTTCTTTTTTGCCTGTTTTTGGGTCAATATACGAAATTTCACCTGAAGATAAATGCTGTAATCCTGCAATTGCTTCAAGCAATTCTCTCTGACCACTACCCGCAATACCTGCGATACCTAATATTTCGCCGCTTTTAGCAGTAAACGAAACGCCGTTAAGCACCGTAGCGCCTACTTTATCCTGACAGCTTATGTTGTTAACTATCAGTCTGTCAACCGTATCGTGAGGCTCGTCTCTTTGAATATTTAAGTCAATCTTTTTACCGACCATTAACTCGGTAAGCTCAGACTCACTGGTTTCACCTGTGTTTACCGTGCCAACGTATTCGCCCTTACGCAAAACAGACACTCTATCGGATAAAGATAAAACCTCATGAAGCTTATGGGTAATGATTATAATGCACTTTCCATCGTCACGCATACGGCGTAAAATCTGGAAAAGCTTTTCGGTTTCCTGAGGAGTTAGCACTGCGGTAGGCTCGTCAAGAATAAGTATATCAGCGCCTCGGTATAGCACCTTAATAATTTCAACCGTCTGCTTTTCGGATACCGACATTGTATAAATTTTCTTTTCGGGGTCTATATCAAAGCCGTACTGTTCACTGATTTTTTTGATTTCCTCAACCGAATTTTTGAGATTATATTTTCCGTCATTAATTCCAAGAACGATATTTTCAGCGGCAGAAAATACATCAACAAGTTTAAAATGCTGATGTATCATACCAATTTTATAAGCAAATGCGTCCTTAGGAGATGTAATCATTGCTTCATTGCCGTCTATAAATATTTGTCCTTCGTCGGGAAAATAAATACCCGATATCATATTCATAAGTGTTGTCTTTCCGCTTCCGTTTTCACCCAAAATGGAAAGAATCTCACCACGGTAAGCGGTAAGATTAACGTTTTTGTTAGCAACAACTTTTCCAAAAACCTTAGTAATATTTTTCAGTTCAATAGCAGGTTGTTTGTTCACGTTAAACCTCCGTTCAATAATTCTCAAGAAAGTGTTATTAAAAAATAACATTTTCTTCAAAATTAGTCCGAGACGGGAGGTGTTCCTCCCGTCTCTAACTGTAAATAGACTTAATTAATATCAGCCGTAGTTTCTATCAAGAAGAGTAATACCGTCGATTTCAACGTCGAAATAAGGAGCTGAACGGTGCTTTGATTCATAGAATACGCCATTCTCAATAGCTTCGGTATCCTTTTCAAATTTAGCATCGGTATCAACGTCAGCCTTGTAAGTGGTGAGCTTTTCACCCTTTACGGTCCAGTTAGCAGTATCAAATACCTTAATAGAACCGTCAAGTAACTTAGCCTTAACTTCGGCAATCTTATCTGCAGTACCAGCTGCTGCAGCCTTTGTGTTAATGTCGGTAAGAACAACAGAACCGGTTTCAATAGTACCTGTCCAGTCGGTATCAATTGCTTTGCCTTCGTCAACACAGTTAATCATATACTTGAAGTATGGTGTCCAGTCGATTCTTGAAGAAACGATAAAGGTGTTAGGACAAGCAGCTACTGTAGAACCGTTGTAAGAAACGTTAGGAACGCCTGCAGTTTCACAAGCGGTAGGAGCGCCCATTGAGTCAGCGTGCTGGCTGATAAGAACGCAACCGCCGGCGATAAGAGCGTTAGCAGCTTCCTTTTCCTTCTGCTCGTCATACCAAGAACCTGTGAACTTAACATCCATAGTTACGCTTGGGCAAACAGACTTAGCGCCAAGGTAGAAAGAGGTGTAACCTGACATAACTTCAGCAAATGTGAATGCGCCAACGTAGCCCATCTTTGCCTTATCAGCAGTAATCTTGCCTGCTTCGATCATTTCGTTGAGCTTAAGACCTGCAGCAACACCTGCGAGATAACGGCCTTCATAGATAGAAGCAAATGCATTGTGGAAGTTTTTAAGACCTGCGGTGTGTGCCTGAGTACCTGTTGCATGGCAGAACTGAACGTCAGGATACTTCTTAGCAGCGTCAATAAGGAATGATTCGTGACCGAAGGAATCAGCAAAAATGATGTCACAGCCATCAGACTCGATAAGCTCAACAGCAGCATCATAGCAGTCCTTAGATTCAGGAATCTGAGTCTTTTGAACGTAGTTTACGCCCAAATCTTCACAAGCAGCTTTAGCAGCGTCCATGAAGTTTTTGTCGTAGGTTGACTGTTCGTCGTGAAGGAAGATAAAACCAACGGTGAGCTTGTCGTCCTCAGCAGGCTTATCTCCGCCACAGCCGGCAAATGCAAAGAGCATTACCAACACTAAAAGAAGCGCGATTAACTTTTTCATTTTGAATTTCTCCTCTGTTTTAAAATTTTTATGTAAATTTTTTTACATCCTAAATTAAATTTCTCTGAAAACTATACTTTCAGGTGACATATCGTCAATAACCGCGAGTGACTCAATACGGTATCCCATCTCACGCAAGGAATCTCCGCCCTTTTGAAAGCCTTTTTCGATAGCACAGGTAGCACCGATAAGCTCGGCACCCGACTGTTTTACAATATCAATAAGACCTTCAAGTGCCTTTCCGTTAGCAAGAAAATCGTCGATAATCACTATTTTATCATCGGGTTTTAAATAATCCTTTGCAACAACAACGGTATAATCGGTATTGTGTGTATATGAGTGAACTATTGTTGAATAAACCTCACCCGTAACGTTAGCAGACTTATTTTTCTTAGCAAAAACAACAGGAAGATGCATAACGGCACCTGCGGCAACAGCGACAGCTATACCTGAGGATTCAATAGTTAAGAGTTTGGTAACGGTAGCATCAGAATAAATTCTTTTGATTTCTTTACCCATCTCAACGAGAAAATCTACGTCAAGCTGTTGATTTAAAAAAGAGCCGACCTTCAGTATGTGACCGTCAAGGACTGTGCCTTCGCGCAGTATCTTTTCCTCAAGAGCTTTCATACTAAATAATCGCCTCCTAATTTAAAATAAAAACAGACTTAAAAATAAGCCTGTACCAATACAATAAAGTTAATTTTAAACCCCAATAGCCGCAGCTTTGGCGCCGCGCTAGAAACAATCGAGCCATATATTCGAAACTATATTGGTACATATAAATTTATGATATAATGTTATCACAGCAAACTGCTTTTGTCAACAAATTTTGAGCAATTATTAACTTTTTGTGAATATTTTTGTTTAAAAGTATAAAAAGGCAGACCTTTTTTATAAGTTCTGCCTTAAAACACAATACTTAGTTATTATTTGTAATACAATCCGCAATATATATACCCATAGCACCCGACTGTGACAAGCCTCTGCATATACCGCTTCCGTCACCTGCTATGTAAACACCGTCTATAAGTTCGAACTTATCGTTCATAAATACAGGACGAATTGAATAGTATTTGCTCTCACATCCGTATAACAAGGTATCATCGTTTGCAGTGCCCGGTGCTACCTTATCGAGCGCATAAATCGTCTCGATAATATTGGTTAAAATTCTATGAGGCAGGACAAGCGAAATATCACCTGCCGTAGCCTTTAGTGTCGGTACAACAGTATTTTGAGATAAGCGGTGTTCGTTTGTTCTTCTGCCGCGTATCAGGTCACCAAAACGCTGAACTAAAACGTTGCCTTTGCCTATCATATTTGCAAGTCTTGAAATGCTTTCGGCGTATTCGGTAGGCTGATTAAAGGGTTCTGTAAAACGAATGCTTGAAAGAATTGCAAAATTGCAGTTATCGGTCTTTTTCTCAGGCTGAGCAAACGAATGACCGTTAGCGGTTATTATACCGTGATTATTTTCAGCCGAAACAAGACCGCCCTGATTAAAGCAAAACATTCTGCATCTATCCTCAAAGGTTTTGGTCTTATAAAGAATTTTAGGCTCGTAAATCTTAGAAGAAAATTCTTTCCAGATTATATCCTTCATTTCAACTCTAACACCGATATCAATATGATTAGAGCGCATTTTAACGTCATTTGCACGGCAAAAATCAGCAACAAAGTTAGCACCTGCTCTACCCGTTGCAATAATTACCCATTTAGCATTTAAAACTTCGCCGTTTGCAAAGGTGAGTTCATGAACGGTGCCTTTTTTGGCAATTGTCTTGCAGTCATAGTAACTATAAAGCTCGGTTCCCGATTTTTTAATAGCACTTATGAGATTTTGCATAGTTATATAGTTGTTGTCAGTACCTAGGTGCTTTACGTTCATATCCAGCAAACGAAGATTGTTTTGTAGGCATTTAAGTTTTAATTCATCGTTAGATTTATAAACTACAGGTATACCCGAGGTGCAATACTCGTTAAGAATATTATCAACCTCGCCAATATAGAAATTAGCCTTATCGTCGCCTAGCTCTTCGCCTAAAGTTCCTCCGTAAGCAGTACCGAGATTAAACTTACCGTCAGAAAAAGCACCTGCTCCCGCAAAGCCACTTGTAATACTGCAGATTTTACAGTGAACACAGGTTTTTTCCTTACCCGCAGGGCAATTTCTTTTTTCAAGTTCGTTACCGCGTTCGGTTATGGCAATTTTAAGCTCGGGTGCATTTTGGCGCAAACGGTAAGCCGCCATAAGACCGCCGATACCAAGTCGGATCGTAGCCATGTCGTTCTGTGTGCCAAGGAGTTGAATCTATCAATTGTCTTCCTAAGACCGCTTGGCCTCCGACTTGCAATTTCTTTTTTCAAGTTCGTTACCGCGTTCGGTTATGGCAATTTTAAGCTCGGGTGCATTTTGGCGCAAACGGTAAGCCGCCATAAGACCGCCGATACC
>JAZSCM010000030.1:0-49560 GCA_045602945.1 Acutalibacteraceae bacterium | reverse complement strand
AAAAAATTGGTAATTTCTTTAAAGAAGTTTGAAGACGAAGTCAACCAATTTAAAACGAAAAACAAAGATACAAAGGATTTGGGTTTTACGCATTTACATTTAAAGGACTGTGGTTTAATAGATGAAAATAGCAAATCGGATATTGTCCTTTATCTAAATTTGGAGGAGAAATATAGTTGAGGTAACACAGGGGATGGTTCTTTGAGTTGACAATACTGTGGGGGTCAGATAAATGAAAATAATCATTCATAAAGTTTGTTGGTTTATTATCATTCCTTTAATTCTAGTGGTTATTCTTACCTTTGGATGTTTGCTTTACAACAATCAATTTTATGCACAAAAGGTTATAAAAGCAATTGAAAAAGAAGATATAGCACAGCTTGAAAAACTTATGGAATCTTCACTTGGAAATCTAAACTCCAAACCTACTTTATGGATATTAGAGGTTTTAGGTGAAGAAAACAAACAAACTCCGTTACAATTCGCTTGTAGTAAAGGTAATCCCGAAATAGTTAAAATACTTTTAGAAAATGGAGCCGATCCAAACTATACACATTGGGATTCATTGCGCAACAACGGCGCAGCTCTTAACAATGCCGCATCCTCGCTTTCAAAGGATCGCTTTGAGATTATAAAATTATTAATAGAGTTTGGTGCCGATATTAATTACAAGGATAACAACGGAAACGATGTGTTGTCATGTCTTGTGTACGCCGCTGCATATCATACTGATACTATTCAAACGATAGAGTATTTAGAAGAAAGAGGGGCTAATATTTACAAAAAGTATTCTGTATCTCAAAACACTTTACTGCACAAAGCTTGTGAAAAGGACAATATTTCTATTGTTGAATATTTAGTTGAAGAGAGAAATTTTGACGTAAACGAGACTGATTGCAAAGGCAATAATTCACTCATATGCCTAATGCGTTCTGCTGGAAATCAAAACGAGGAAACAGTGTTGTTCTTGCTAGAAAAAGGTGCAAACCCATATTTTAAGAATGACGAAGGAATGTCGGCTTATGATTATGCAATTCAAAACCATCCTGAGTATGTTAATTTGCTAGACAAACAATCAGGGGACGAAGCTTGAAGAAACCCATATAACCAGCCAGATAAAATATATTCATTTCTTGTTTAAACATTTTATAAACATTAAATTGTATACAATTATTAATTTGTTAAAATTATAACAAAATTAGCATTTTTAAGATATAACGCAATACAGTGAATAGTATGAACTGTCTAATAAGGTTGTATTAAAAATTGATTGCTATATTGGGTAGTAAAAAAATACAGTCTGATAGCCAAAAACATCTAACTGTTAAAACAGCCACAAATTTATAAAAATGCCCAAGAAATTCAAAAACGTCATCGAATAGAAATTTTCAAAACATAGTAACGTATGTAAAGAAAAAACTGAGAGGATGACGTTCAAAGGATTTTTTATTAAAAAGATAATTATATATGATTTTTTGTAAAGAAAACATTAAATGAAACAAAAAAGTATAAGTTAAATAAAAATTAATAAGAAAACAAATTGATATTTAAAAATTTTAAATTAAATGTAATAGCATTGATAATAAAGAAAAGAGAATTCAGTAACAAAACAAGCCTTTGGAATAGCCAAATAACAGCAAAAGACCCAAATACCTTATTATATCACTAAAACCACTACCCCGAATTATACAAAATATCCATTTTGTATAATTGGCTATAATATTTTCTGAGGGTTTGGTTTTTAAGGTTTCTACTTATGCCCTGCTTATATCTGTAAATTTTATTGTAAAAAGCTCTAAGTAAAATTAGAGCTTTTGTTTTTATAAATATTTACATAAGTATTCTAAGTTTTTATAAAACGTTTTCTTTTGGTCTTTACCTAGCGGTACACTTTCTACCGCGTAGTATCCGTTATATCCGATTTTTTTAAGCTCTTCGAAAGCTCTATCAAAATTTACAACACCGTCGCCAAAATCACAACACAAAATATAATTCTTATTTGCAGAAAGGAATTCGTCGTCCATTTTAGCTCTTGTATTGCCGTTTGTAACGATACAGTCTTTAATATGTACGTTGACAATTCTATCTTTAAACACAGGGATAAAATCCTCAATAGGCTCATCTACAAATAAGCAGTTGCCAAAATCTGCTACAACGCCAAAGTTTCTATCGGTAGCGTCAATTAGTCGTTTAAAGCCTTTAACACCGTTAAATAGATAGCCTTGGTCCTCGTAAATTGCTCTGATACCTATTGATTCGCAGTAGTCATAAGAGGTTTCTACGGCCGTTACTCCCCTATTAAAGTAAATTTCTCTATTTTTTTCGGTTCTGTCAGGGTCGGTAATATTTAGTGCAACCGTGTGGTGCAGATATGGTGAGCCGAGAATTTTAGCAACCTCGGCAAATCCGAAAATCTTTTCAACATTTTTCTCGTTACCGTCACCTACAAGGTCAATACCAACCGAACAGCAAACTATTTTTACACCTTTTTTGTCGGCGTATTCCCTAAGCCTTTTAGCAAACTCTAGATTGGGAGTTTTGAGTTCGTGACCATTAATGGTTTCGATATTCTTAATACCGAATTCCACTGCCGCGTCAACCAGTTCAAAATATGAGGTATATTTTTGCATATCGAGTGGTGGTGAATATAGAGCGATTTTTTCGTGCATAATTTAATCTCCTTAATTAAAATTATCAATATAAGTCATTAAATCGTTAAAGTCACCGTGCGGAAACTGTGATATATCTATATCCTTGCGGTTAATTAAATAATCGGTTATTAAAAATGCTTTCATACCTACCGAGGTAGCGGCTACTGCGTCTTCATATAAGTCGTTACCGACCATTAAGCATTCATCCGGTTTTAAATCTAACTTTTCGGTAAGTTCTATGTAGTATTTAGGATTAGGCTTTGAGAAATGGCTGTTTTCGTGGGTTGAACAGTATAAAAAATCCTGTTTCTTAAGACCTGCCCATTTAATTCTCTCATCGGTTGCAACCTGTGGAAAAACCGGATTAGTAGCAAGAACCAAATTATAACCTTTAGATTTCAAATTCTTTATAAGCTCGGGCACCTGTTTATTAAATCCGCAAAACTTTTTAGCGTTTGGAAAATCATTTTCATAAAACTCAAGAAATTTATCAATATCAGACAGCACCCTCTCGCCTATCAGCGCAGAAAAATTATCCCAAAAAACCTGTTCGTTCATATTTTTGCCGTCATTTTTATAAACGGCTTCGGTTGCTTTCCAAATAGATGCTATAAACTCTTTCGGCTCATAGCCGTATGGCGCCATTTTTTGCGCTAACATACCAAGATACCCTTTGGCAAACAAATCGTTATCCATTGGCAGTAGAGTGCCGTCAAGGTCAAATAAAATGTTTTTAATCATAAAAACCTCTTTATAAACTTAAATAATAGTCCTTCATTGCTTTGGCATCTTTCGCCTGCGTGCCGTCCGACTCACAAATAAACGTAGGACTTAAATTTTTCTTTGCAACTATTTCCATAACAGGCTCAAAATCAGGACCAAAAACTTGGTCATCAAAGGTTAGGTGCTTTTTTTCTCCACCAGTTGTATACTCTATTTTTGAAAAATGCGAATGAAATATTTTAAGCCTGTCAATACCTAAGTTTGATTCGATTTTATCAAATATAACGTTAAAATCGGCTGCGGTTTTAAATCTGCCTAAATCTCTGGCATTAAGGTGACCAAAATCAATACAAGGAATTAAGCGTTCGTCCAGTTTGCATAGTTCTACAACTTCTTCTAAGGTGCCTAACTGATTTACCTTGCCCATAGTTTCAGGACAAATATGGATATCGGAAAGACCTGCCTCGTCTAGTGCTGTAATAGCTTTTTTCATTGTATCGATAGCAAGTTCTAACGCATATTCTCTTGAAATTTTACCGCAAGAGCCTGTATGAACAATAATTCTATTTCCACCCATAAATTTAACTGCTTTAGCGCTTGCTAAAATATAATTAATAGAATTTAAGCGCTTTTCTTCCTCGGTTGATGACATTGAGATATAATAAGGCGCGTGAAGAGAAAGTGTAATCCCCTCCTCTTTTGCAAGAAAACCTAGTTTACAAGCCTTTTCTTCGCCAATATTAACTCCTCGGCCGCATTGATATTCAAAGGTATCAAGACCGTACTGTTTTGTTATTTTTGGTATATCCAAGCTGTTTTTATAGCCAAGCTCTAGAAAATCATTACTAGTACCTGCAGGGCCAAAAATAGCGCTCATTCGTTTTCATCCTTTATCTTATGAATTTTATAAACAAATCGCTCTAACCATCTTTTGAAACGAAATCCCCAATAATCCTCAAGTTTAATGGGTGTTAAAAGAATGGTTTTCATACCTACTAAATTACCGCCTAAAACGTCGGTAAAAATTTGGTCGCCGACAATAGCTATATTTCTACATTTAAGCGATAATCTTTTAGCTCCTCTAAGATAACCAAAAGGCAAAGGCTTAGCACCTGAACTTATATAGTCTAGACCTATTCGTTCAGCAAAGGGTTTTATTCTCCATTCCTTCGAGTTTGAAAGGACAATTAGTTTAATACCGTTATTTTGCATTTGGGCTATCCACTCAAGTAAGCCGTCGGTTAAAACGGTACCGTGATGGGTTGACATAGTGTTGTCAACGTCAAGCAACAGCGCCTTAATGTTGTTTTTATTTAGAATGTCAATGTTTATATTAGTTATACCCTTAAGCTTTATATTGGGCTTTAAAAGCATAAATACCTACCTCACAAAATTAAAAGGCGGTTGAAAACAACCGCCTAAAATTTAAAACAGTAAATTAGCGGAATTTTCTCTTACGAGCTGCTTCCGACTTCTTTTTACGCTTTACAGAGGGCTTCTCATAGTGCTCTCTCTTACGAACTTCTTGAATAACACCGTCTTTAGCAGTCTGTCTCTTAAAACGACGAAGAGCATTATCAAGTGATTCGTTTTCTTTAACTCTAACCTGACTCATTACAATTCCCTCCCTCCGCAAGAATGCAGGGGTATATACTTATACAAGAGTTATTATACAATATAGTTACCGCTATTGTCAAGCAGTAGTTTGTAAAATAATATAATTATTTGAAAAATAAAGGCAATTTTTCAAGGAAAATAATATCCTTACGGTCTGCCGCGTCACCTTCTGCTAAAAACGCACAGGAAGCCGCTTCAAGAGCACCCGCTTCTGAAACCAGTTTTCTAACAGCCGCTAAGGATTCACCCGTGCTTATAACGTCATCAACTATTAAAACGCGCTTACCCTTTATCATATTTACCTCAGTTTCGCCAAGGTATAAATGCTGTTCGTGTTGTGTTGTGATTGAAGTTACAGCAACATCCAAAGGATTTCTCATATAAACCTTAACGCCTTTTCTAGCAATTACATAGGGCTTATTTGACTGTCTTGCCATCTCGTATGCGATAGGTATAGATTTAGCTTCGGGCGTTAAAATAACGTCAAATTCGGGCACTATTTTAAGTAATTCGGCGCATCCTGCAATAGTTAACTCGACGTCACCGAAAATTATAAAAGCGGCGATATCAAGTTTATCGCTAACACTGAATTTTTCGAGATTTCTTTCAAGACCTGCTATTTTCATAGAATAATATTCAGACATAAATTACACCTCAAAATTTAAATTAAATCAACCCGGAGGCCATGCAAGATTTCTACGCGCTAACAGATGGAAATGAATATGGAAAACAGTTTGTCCGCCGTCCTCACCGCAGTTGTTTACAACTCTGTAGCCGTTTTCAAGATTTTCTTGCTTTGCAATTTTTGCAATAGCTTCAAACACTTTAGCAATTAAATGACTGTTCTCTGAATTAATCGCATTAGCACAGCAAATATGCTCCTTTGGAATAACTATAGCGTGGAAAGGCGCTTTAGGGTCAATATCAGCAAAAGCATATACGAATTCATCCTCGTATATTTTTGTGCTGGGAATCTCCCCTGCTACTATTTTACAAAATAAGCAATCAGACATAAAATTTAACCTCCGATTTGTGCTTTTACAAATTCTGCAGTGCTTGATAGCGCCTCATCAATCTTCGAAGCATCCTTACCGCCTGCCATCGCGCTATCGGGCTTACCGCCACCGTTACCGCCTGTAAGCTTTGCTACCTCACGCACTAAGTTACCTGCGTGTGCGCCTAAAGAAATTGCTTTCTTACCGCAAGCCGCAGTAAACGTTATCTTTTCGCCGTTAAGAGCGGCTAGCATAATAACAACGTCGTCGTTATTGGCTTTAATAGTATCGGTCATCTTTCTAAGCTCGTTAGAATCCGTACCGTCAAGACGGGCAACTGCTACCTTAATATCGCCAACTAAAACAGCCTGTTTTAAAATATCGTCGGTCTTAGAGCCTGCAATTTTGCTTTCAGCCTTTTCAAGAGCCTGTTTTGTATCTTTAAGCTCGTTCATAACTGCTTCTGAGCGCTTTGCAATATCTAAAACGTTTTGTGCTTTAAGATTTGCGGCTGTTTTGGTCATTAAATCATTGTTCTTGTAAATAACGTCCATAACGCCAAGACCTGTCACAGCCTCAATTCTGCGAACACCTGCGGCAACGCTTGATTCGGAAATAATGTGGAATAGACCGATTTTAGCAGTATTGTCAACGTGTGTACCGCCGCATAATTCTACCGAAAAGTCACTTGCTGCTACAACACGTACAACCTCGCCGTATTTCTCACCAAACAGTGCCATAGCGCCGAGTTTTTTAGCTTCAGCAATAGGCATTTCCTCGTTTTTAACAGTAACACCTCTTAAAATTGCGTTGTTAACAAAGGATTCAACCTTAAGCAACTCTTCAGATGTAAGCGCAGAAAAATGTGTAAAGTCAAATCTAACTGCATTTTCATTTACCAATTGACCTGCCTGTTCAACGTGAGTTCCAAGAACGGCGCGAAGACCTGCTTGTAAAAGGTGTGCGGCAGTGTGATTTCTGCGAATCATATCTCTGCGAACAACGTTAAGGTCAACAGTAACAGTATCTCCGACTGAAATTGTACCTGAAGTTACAGTACCAAAATGTGTAAATACACCGCCCGAGGATTTTTTAACGTCGGCAACTGCAAAAGCTGCAAAGTTAAACTCATCACAGAAGATTGCGCCGCTGTCGCCAACCTGACCGCCGCTTTCAGCGTATAAAACTGTTTTATCTAAAACGATAATTGCTTTGTTGCCTTCGGTTGCGGATAAAGTATGCTCATTGTCAACAACGATATCAAGCACCTTGGCATCGCAATTGGTGCTGTTATAGCCTAAAAACTCGGTAGCGGCAACGTCAAAAGAAATGTCGTTACTCTTCCAGCTTTCACCGTCGGAAGCCTTACGGGCATTTCTAGCCTTTTGGCGTTGTTCGTTCATACACTCTTTGAACTTTTCTTCATCAAGTGTCATTCCCTTTTCGGCTAAAATATCCTTGGTTAAATCCACAGGGAAACCATATGTATCGTAAAGCTTAAATGCATCCTCACCTGATAACATACCGCCGTTTTTGGTAAGCTCAGAAAGCATAGCAAGACCTTGGTCGATGGTCTTGTTAAAACTTGCCTCTTCGTTAGTTATTACCTTGAAAATAAGGTCCTTTTTCTCAATTAGTTCAGGATAACCTGATTTGTTTTCATTTATAACAACGTCGCAAAGTTCTTTAAAGAAAGGACGGTTAATACCAATTAACTTTCCGTGACGAACTGCTCTTCTGATAATACGGCGAAGAACGTATCCTCTGCCCTCGTTTGAAGGAATAATACCGTCACTAATCATAAAGGTTGAGGCTCTTGCATGGTCGGTTATAGCGCGGATAGAGATATCGGTGTTTTTATCTTTTCCGTATTCCTTGCCTGAGATTTCGCAAACCTTGTTTAAAATGTTACGAACGGTATCGACCTCAAACATATTGTCAACGCCTTGAATTACACAAGCAAGGCGTTCAAGACCCATACCTGTATCTATATTCTTGTGCTCAAGTTCGGTGTACGTACCGTCGCCCATATTATTAAACTGTGTAAACACGTTGTTCCAGATTTCCATATATCTGTCACAGTCACAGCCGGGCTTACAGTCAGGAGAACCGCAACCGTATTTCTCACCGCGGTCAAAGTAAATTTCACTGCAAGGACCGCAAGGACCGGTACCATGCTCCCAGAAGTTATCTGCCTTACCAAGCTTTACAATATGTTCCTCGGGAACGCCGATAACGTCACGCCAAATAGCATAAGCCTCGTCGTCCTCTTCGTAAACCGATGGCCAAAGAAGATTTTCGGGGATTTCGAGTGTTTTGGTTAAAAATTCCCAAGCCCACGGAATAGCCTCGTTTTTAAAGTAATCACCAAAAGAAAAGTTACCAAGCATTTCAAAATATGTACCGTGACGCGCTGTGAAACCCACACGCTCAAGATCGGGCGTGCGGATACATTTCTGACAGGTGGTAACACGGTTTCTCGGAGGTGTCACCTCACCTGTAAAATACTTTTTCATTGGCGCCATACCTGAATTTATCAATAGCAACGACTTATCGTTGTTTGGCACTAAGGAAAAACTGTTTAATCTTAAATGACCTTTAGATTCGAAAAAAGATAAATATTTTTCTCTAAGATCGTTAAGAGAGGTCCACTGCATAATTTCAACATCCTTAATATATAATTATCTAGATTATTATATATCTTTTTACTACCTTTGTCAACGGATAAAAGGTAGTGATTTCAAATTAATTTCTTATCCTATCTATTACGTTTTTTTCAAGTCTAGATACCTGTGCCTGTGAAATACCTATTTCCTTTGAAACCTCCATTTGTGTTTTACCTTGCATAAATCTAAGCGTCAATATTGTTTTTTCTCGCTCACTTAATTTTTTTATTGAATCCTTCAAAAAAATTTCATCTAGCCAGTTTTTATCGTCGTTATTGTCGCCCACCTGATCGAGTAAAAACACCGTATCACCGCTGTCAGAATATACTGGGTCATAAAGTGAAACAGGCTCAACTATACTTTCGAGTGCTATTACTACTTCTGCTCTGCTCATTCCGATTTCTTTTGCAATTTCTGAAATTGTGGGTTCTCTTTGCTCTTTAGACATAATTTTTTCTTTAGCCTGCATAGCTTTGTATGCCGTATCTTTAATAGAACGGCTAACCCTTACTGAATTGTTATCGCGCAAAAATCGTCTGATTTCTCCGATTATCATTGGTACGGCATAGGTTGAAAAACGAACACCCTGCGTAATGTCGAAATTGTCTATAGACTTTATAAGCCCTATACATCCTACCTGAAATAAATCGTCGGGGTTTTCACCTCTGCCCTGAAATCGTTGCACAACGCTAAGCACTAGCCTTAAATTACCGTTTATTAGTTTTTCGCGGGCAAACTTATCCCCTTCTTTAATTTTTCGCAAAAGCTCCTCTTTTTCCTTTTCTTTTAGTAGTGGCAATTTTGAAGTATCGACACCGCAAACGTTAACCTTGCTGTTAAACATAAAAGCACCTCCGAAAATACTATTAAAATTATTCCCGAAAGTCTTATAGTATAAACTTTAAAAATATTTTTCTTATCGACAAAAAAGGCTTGATTTTTAAAAAAATATTATTATACTATTGAAAATTGTAATTTAGTTTGTTATAATACCTAAAAAAGAATAATGGGCTATACGATAAATGCAGGAGATGTAGAAATACAACCGAAGGAGTAATACTCTCAGGTGCCGATTTTTCGGCGGGTACTGTGTTTTGATAGCACTCCGGAGAAGTCCGAAAGGATGCCGAAGGTGCAAGGCGATTTTTCGCTAATCTCTCAGGCAAAAGGACGGAGACTATTTTAAGAGGCTTTTTAGTTTCTTATTATATCATTTCGGAGTTAAACCATAGGTTTAGCTCTTTTTCTTTTATAGTTTTAGGAGATGATAAAAAATGTGGGAAAAAATTTTAAAGGTTGTTGAGGAAGTAAACGGTGCTATCAACGACATAGTTTGGGGTTGGCCAATGATTATATTAATTCTTGGCACGGGCGTTTTAATAACAATACTCCTCAAAGGTATGCAGGTTAGAAAATTTGGTGAATCCATCAATTCAACTATAGTACCTGCTATTAAGGAAATTGGCAAAAAGAAAGAAAAATCGAACAAAAAAGAAAATTCAATTTCACAGTTTGAAGCCTTCTCAGCCGCTATTTCTGGCACAGTTGGTACAGGTAACATTATTGGTGTTACCTCTGCTATTTTAACAGGTGGTCCCGGTGCTGTTGTTTGGATGTGGGTTTCTGCTTTCTTCGGTATGATTACAAATTATGCTGAAAATCTTTTAGGTCTATTTTATAGGAAAAAAGATAAAGACGGCAATTTTTCGGGTGGCGCTTTCTATTACATATCATACGGCTTAAAGCAAAAATGGCTAGATATATCGCTGCCTTTTTCTGCATGATTGCGGCTATCGGTATGAGCGGTGTACAAACAAATAAAATATCAGGTACCATTACCTCTGTAATTAATAATGATTCTAATACAGCAAAAATTGTAATCGGTATAATTGTTGCTATTATCACAAGTATCGTTATAATCGGCGGTATTAAGCGAATAGGTAAAATTGCTTCTATGTTGGTTCCTTTTATGTCGCTTGTATTTATCGCACTTTCTCTTGTTATAATAGCAATTAACATTAAAGCAATTCCTGAAACCTTCAAAGTAATTTTCACCAGCGTATTTTCAACCAAAGCATTAGCCGGTGGCGTTGGCGGTTACGCATTTAGTCAGATTATTAAAAAAGGTATGGCAAGAGGTGTCTTCTCAAACGAGGCAGGCCTTGGTTCTTCGGTAATTGCTCACTCTGCTTCTGAAGCAAGAGAGCCTGTAAAACAAGGCTTATGGGGTATTTTTGAAGTGTTCTTCGATACCTTTGTAATCTGTACCCTAACAGCTTTGGTTGTTATTTCAACTAATATTAGCAGCGGTGCTTTTTATACCGACGCTTTCGGCGAAGCAGCAAACGACTCAGCCGTTTCACTTGGCGCTTTCTCACAAAATTTGGGTATCACAGGTACGGTTGTGTTTTCAATTTTCCTTCCTCTCTTTGCATTTACAACCATACTTGCTTGGTCGTATTACGGTGAAAAAGCAACCGAATTTTGCTTCCAGTGGTTACCAAGAAAAGGCCAAAAGGTTGCCGTTATTATCTTCAAATTGATTTATGTTGCTTTAATAGTGGCTGCTGCAGTTATAAGCAGTAACTTAATTTGGGATATCGACGATACTTTTAATGGTCTTATGGCATTACCCAACCTAATTGCTGTTATCTTGTTGAGCGGTAAGGTGGTAAAGATAACTAAGAATTATTATGATAGAAAGAAAGGTAAAGACGTTGAACCTATGCTTTCCGCTTACCCTGAACTAAATGAAGAATTTAAACAAGATATTGTGAAATCAAATAGTTAAAAAACTAACCCCGAAGAAATTCTTCGGGGTTATAATTTTAGACTTTTTTCAAAACTGTATTTTCAAACAACTTATCTATAATATCGCTTGTAGGCGGTTTTGTGCCAATTGTTGTACAAGCGGCTGTACCAAAAGCCACTGATAAACGTAAAGCCTCACCGTATTCGCGCTGTTTAGCAAGGGCTGCTATAAATCCTGCTATCATACTGTCCCCCGCGCCGACTGTAGATTTTACAGTAATTTCGGGAGGGACCGCGACAAAGTCGCCACTATCACAACAGAGCACGGCGCCTTTTTCACCAAGACTTATAATAACGTTTTCAGCGCATAAAATTTTAAGTTCCTTTGCCGCTTTTAAGGCTGAGTTAAGGTCGTTAACAAATATATTACTGTAAAGCGAAATTTCCTCATCGTTTGGTTTAATTAAATATGGTTTTAATTCTATTAAATCCGACGTATCAAAGGATTTAGAATCAACAACTAATTTTGCACCTTTGTCTTTAATTTTTAATAAAAACTCTTTAACAATAACCTTATTAATACCGTCAGGAATTCTGCCTGTAAAGGTAACAACAGTATCATTTATATTTTCTTCAAGCAGAAGTTTTTCGAACCGATTAAAAAGCGTTTTATCCAGAGAAAAGCCGGAAAAACTAATTCTGGTTTCGGGATTTGAAGTGGTGTGCAAAGTAATATTTTCTCTAATTCTGCCCTTTGAAGTTATATATTTGCAGTTGATATCTTCGCTTTTAAGCGCTTTCAAAAAACTATCGGCATTTTCTTCGCCCAGTATTGTATAAGCGGTATTCTTTATGCCGTTAACGGTTAGCGCACGGGAAATATTTATTCCCTTACCCCCTGCATCATATGAGTTAATCTCGCAAAGATTTTCCAAAAAAGGTTTAAAATTCTCACAAGAACAATGCAAATCAAATGCGGGGCTCAAGGTTATGGTAATAATTTTCACTTTAAACTACTCCGTTAGTATTACGTACTATTTTGCAAGTGGATGGAATTTTGAGTATGAATTAGCGTATTTATTTTTGATAAACTGCGTGTAAATCTGGGTTGAGGATATATCTGAATGACCGAGCATTTCCTTAATATCCTTTAAATCAGCGCCGTTTTCAAGAAGATGTGTTGCAAAAGAATGGCGCAGGGTATGAGGTGTAATCCGCTTTTCATCAATTCCTGCTTTTATAGCATAGTATTTAAGCAATTTCCAAAAGCCTTGTCTTGACATAGGCTTACCGTTCATATTTGTAAATAAAATTTGATTTGTAACGTCGTGAATAAGTATTGGTCTTACCGCGGTTATATATTCACTAATATGTTTTGCCGCCGCAGGATAAATAGGAACAATACGTGATTTTCCGCTTGTTTCTTCTTCAATATGTAGAATACCTAGCTGTGTGTTAATATCGCTGAGTTTAAGAGATATTATTTCGGAAACCTTAATGCCTGTAGCATATAAAAGTTCGAGCATGGCTCTATCGCGTATACTTTTATAATCGTTTCCCTTAGCCTGTGAAAGCAATAATACTATTTCGTTTGAATCCAGAACGTTTGGCATCTTTTGTTGTGTTTTTGCAACCTTTATAGTATCAACAGGATTTCTTTTAGCGGCTTTGATATATACAAGGTATTTATAATAACCTCTGATTGAAGCTATGATACGGGTTTTTGTGGCTTCCGATTTGCCTAGGAACGTAAGATGGTCAAGATATTTATGTATATAAGCCTCGTTAACTGTATTAGGACTTTTGGTACCGTTCATAACACAAAACTCAGTAAATTTTTGTGCATCTCTGAAATAAGCATCAATTGTATTATTAGATGCTTTTTTTACGTTTTTAAGATAGTCTATATAACCGTCTAAAAACTTTTTCATTTACGGTACCCCCTTCCCTTAATTTACAGTAAGAATTCAAAATATTTAAAAAAAGAATTATTAAGTATTACATCTAAAAATGCTGATAAAAAAGTAAAGACAAAAAGCGAAATATATTTAAAACAATAACCTTTAAATTCCTGAGATATGTTTTTAGAAAGTGAATTTGAAAAGGTTAATTTAGCAAGTGAAAAAGAAAAATTAATAGTATGCCTTGATGTTACAAAAAGCGCAGACAAAAATATTAAAGCCGACGGAATAAGTATAACCGCTGTGTATGCGACACCCTTTATACCGTACACGGAATAAACGTGAGATACGAGGCTACCGATAGTAAAGCCCAAAGCACTTATTAATATCGGCACCGTGATTATCCCCATCATTGAAGTTCCGCAAATAAAAAACAAAACAACAATTAACAAAAGCGAGATAAAACACTTACCAAGTGATAACAAAAAAGAATTTATTTTAGTTGAAAAATAACAGTTATAAATCCAAATTGAAAACTTGTTGGAAAGAAAATCCTTCCTGTATAGCACAACCGATAAAATAACACCAAGAACGAATAAAAACAACAAAAGCAACAGTAACTTATTGTTTTTTATAAATTTAATTATGTTAAACTCGTTTATACAAATAATTTTTGTTTTTTTCATAATTTATCCCTCCATACATAAATGTATATGCAAAAAAAGGACAAGATATGAAAGCAATACTATATTTAGTAAAAAATAAAATTTTGACACAATATTTCGTATAACAACGAGAATTATGTAAACTTTAAGCGCAAAAAATACAACATCTTTTCTATCTTTAAAGATAAAAAAGCGTTGTAAAACCAATGAAAATATGCATTATTAAACCGACTATATTAGTTATACTACAAAATAACAATTATGTCAACTAAAATATTTTTGCAAAAATATATTATGTAAACAAATTATGTAAACCTAACAATATGTATGCATACTAAAATATGTTAACCACAATTTATAGTAATTTACCCCTTTATTTTTAAATAAAAATGTGTTATTATGTTGTAAAAGGAGTTGTATGTATGAAAACTGTTGTTATTACAGGTGCCTCTAAAGGTATCGGCGCCGCTACTGCCATTTTGTTTGCAAGAAAAGGATATAACGTTGTAATCAACTATAACAATTCTTATGAGGCGGCAAAGCTACTCACCCGCTCCCTATCGAGTCAAGGTTACTCTGTTTTAGACGTTAAGGCAAACGTTGCAAATTATCTCGAAACCGACCTTCTTATTAAAGAAGCTGTATATAAATTCGGCTCGGTTGACGTACTTATAAATAACGCAGGTGTATCGCATATCGGACTTATAACAGATACCGACCATATTGACTCTGACAGAATTTTTGATATAAATCTTAAAGGTGTTTATAACTGTTGTAAATCGGTCACACCTGTTATGGTATCACAAAAAAGCGGTAAGATAATTAATATAGCTTCTATGTGGGGCGAGGTTGGTGCTTCCTGTGAGGTTGCCTACTCTGCCGCAAAAGCAGGTGTAATAGGACTTACTAAAGCACTTGCAAAGGAGTTGGCGCCGAGTAATATTACGGTCAATGCTATTTCCCCCGGTCTTATTGAAACTGGTATGAATTCAAATATAAGCGTAGAGGATTTAGCAAGTTTTGTTGAGGATATACCGCTTGGCAGAATGGGCTCGGCAGACGAAGTTGCCGCCGCCGCATATTTCCTTGCTAGTGAAGAAGCTGACTATATCACAGGACAAATACTTGGCGTAAACGGCGGTTTTGTTATATAAGAAAAAAGGTACCGAAAAATCGGTACCTTTAATTTTTGTTAATTGTTTAGTTCTGCAATTGTTACTCCGTTTTCGCCCTCGCCAAACACACCAATTCTAAAGGTTTTAATGTTTTTATGTGAGCGTAGATATGATTGAACTGATTTTCTGAGTACCCCTGTTCCCTTTCCGTGAATAATTGTAATTGTTGTTATTCCTGAAAGAACGGCGTTATCAATATATTTATCAAGTTCTAGGAGTGCTTCATCACTAGCCATACCTCTAAGGTCGATTTCTCCCGCAATTGATATGTTCTGCTTTGAAGGTATACCTGAAACGTTTCGGGTTTTCTTTTGCTGCTTATTATTCGATTTGCTCTTTTTAATTCTCAAATCGTCGAAATCAACCCACAATTTCATAGAGCCTGATACAACAAGCGCTTTTTTGCGTTTAGAATTAACCTCAATAACCTCGGCATCCTTGTTAAGAGAAGCAACAAGGACTATGTCGTTTACTTTAGGCTCACCCTTTAATTTTTCGCCGAAATCGTTACTTTGAACAGGATTAGCAGAATCCTCAAGACCTCTAATAGTTGAATTGTAATTCTTTCGAGCCTGTTCTAAAAGCTGTGAGGAGTTTTGAGCATTTAGCTGTTTTTTAGTTTCCTCAAGTTCGTTAAGTAACTGCCCTGCTTTGTATCTTGCGTCGTCAATAATAGAACTTGCTTTTTCACGGGTTTGCTCCATTATCTTTTCCTGTTTCAGTTTTAACTCGTTTTCTATATTTTCGGCTTTTTTCTTTAGTAGTTCAGCCTCAGAGCGCAAACGTGTAGCAATTTGTCTTTCGTTTTCGGCCTCAATACGAGCCTTTTCAAGACTTGCCACTACCCTTTCAAACTTTGTATCGTCATCAGACAAATGCTCTCTAGCTTGGGTTATGATTGATTTTGGAAGTCCCAGACGTTCGGATATTGCAAAAGCATTTGAACGTCCTGGAAGACCGATTATTAGCCTGTATGTAGGCTTTAGGGTGTTAACGTCAAACTCGCAACTAGCGTTATTAACCTTTTCGGTATCAAGCGCATAGGATTTAAGCTCGGGATAATGTGTAGTAGCTACAGTTTTAGCGCCAATTTTTAAGAGGTTAAGCAGTATTGATTTAGCAAGTGCGGCGCCTTCAATAGGGTCAGTACCAGAACAAAGTTCATCAAAGAGAACCAGCGAATTATTTTCAACGTTTTCTAAAATAGAAATAATATTAACCATGTGCGAAGAAAAAGTAGAGAGTGACTGCTCAATACTTTGCTCATCACCAATATCGGCAAAAACGCTATCAAATATAGCCATTTCGCTGTTATCGTCAGCAGGTATCATAAGACCGCAGGTTGTCATTAAATTAAACAGACCTATGGTTTTGAGCGTTACCGTTTTACCGCCTGTATTAGGACCTGTAATAATTAACTGATTATAATCTCCGCCAAGATACACGGTAATCGGCACAACGCTTTTTCTGTTAATAAGTGGGTGTCTTGCATTCTTCAAATAGATATAACCGTTAGTGTTAATTTTAGGCATAACGGCGCCCATTTTGTATGCTAGTTTTGCTTTAGCAAAAATTAAATCAAGCTCTACAAGGGCTAAATACGAAGTTGCAATTTGTTCTTTGAAATCAGAAACTAAACCCGATAACTCTGCCAGAATTCTTGCGATTTCTTCTTGCTCTTTAATACGCAATATTCTGGTTTCATTATTCGCCTCTACAACCGCCATAGGTTCTATAAAAACAGTAGAGCCTGTTGCAGACGTATCGTGAATTATACCTGAAAATTCACCTTTGTGTTCTACCTTAACAGGAACTACGTATCTGCCGTCTCGCTGTGTTATAATAGCATCCTGAAGATATTTTGAGGCAGAGCCTTTCACGGTCTTATCAAGAATGTTCTTTATTTTTTCAGAATTGTTTCTTATCTTTCTCCTGATATCCGCAAGGGCGGACGAAGCGTTATCATTAAGTTCATCCTCATTTTTTATAGCAAAGTTAATCTTATCCTCTAAATAACTGTTAGGCGCTAATTCATTAAAAAGGTAGTCAATACTGATTTGAGTATTTTTAGCACAGTCGTCATACCATTTTTTCACAGTTCTGATAATTCTGAGTGCGTAGGCTACGTTTAGCAGCTCTTTTGCCGAAAGAGACGCACCAAGGGACGCGTGCGTTAAATGAGAAGTTATGTTTATAAGACCGCCAAAATGCGGAGAAGTATATTGTGCTATAAGCTTGTAAGCATCATCGGTTTGTGTTAAAAGCTTGTTTACCTCGTAATAGTCAAACAAAGGTAACAGCGATAAAGCTCTCTCCTTAGCATCAGGCATAGAAGCTTCATCAGAGAGCTTTTGTAACACGGTGTTAAGTTCCAGTGTGCTTACAATTTTCTTGTTGTAATTTTGCATATTTTTATCCTTTATTTAATACTGTTGTAAAATTCAAGTGTCAAAAATCTATGTTCGGTTTGAAATTTTAAGTAACGTTCGGTAAGATTTGATAAAATGAGCGCGTCTTTTTCGGGAATAGTAAAGGAATACAGTTTATCAAACTTTGAATAAACTATATGTCGCATAGCCTCTAAAACAGTTCTGTTAACAGGGATTAAATCAGCACCGTGCTGACATTCCTTGCAATATAGACTGCCGTTTTTAAGACCAAAATACATAACGTCATCTTGGAATTTACCGCAATCCTCACAGGCAATAAGATTAGGCATATATCCTGAACTTGATAAAATTCTAAGCTCGGTTATAGCCTTTATCAAAGCAGGACTTATTTTTTTATGTGTTAAAAAATGAAGCGAATTAAGTATAAGACGTAAAAAATCTTCCGATTCCTCAGACGGCGGCTCAATAACAAGGGCTAACTCGCAAAAATATTGAGAAAGGGAGAGAATAACAATATCACTACCCGCACCGAAAAATAAGGTAATCGGTGTAGCTTCGGTTATACGAAGATTTTCGCCCTTTTTATCAATAGTAAAACTGGCGTAAGACAAAAGTCCCGTGGCGGCGGCACGTTTGCTTTTAATATTTTTGGCACCCGCGGCATAAGCCCTGATAACTCCCCTATCAGCCGTTAAAAGAGTTATCAGCTTGTCCTGTTCGCCTATGTTCGATTCCTTTATCACCAGAGCGTTGGTCGTAAACCGCAGAATTATCACTTCCGTAAAAATTATCGTTTCTTTTAGAGTCGCAAAAGCTAACGTAATCGTCTGCCCTGCCTGTAATTATAAATTTAAGCCATTTTTTGTTTGTATCCATAAAATCACCCTAGAAAAATTGTTTGCAATAGAGTGATTTTTATATGAGGAAATTATAGTTAATTGTTATCAAAATTCAAGCCAAAGGTGTGTATTAAGCCTTGTCGGTTACGCCAATCTTCTTTAACCTTCACCCAAAGCTTAACCGAAGCTTTGGTGCCGAAAAACTTTTCAATATCATAGCGTGACTGTGAGCCTATTTTTTTAAGCATCTCGCCGCCTTTACCGATAACTATTCCTTTGTGAGAATCCTTTTCGCAGTAAATCACCGCTTCAATTTCTACAATAGGCTCACCGTTTGCAGTGTCTCTTTCATAGAATTTTTCGATATCGACTGCTATACCGTGCGGAACCTCTTTAGATAAAGACCTTAAAATCTTTTCTCTAATCATTTCGGCTACCATAACCTTTTCGGATTGGTCGGTAACGTCATCGTCAGCAAAGAAATGAGGAGATACTTTCGCATAATTATTTAGTTCTTTAAGAAGCGCCGCAACACCGTCGCCTGTCTTAGCAGAAAGCGGAATAACTGCATCAAAATCGAAATTTTTACTGTATGCAGTAATAAGCCCTAAGAGTTTTTCTTTTTCAGGCACGGCATCAATTTTATTAATAGCAAGTATAGCCTTTAGCTTTCGTTGTTTAAACGAATTGATTAGTTCAAGCTCTGCAGGCGGCAGTTTATCTGTAGTAATTTCAAAATCTGCAGAGGCGTCTACAACCAAAACAACGGCATCAATATCAGCCATACTGCTGTCAACAGCCTTTATCATATTAGTACCTAAAAGATTTCTTGGTTTGTGAAAACCCGGTGTATCTATGAAAACAAACTGTGTTTCATCAATGGTATGTACACCCATTATTCTGGTTCTTGTGGTCTGCGGTTTGGAAGAAACTATAGCAATTTTTTGTCCTAATATTTTATTCATCAATGACGATTTGCCAACGTTTGGTCTTCCCACAAATGTTATAAAAGCAGATTTTTGTTCCATAATTACCTCTAAACTTTATTAACAGCCAGTCCTAACTGTTCTAATATTTTTTCTTCTTTTTCACGCATTATTGCCTGTTCTATACCGCCGTTTACGTGGTCGTAACCTAAAAGGTGGAGCATTGAATGAACGGTTAAAAAAGCCATTTCGCGTTCAATACCGTGGCCGTAAAGGTCGGCTTGATAAAGCGCGTGTTCAAGGGAAATAACAATGTCGCCTAAAAGCTTGGCGTTTGTTTCAGGATTTATATCGAAAACTCCGTCCTCACCTAATGGAAAGGATAAAACGTCGGTCGAGGAATCAATGTTTCTAAACTGCGCGTTCAATTCCTTAATTTGCTCGTCGTCTACAAAGCTAACGTCTACCTCTGCTAAATCGGTAAAATTTTCTTCTGCTAATACCGCAGTACATGCCTTGCGAACCAAAAGCCTTGTTCCCGACGGAAGTTTAATTTTTCTTTGCTTATCTGTTATATTTACCTTGATTTTCATTTTAACCTCCGTTTTTCTCGTATGCCTTAATTACTTCCTGTACAAGACGGTGTCTTACAACGTCCTTACCCGAAAGATATATAGTTTTAATTCCTTCGATATTTTTAAGCACAGCGACCGCCTGTTTAAGACCTGAGCGTTTACCTTCAGGCAGGTCAATCTGCGTTATATCGCCCGTTACAACAATTTTCGAGTTAAATCCTAAGCGGGTTAAAAACATTTTCATCTGCTCACAGGTTGTGTTTTGTGCTTCGTCAAGTATTATAAAACTATCATCTAAGGTTCTGCCGCGCATATAGGCTAGTGGTGCTACCTCAATATCGCCGCGCTCTTGACAACGCTGAAAAGTTTCAGCACCCAGCATATCAAACAAAGCATCATAAAGAGGTCTGAGATATGGGTCAACCTTTTGTTGCAAATCACCCGGTAAAAAACCTAAACGCTCACCCGCTTCAACCGCAGGGCGTGTCAGAATTATTCTGTTTACCTCTTTTGAACGAAAAGCACGAACCGCCTCGGCAACTGCAAGATAGGTTTTACCTGTACCCGCAGGGCCTACACCGAATGTGATAGTGTTTTTATTTATCGCCTCAACGTACCTTTTTTGACCTAGTGTTTTAGGTTTTACAGGTTTACCCTTTGTAGTGATGCAGATACAGTCGGATTCTAAAACCGTACTTATTTTATCGTCGTCGTTATCGTTAACCATATTTATAGCAGAATTTACACTCTGCGAGGTTATATGCTCACCTTTATTTATCATAGCTAAAAGACATTTTATTGTTCTGGCGGTCAAATTAACGTTTTCTTGTTCGCCCGAAATTTTAATTTGTCCGTTATGAAAAGTAACAGTTGTAGAAAAGGTTTTTTGAATAAGCTTTATATTCTCGTCAAAGTTTCCAAACAACGTTACAGCTTGTTCAATTTTATCAATATCAATCAATATTTCAAACAATTTAAATTTCACATCCCTTTATATAATTATACAATAAAAGTTACAACATTGTCAATTACTACTCTCTATAATTATTTCCTGAGTTACTGCTATATCCCGCACTAAAGTAAAGGTTTTGTTTACTAACAAAAAATCTTCTTTACTAATAGAGCTGCTGTTATTTTCTACAACGCTTACAGCATCTAATTTTTTAATATCTTCTTGGCATTTTATATCAATTTTTTCAAGCAACTTGATTTCTGAAAAATCGACGTTCTCTTTTTCCTGCAGTTTGTATTTTGTGTTTACTATGCTTAAAGGCAACTTTTTACCGAGTATTTTTAAAGCTTTTTCTTCTATATTTATTTGTTTGCATTTACTTGTGTTTTTCAATGAGATGGGTATACGAATTCCAAAAATATTTATGTTTTTAACGTTAATATCTTTTCCTTTTAAAACTGTTTTTTCCTGTGTATATTTTTCCTTGTACTCAAACTCTTTTGTTTGTTTTACAAAAATTTGTCCCTTTGATGCCAAAAAGAGAGTTTCGTCAGCCTTTTCAATAATTCCTGAAACTAATATATCACCCTCTTTAACCTCTTGACCCACCTTTACGAGCACGTTGCCCGAAGTAACGTCAATTTTTTCAACAATTCCGTCATCGGTTGCTATTAAATTTGAAAACTTTTTTTCTTCATTCTTTTTCTTTATTTCGGTTACATTAACGGTCAAATTACAATTTTCAATATTTAGCGAGCACCAAGCTAAGTTTTCGTTTTCGAGCAGTAGTTGTTGCGCCGAATATATAGTGTTAATTTTAGATTTTTTAGTGCCCTCACAAATACCCATTTGGTTGCAAACCGTTAGTATTTCATTATCAGTGATTTTTTTATTTCCCACTACGTCAATATTCCAAATAAATCCTGACATAAACTGTAAAAAAACAAAGAATATAATAAGACCTAACAATATGCCGTATCTGTTTTTATATCTTGCTATAATAAAGGGTAAACCGTATTTTTTAAGAATTTTAATCTTGCATTTTACTCCTCTTTTATTTTTTCTTAAAAACTTAAAATTCTCTACCGTTATATAGCCTAAAACCTCTCCCTTAACGTATCTGCAGCAAAAAATAGGTGTTTTACTAAATGAAGACTTATTAATAAGCTCGTATGCATTAGCGCCTGATATTTTTATAAGTAGATAACCTTTTATGTACCTGTATAGCCAAAGCACTTTATCACCTCATTTACAAAACTCTAACGAAATAATTTTTCCATCTATTTTTATCTGCTTGTCTTCAAACAAAATTACTTTTAAATCCAATCCGAAAATTATAAGTGAAATTTTATCAAGTTTTAATTTTATGTAATCGTTGTTATAATCGAGAATTTTTTCACAGCCTTCAATAAACGTTTCATTGTTTGAGAGTATTTCAATTCTGTAACTTCTAACGTACTCAAATGACTGGTCAAAATCTTCGTTGTCGACAAAGTTTATTTTTTTATTCTTTTTAGATTTAAAGCGAAACTTTTTGCCCACTAAAAATTTCCTCCTAAAATTCATCATTTAAAGATATGTTTTTTTGTTAGTAAACATTCTTTTTGACCTTAATTAATATAAATATACTAAAAGTTTTTAGTGGTGATTTATATTAAAGTTTTAAAGTGGCTTTTTTTGATATTTTGTTTTTGGGGGTTAATTTTACTTATTGTTTTTTCAAAAGAATGTGCAATGGGTGTTGCAAAAGGCTTATATATAAGCGGTAACGTAATAATACCGTCACTTTTTCCTTTTGGTGTAATTGTACTAATAATTTTAAGAAGCAATATAAAGATATTGCCCGACACTGTTTTTGTCTTTTTACTCTCAATAATCGGCGGATATCCAGTCGGCGCCCAACTGATAGAAGAAATTTATAAAAAAGGTGTTATAACTAAAAAAGGTGCGAATTTAATGCAGTGCTACTCAATAAACGCGGGTCCTGCCTTTGTAATTTCGGCAATAGGATGTAACGTTTTAAAAAGCAAAGAATTAGGTATTATGCTTTTAATTTCTCATATTTTATCCTCAATGATAATTAAGCTTTTTTTATCGAAAAAACTTAAAAAAGAGATTTTAAAAACAAACTCAAAAAAAGAAAATTACAGTGATTTTAACACTGGATTTTGTAATTCCGTAAAAGATTCTGCCGCATCTACAATATCAATTTGCTCTTTTATAATTTTATTTTCGGTTATAAACTCTATACTTTCGCAGTTTGAGTTTTTAAAAGTTTTAACATATCTATTCGAGGTTACTACCGCCGTAACAAGAATTAAAAATATTTATTTAATATCGTTTTTGTTAGGCTTTTCAGGTATTAGTATATGGGTGCAGATATTTTCCCTTTCAAAACAAACAGGTATACGCTATTTACAGTTTGTTATTGCAAGAATTTCACACGGTCTGCTAAGCGTAATTTTTACATATATTGCTGTTTTAATTTTTAAGCCTACTCTACCTACAGTTTCAATAGGAACAGGCTTATCATTTAATATTTCACGTATTGAAATAGCTTTAAGCATTATAATTTTAATGATTGTAGTAATTTTATCCTTGGAAAATAAAAATAATAGTAGAAAAAAGCTCATAGATTTGTTAAAATAGATTAAGGAGATGATTATATGGCTAATTCTTTGTTTAATAAAAAGCTTATTAAATCTTGTTCTTGGTGCAGTTTCGGTAAAAAATCAGACTACACCGAAGAAATCTTTTGCCTTAAACACGGTGTTACAAACAAAAGGGATTACTGCCGCAACTATAAATATGACCCTTTAAAAAGAAAACCTGATACTGCAAATCCCGTAGGCAATTATAAAGCTGAAGATTTTGAGATTTAATTGCAAAAAAACCTTGACAAATCGTTTTGTTATGGTATAATAGTCCTTGCGTTACGGTGGATGTAGCTTAGTTGGTTAAAGCGCCAGTTTGTGGCACTGGAGACCGTGGGTTCGAATCCCATCTTCCACCCCATATTAAGTCTTGGCTGTATAACGCTTGCCAAGACTTTATTTTTAGTAACCCATAATAATTAATATTGGGGTGTCGTCAAGCGGTAAGACACAGCACTTTGACTGCTGCATCCGTAGGTTCGTCGAAGTGGGCTAAAAGCCGCGTCAGGCTTTTAGAACCGCGTAGTCTCGAGCAGTGAGATTTTTTCGGTAACACTCGCAGTGTTCGAAAAAAGCCACAGCGCAGAGTACCCTGCCACGTGGCAGGATTTTTAAACAAATTTAATATTGGGGTGTCGTCAAGCGGTAAGACACAGCACTTTGACTGCTGCATCCGTAGGTTCGAATCCTGCCACCCCAGCCAAAAATCTCCTCGGACGAAGTTCGGGGAGATTTTTCACCTTTTCACTCTTCACTCTTCACTTTCCTCTATAATTGATTTTTATTTGTAATATAATTTCAAATATAATCCCCTTGAAATCAATAAAAAAATATTATATAATAAAATAAAAACTACAAGGGGCAAGGTAGATGAAAGCTTTTAAAAACTCAATTAAATTGCAATTTATATACTGTATTATTTGCCTTGTTGTTATTGTTTGTATGACTCTTAACGCTATTTTCGACGGAACGGCTTTTGGAAAGGCTTGTTTTACTTTTGGCGGTGTTATCGCAATTTTACAGTTGGCTAACCCTATGGCAGTTTTCGGCCTTATCTCAAGTCTGCTTTTCTTCTTCCTTTCAGACGTTAAAAAATCCAAGAAGGCGTTACTTTATCTGATTTTTTCGCCTCTTGTATGTCTTTTCCTTTTTGCCCTTGCAATGTCGCTTTATTCACAACGAGGCGGCGTAGTATAATTTATACTTAATAAGATAAAAACGTCTAGAACTTATGTTTCTAGGCGTTTTTTAACTATCTCTCTATTATCATAGGTTGTAAAATAATAGGCAGGTTTGCTTGGGTCTATACAACAACTGTAAGCTGTATGCATAAGACCGCCATCTTTGTTAGTCACACAGCCTTTTGGTACTGAAACGGCATCTAAGATATGGAAAAACTGATTTATACTCTTCTTTTTTTCTTGCTCTCTTACTATATTATTTTTTACAAAGGTTGCACGAACAAATCTAGACGTAGAAGAAAAATCACCCGGAAGTCCGATACCGCCCATACCCCCTGAATACTGTTTGAACTCTGCTGACGGATAAATTGTATTATTCGGTTGATTTGTGCTTAAAGTCATATAATCTGAAAGTCTAGTAATTTGGTACGAAAATTCGGGTGAATTTGTCAGCACACCTACAGGATTTTTATAAACCTTAAGACCTTCTGCTACCGATTCAACAGTTATGCTTCCTTTTTTATCAGCAATTATCCAATGTAGCGGTGTGAGCGGCAACTTTTCACTTATACTCTCTGGAGTTATATTAGCACATTTTAGCAAATTCTCGGCATCATCAACGGTATTACAGTTACACAAAATATAAGTTATAAATTCGTATGAAGCAATATTAATTTTTTCTTTTGTAGCATTATGATAAACTGCATATAAAGGAAAATTAAGCGCCGCCACGCAAAGCCCATTTTCATTAACTCCGTCAAAAAACAGCGGTCTACCTTCAAATTTTACCGCCATTCCTAAAATTGCAGGATGATTTTCAATAGGTGGCAGATGACAAAACTCTACCCTTTGGTTTTTGGGTAATATGCAAACCTCTTGTCCGTATTTCCTATCTACGTCCAGTGTTCTTCCAAAAAGATGATATTCTCCCTCAAGGCTTATAGCAGTGCACATAAAATCACCAAAACTCAGATTATTTTTATTATCATAACCTTATTTTACTGTCAATATTATTGACAAAAAGAACCAATTTTCATATTTATTTAATTTTTAAAGACAAATTTATTCACAAATTAAAAATATGATAATTATAAACAGATAAATATTAGGAGTTGAAAATTTTATGAAGAAACGCATAGCTATTTTATTAGTCGGCTTAATTATTATTTTATCCGGTTGCAAAGGACAGCCTTTAGAAAACGACCCTATTGTTTTGAATTCGTATCCTACCGATACGGCACCGTCACAAGTAATTAAAACAAACAATTACTGGGTGTGTTTAAACAGTACCTACGGTAGCATCGATTTTACTATTTCAATTAGTGAAACATATAAAAATGATAATATAATTTATTCAGCAAAAGACATTGATATTTGGTACATAGAGGCTAATGATAATGCTATTGTTTGGTGTGAAAAATCATCTGAATATTACACTTATAAAGTATATAATATAAAGACTAAACAAACCGAAACAATTTTTCAAGCAAAAAACCAAGAAGAATATCAAGCGCAAAACGTCGGAATATTTGAAAACTGTGTCTACTACAGTTTTATAGACTATGAAAGCAACAAGGTAATAATTTACGCATATAATTTAGATGAGAAAACCACTGGTACTTTTTATTCAACTGATTATAACGAAAACCTTATGCCATATTCAATGGTGCTTGAAAATGAATATTTAATGCTTGTTTGTTCAAATCATTCTAAGGTTTTAAACGTTAAAAACAATCAAACTGTTTTTGACTCTCCCCTTCCTGACAATATTAAATACGTATTTTCTGCCTCATACGACAGTATAAACGATACCTGTATTCTTTATTATACAAATGGAGATACCGAAGATATCGGCATATTAGACACCGATAAAAATAAAGTTATCTCTGTTTTCACGCTATCGGAAAATCATTATGCATATCTTGATAAAATCAGAGCATACGACGGACATATATATTGGATTGTTCAGGCTAACGTTTCGGGCAACGTATCCGACCATTACACTCTAATTAATTATAATTATTTAGAGCATAAACCAATTGAAACAAAAAGGGCATTTAATTTTTATCTAGATGTAACTGACCTATATTCTTTGCGTTACGATAAAAGCGGAGATTATACGGCAATAGAACTTTGTAAAGAATAGTAAAAAAGGTTCAAGAACTTGAATTCTTGAACCTTTTATTTTTTATCAAAGCGTACTATCAAACAGTTTTACTACCTTACTCATTAACTCCTCGTTTACCTCACTGTAAAGAGCGTGATTAATTTTGTTACAAAACTGTATTAACTGCTTTTCGGTTAAATCTTCTTCGTTATTATCCTTTAAATCATCAAACAACTTTTTTATTTTCTTTTGATATTTTATTGCTTCCAGAGAATGTAAAATGGTTTCGTGTCCTGCCTGTTCGTTGCTTGTCACGAGATAATAAACGTTGTTTTTTCTAATTTCCTTTTTATGCGATATAACCGATTGACCTGAAAAGCTAATTGTAAAATCTCTATCTCCGTGTGCGATTAGAACGGGAATATCGGTGCTGTTAATTCCTTTTACAGCAGTATATTTCGTATAATCCTTGAAAAGATGTTTTTGATAAGCCTCTAAAAACTCCTTAGGAAAGCCTGTTATTAGGCTGTCTGCAAAAGGACCTGTAAACTGTACCCCTTTATCTTCAATAAGCGTATACGCGTCATTAAAAGGCGCTATAGCGGCAACTGCTTTAACGTTTTTATGTATTGATAAAACCGAGCAAGACGCATAGCCACCCCAGGAATGACCAAAAATAAAAAGCGGATATTTTGAAAACTCTCTACTGCTTTTAATGAAACGAATGGCATAGTCTAAATCAACAAGCGGAGTGCACATACCAACGGTAGAATCGCCGCTGGATAAGTATGTGCCCTTGCAATCATAGGTAAAAACAGAGTATCCGTTTTTTACAAAGTACATGATAAAAGGCAAATAATCGTCGGCGCCCGCGTGCATACCGTGGCAAACAATTATCATACCCTTACAGTTCTCGCAAGGATAAAAATATCCCTGAAGCTCTGCAGTATCGGTATTAAAGGAAAAAAGCTTACGCTTAAGTCTATCCTTTACTCTACTATAATCAAATTCACCGTAAATTTTGTATAAAGGCTTTTTTTCATAGCGTTTAAAAAAGGAAGAGTATAATTCCTTCGCGGCAAAAAGCTTACCGTATTCAAGACCTTTTGTAGCGGCTAAGAGAGCAAACGCTTTAAATTTATCTTTTTTAGTATTGTTTTCCAAAAATAAAACTCCTTAAAACTAAAGGGACAAGATTTTTTCTTGCCCCAATAAAATTGCATATTTACTAGAAAATACCTAGTCCGCCATATGCAGCCACAGCGGCAGCAAAAACGATCGATACTATAGATAAAAGTTTAATAAGAATGTTAACAGAAGGACCTGAGGTATCCTTGAAAGGATCTCCTACTGTATCGCCCACAACTGCGGCTTTGTGATTTTCTGAGCCCTTGCCGTCGAAATTACCGGCTTCAATATACTTTTTAGCGTTATCCCAAGCACCGCCTGAGTTAGACATCATAACAGCGAGAACAAAGCCTGAAACCAAGGCACCTGCAAGCATACCGACAACACCGTTAACACCGAGAACTAGACCGACAACTATTGGCGAAAGGATACCGAGCGCAGCAGGAGCAATCATTTCTCTGAGCGAAGATCTTGTACAGATATCAACACAGGTTTCATAATCTGCCTCTGCTTCACCTTCCATAAGACCTTTGATTTCTCTAAACTGTCTTCTAACCTCAACAACAATCTTTTGCGCGGCACGACCAACAGCCTGCATAGTCATAGCAGAGAATAAGAATGGAAGCATAGCGCCGATAAACAAGCCTATTAATACTGCGGGGTTAGTAATGTTTAAATTTAACAAATCTTTATCAATTGTATTGATTTTATCGGTATAAGAAACTATTAATGCCAGTGCTGTTAAAGCGGCAGAGCCTATAGCAAAGCCCTTACCTGTTGCAGCTGTTGTGTTGCCTAAGGAGTCAAGAGCATCGGTTCTTTCTCTAACCTTTTTAGGTAGGCCGCACATTTCAGCAATACCGCCTGCATTATCGGCAACAGGACCGTAAGCATCGGTTGCAAGTGTTATACCAAGTGTTGATAACATACCTACAGCAGAAATTGCAACACCGTATAGACCGTTTGCAAAAGAGGTGTTACCGCCACCTAAGAAGTAACTGATAATAATGGAGATTGCTACGATAATTACAGGAATAGCGGTTGAGTTCATACCGAGCGCTAAACCGTCAATAATAACAGTAGCGCTACCTGTTCTAGAAGAAGCGGATAGCTTCTGGGTTGGTTTATAAGTATCCGATGTATAATATTCGGTAAAGTAGCCGATTAGAACACCGGCTAAAAGGCCTGAAATTACAGCGCCAAAAAGTCCTAAAGAATCAGGCATTAGCAAGTAAATAATAGCAAAGGAAGCAATTGCGGCTAAAATAGCGGCAGAATACGTGCCTTTTCTTAAAGAAGAAAGAAGGGATTTTTGGGTTGCACCCTCTTTAGTTGAAACAAAGAAGGTAGAAATAACCGAAGCAAAAATGCCGACTGCCGCAATAAGCATTGGTAAAATTGCGCCCGTCACTCCCTTTCCTGCCGCCATAGCCAGTGCGGCACAAGAGATTATAGAGCCAACGTAAGACTCATAAAGGTCAGCACCCATACCTGCAACGTCACCAACGTTATCGCCAACGTTATCAGCGATACAAGCGGGGTTTCTTGGGTCATCCTCAGGAATACCTGCCTCAACCTTACCAACAAGGTCAGCACCAACGTCGGCCGCCTTAGTAAAGATTCCGCCGCCAACTCTTGCAAATAAAGCTACTGAACTAGCGCCCATACTAAAGGTCAACATTGCTGCTGTGGTTTCCTCTATCGGAAGTTTAAACACGTAGTTTAACAGTATAAACCAAATACTTATATCTAAAAGGCCTAAACCTACAACCGTCATACCCATAACGGTACCCGAAGAAAAGGCAACCTTTAAGCCTTTATTAAGACTGTCTCTGGCGGCATTAGCTGTACGGCAATTAGCATAGGTAGCTATTTTCATACCGACAAAGCCTGAGAGCGCTGAAAACAGACCGCCCGTGATAAAAGCAACAGGTACAAAGTATGTTAAAAATCCAAGAACAGCAAGAACTACGAGGATTATGAACATAACCGCAAAGAAGATACCTACAGTTTTATACTGACGCTTTAAATAAGCGTTAGCGCCCCTTCTGATTTTTGCGGAAAACGATGCCATCGCATCGGTGCCCTCAGGTAATTTTTTAACCTGAAAAAATTTAACTGCAGCAAAAACCAAGGCTAAAACAGCGGTAGCCAAGACAAAAAATGGTGCAAACTTCTCCATATTTTATCACTCCAAAAATTTAAAAAAATTTTTATACTTTGTAATTAGTAAGTATAGCAAATAAATATCAAAATTTCAATATTTTTTTGTATTTTTAGGTAAAAAAAATTATAGTTTTGACCTACATAGAACCAATTTTTAGTTTTTCATCATCAATCGTAACAGAAATTCCTGAAACGTTATCATCATTTATAATAACATCAACTAATTTATTTTCAATTTCTCTGCGAATAATATTACGGATTTCTCTAGCGCCTGTTTTAGTGTTAGAGCACTTATTTGCGATATACTCGCAAACAGCGTTATCGTAAACAAAGGAAATACGTTTCTCTTCTAAACTTAAACTTAACTCGTCCAATAACAGTGCCGAAATCTTTGCAAGAGACTCATTACTTAATGGCGAAAATACAACAATTTCATCAATTCTGGCAATAAATTCAGGGCGTAAAAATTCGGATAGCGCCTTCATTGCTTTTTCTCTTGAGGCATCCTCTACAGCTTTTCCGAAGCCTAAAAGATTTTCTCTTTTTTCACTACCTGCATTAGAAGTCATAATGATAATCGTGTTTTCAAAATTAACTGTTCGACCCTGCGCGTCGGTAATTCTTCCGTCGTCCAGAATTTGAAGAAGCACGTTTAAAACGTCAGGATGTGCTTTTTCGATTTCATCAAGTAAAACTACCGAGTAAGGCTTTCTTCTAACCTTTTCGGTAAGCTGTCCCGCCTCATCATATCCAACATATCCGGGAGGCGCACCAATTATTCTCGATACCGAGTGCTTTTCCATAAACTCGGACATATCAAGACGTATTAAGGTTTCGGGCGTATCAAAAAGTTCTTCTGACAGCACCTTAACAAGCTTGGTTTTACCAACACCCGTAGGTCCAACAAATATAAAGGAAGCAGGTCTTCGCTCAGAACTTGTCTTAACTCTAGAACGTTTAACAGCGGCAGTTATAAGTTCAATTGCTTCATCTTGACCTATAATTTTTGAAGAAAGTCGCTCAGACAAACCTAAAAGCTTTTGATAATCGCTTTCTTCAACCTTTGAAGCAGGAATGCCTGTCCATACTTCGATTACTTTGGCTAAAGCTTTTTCGGTTACAAGGTTGTCCGATGCGGCTTCATATAAGCCGTTAGCAACAGCCTTATACTTTTCAATCTCGGCTTTTAGCATAGCCTGTTTTTCATAGTCGGGGTTTTCAACGTTGGCTGAGGCTTCTTCAAGTAAAACCGAAGCATCGGCTACCTTTTTATTAGCAATATAAAGCTCGTCTATTGCTTTGTTTTCAAGGCTTACAAAGGCACAGGCCTCGTCTAAAAGGTCAATGGCCTTATCGGGTAAAAATCTGTCAGTTATATATCTTTCAGAAAGATTAACAGCACTCTTTACAATGTTATCTGGAATTTTCACATTATGGAAGCCTTCGTAATATTGCTTTACACCCATTAATACTTCTATAGCATCATTAATAGAAGGTTCCTCTATTGTTACAGGCTGAAAACGGCGCTCTAAAGCGGCATCTTTTTCAATATACTTACGGTACTCTTTAAAGGTTGTAGCGCCAATAACCTGTATTTCACCGCGCGATAGAGCGGGTTTTAGGATGTTTGCGGCATTCATTGTGCCTTCTGCAGAGTCACCCGCACCAACGAGATTATGGATTTCGTCAATAAACAGTATTATATTGCCCGATTCCTTTACTTCTGCGATTAAGCCCTTTACCCTACTCTCAAACTGACCTCTGAATTGCGTACCTGCTACAAGACTTGTTAAATCTAATAGATATATTTGCTTGTCAAGTAATCTTGCAGGAGCATCGCCGTTTGCAATTTTAAGCGCTAAGCCCTCTGCTATAGCAGTTTTACCGACACCTGGCTCACCAATAAGACAGGGATTATTCTTAGAACGGCGGGATAGAATTTGTATAGTCCTGTAAAGTTCTTTTTCTCTGCCTATTATTCGGTCGAGTTTTCCCTCACGTGCCAATCCTGTCAAATTTGTTGCATACTGCTCAAGAAAACGCGCCTTTTTCTTTTTTGGTTTTTCACCTTTTTTAGAGGTATCGGTATCGGTTTTTGAACTATCTTCCCCTGTGCCGAAAAGATTTTTTAGAAAAGGCATTGTGGGGGCCTTTCCTAAATCAAAGGTTTCGTCATTAAGGGCGGCATCGTCAAAATCGAATTCACCGTCGGGCGACATCATTTCCATAAACTGATTGCTCATTTGTTCAATATCTTCGTCACTGATATTCATACTTTTGAGCATATCGTCTACAGGCTTTATGCCAAGACTTTTAGCACATATAAGACATAAGCCCTCTGGCTCTGACTGTGGGTGCATAGGATTTGACATAAAGACAACTGCAGGTCTTTTTTTGCATTTGGAACAAAGCTTCATTTAAATTTTATCTCCTTAGAATTATCTGCTTAAAATGTTTGTTAACAGGCTAAAAATATGTGTTTTATCAATTGCTTCTTTGGTAAAAATTAAAAATCCAGTAGTTGTAAAAGAAATTATCATAGTAATAATCATACATACGGCAATTGCTACCAAAACACCTTTACCGAAGCCAAGTACAGCGCCTAAAGCACGGTTTAAAGTGCCAATAATTGAGAAAGAAAACAGTTTATTAATTACTTTTGCGAGGAATTTTACAACTATCATTAGGATTATAAATAAGATAGCGGCAATGGCAAGACCTACAATTTTAGCAAATACAGGTTTAATCGAGTCTTGCGAAACTTTAGTTGCGGCCGTTTTAACCTCATCACCTGTTTTGTCTTCAAAATTATGTGTGATTTTATCGGCGGTAATCCCCAAATCCTCAGCATTATTTTTCACAAACTTAGGCAAAGCATCGAAAACACTTTTAGCTGTATCATCGGCGGTCTCAGATACTTTCTCCGAAACCGAACTAACTATAGCGGGTTCGACAGTTTTATCATATATAAAACCTGCTATCGGTGTGCTGATAGATAAAGAAATGACAATTGCTAAAACAAAACCAACTACTTCAATAAGTGTTTTAACAAAACCGTTTTTAGCCGATAATATTACGTTTAAAATAATAATAGCCAAAACGATTAAATCAATAACTATATGCATATTATTACCCCTTAAAATTAATTTTGTTTATTTTACTGTCAGAAATAACAACTACAGATTGGGAACCGGTAACCGCCATTTTAACAGCGTCAAAGTCACAGTCTTCTGTGCTTAGAAGCGTACCTTCTTTATCATAAAGATAAATTTTAGCCTCGCTCATACAATAAATATGACCGTTCACAAATCTTATATCACTAATAATGCCGTTAAATTTAAAAGTTGAAAGCTTTTCTCCGTTAGAAGAAAAAGCGGTAATTATGTTATCGTTTTTGTTGCTTTCTAGATTGTAAACCGCTACTGCACCGTCGCTGTTCGACCTAAACATATCAAGTTGAAAGTCAGTATCAAACTCTTTTTTAGAAAAAGTTTTCCAATCAAAATATAAAACGTTATCAGAAGTAGCAACAGTAAAACCTTTTTTTAAGCAAGACAACTGATAAACAACGTTATCATTTATTTCAAAAGCTGCAGCAGGTGTATTTGAGTTACTGTCAATATCGTAAACACTGATTTTTGAATTTAAATTTCCGTCATCAGCATTAAAAGTTGCGATTACAAGAAATTTTCCGTCAGGTGATAGAGTTAATGCGTTAACGGTATCTTTTGCCGAATTGCATTTAAAGAGCAATTTACTGTTCTTATCAAAAACACTTACCTCAGTAGCGTATGAATCGGAATATGTAGCAACAGCATAGCTTCCGTTTCTTGCAATATCTGCGTTGATAATTGGCTTATCGGCTTTATATTCCTCAATTTGTTCGCTTAGATTATAAATTCTAGCGGTTGTACCGCCTTGAGAAAATACCAGTGCTCTGGTTGCTGAGGATTTAAGAACGGCTTTTTCAAATCCGTGTGAATGTGTATATATTTCTTTGCCCGAATTAGAAAAAGCGGACAAATTGGTATTAGTTAAAACGTAATAATACGTTCCTTTAGAATGTGTGTCTATCACGTCGGTACCGTAAATTTCGAGTGGATAATCACCGGCACCCACAGTAGCAATAAAATTGCTTAAATTTTCATGAACACTAACAGGAAGAGTGAAAGTTAATACTAAATACGCTGCTAAAACAATTAAAAATACTGCTAAAGCAAATTTGAATTTTCGTTGTTTTTCAAGTTTTTTACCCTTAACAACTTTTATAGAATTTTGTTTTTTAGATTTATTTAAAGAATTAGACATATCAATATCAAAAGAGGTATTTGATTCTTTTTTGGCTTTAGAAAATTCAGACTTTGAATGACTATTCTTTTTGCTTACGCGTTTATTACTAACCTTTTTTCTTTTATAATCCGGCAATTAATTCACCACCCATTTAATATTTAACGTTTTGTAAAAACAGTCCGCACGGTGCGGCAGTGTTTCCAAGCTTGGTTCTATCACCCGTTTTTAGAGCGTCATCGGCGCAAGACGGCGCTAAAACTCCGTATCCTACAGCAAGTGCAGTGCCGACAATAATTCTAACCATATTATATAGAAAGCCATTACCCGAAACAGTTAGTACGTACTGGTTGTCACTTTTTGTTACGTAACATTCGGTTATTGTTCTCACGGTAGTCTTAACAGTTCTGCCCGAAGAGGAAAACGCGACAAAATCATGCGTACCGATAAGCCGTTTGCAAAAGTCGTTCATAAGGTCTAAATCAGGCTCGTTATCAAGACGTAAAGCATATCTCGACAAAAACGGATCGGTAAGTCCAACGTACATTTTATAAACATAGGTTTTACTTTTAGCATCAAATCTTGAGTGAAAATTACTGTCTACAACCGATGCTTCTTTAACGGCTATATCGTCAGGTAAAATCGCATTAAGTCCTAATAAAAAAGCTTTTTCAGGTATATTATCTTCGCAATCAAAATGACAAAAAAATTCTTTTGCATGAACACCTGTATCGGTGCGGCTGCAACCTGTTACCGAGGTTTTAACCCCTAAAAGCTTTTCAAGAGACTCTTCAAATATACCCGCTACAGTCACGGCATTGTTTTGTAACTGCCAGCCGTGATAATTGGTGCCGTCGTATGCAATTTTAAGCAAAACTCGTTTCATTAAAAGCCAACCTTTAAAATATTTAAAATAACAACTGCGGCAATAAGCAAAAGACCTAAAGCAAATGAAACGTAATCTTTTAAAGCAAAGGTTAACTGTTTCATTCTGCGTCTTCCCTCACCGCCGTTATAACAGCGGCATTCCATAGCCTCTGCAAGTTCATACGAGCGTCTAACAGCCGAAATAAACAAAGGTATCAGTATTGGTATTAACGCCTTTATACGCTGTTTTAGAGAGCCGTTTTCCATATCTGCTCCCCTAGCTTTTTGTGCATTCATAATTTTTTCGGTTTCTTCAACTAACGTTGGGATAAATCTAAGTGCTATAGTCATCATAAGAGCCATTGTATGAATTACGTTTTTAAGACCGATAAATTTAAGAGGAGTGCAAAGGCTTTCGATACCGTCGGTTAAATCGTTTGGTGTTGTAGTATAGGTCAGTGAAGAACTCGCAAGTATTAAAAGCAGTATTCTAAGAGTTAAATATAAAGCCGTAAAAATTCCGTCGTCGGTAATTTTTATCTTCCAAAATTCTAACAGAACGTCACCTGTTTTTGTATAGAAGATATTAATAAGCGAAGTAAAAAGAACAATCAGTAATATCGCTTTTAAGTTTTTAAGATAGAGCTTTAACGGAACTTTCGAAACAATAATAATACATAACACGAATAAAATTACTGCAGATAACGGAACAAAACCCGAGCATACAAAAATGAGAGTTATAACCGTAATTAGTAATAAAATCTTGGTTCTAGGGTCTAACTTGTGAATTTTCGAGTCTCTCTCAATGTACTGACCAAAAGTAATATCCTTAAGCATTAGCGTCACCGCCTTTGCTTAAATTTTTGATGTATTTTACAGCCTCATCAACCGTGTATATATCGTCCCTGATTTGAGGATATTTTCTCTTAATATTCCTCATAATCTCAGTAACAATCGGTACACTAAGACCAATTTCTTTTAATTTTTCATAATTTGAAAATACGTTTTTTACCGTATCAAACATTTCAACCTTGCCCTTGTTTAATACAAGCAGTTTGTCTGCAAGTAAAGCCATATCTTCCATATTGTGAGAAATAATGATAACGGTTGCGTTATACGCCTTTCGGTAATCAGCAATCATTTTGATTACTTCGTTTCTGCCTTTAGGGTCAAGACCTGCTATCGGTTCATCAAAAATAATGATTTGCGGTTGCATCGCCATAACACCTGCAATGGCAACGCGACGCTTTTCACCGCCCGATAAATCAAAGGGAGATTTTTCGAGATACTCTTTGGGAATATTCAAAAGACTACAGATATCATCAATTCTGCTCTTAATCTCCTGATCGTCAAGTCCCATATTTTTAGGACCAAATGCAATATCAAGATATACGGTTTCTTCAAAAAGTTGATATTCAGGATATTGGAAAACAAGTCCTACCTTAGAACGAACCTTATATATTTTCTTAGGATCCTCCCAAATGTTAGCACCCTCAATAAGAACCTCGCCGTTTGTTGGCTTTAAAAGTCCGTTCAGATGCTGAACTAGGGTAGATTTTCCCGAACCTGTATGACCTATGATGCCGATAATTTCTCCGCTGTTTACAGCAAAATTTATATCGCTGATAGCGTCGTTAACAAATATACCGCTATCACCATAGGTGTGCGTAAGGTTTTTAACCTCAAGAACTGTTGACAATTAATTTTCCTCCAAATGAAGCGCGCTTATAATTTCATCCGCTGCTTCTTCTATAGAAATTATGTTTGTATTTATATTAATACCGTTTAGCTCTAATTGATAAAGCAATTCCGAAGTTTGCGGAACGTCAAGACCAACACGTTTTAACGTTTCAACCTCGCAAAAAACGGTTTTTGGATCAGAGTCAAGAATAATCTTACCGCTATCCATAACGATTACTCTGTCGGCATTTTCCGCCTCTTCCATAAAATGAGTAATCAAAACAACGGTTATATTGTTTTCTTTGTTAAGCCTTTCAATCGTTTTAATGATTTCTTTTCTGCCCTTAGGGTCAAGCATGGCAGTCGGCTCATCGAGAACGATACATTCAGGCTCCATAGCAATAATACCGGCAATGGCAATTCTCTGCTTTTGTCCGCCTGATAGACGGTGCGGTGTTGATTTTGCAAACTCGAACATATCAACGCTTTTTAGTGCGTTATCTACACGCTGTCTGATAACAGAGGGCTCAAGACCTAAGTTTTCTGGTCCGAAGGCTACGTCCTCCTCAACAATTGAAGCTATAAGTTGATTGTCGGGATTTTGGAAAACAAGACCGACTCTTCGCTTTATTTCAATTTCACTTTTTTCGTCGGTAGTATCAAGACCGTCAACTAAAACAGTGCCTAAGGTTGGCTTATAAAGGCCGTTAAATAGCTTAGCTAGTGTTGATTTGCCTGAGCCGTTGTGACCTAAAATTACTGTAAAGCTTCCCTTTTCTATTGACAGATTGAAGTTTTCAATAACCTTTTTTCCATCACTTTCGCCGTCATATTCAAATGTAACGTCATTTAATTCAATAATATTTTCCATTAAAACTTCTTCCAAATTGTAGTAGCACCGCAAGGCAAAACAATATCCTTTTGGGTAACCCTAAGACCGATTTCATCGGTAAAGATATTTTGTATGTCCTTAAAGTGCATTTTTTCTTTTACCATATAGTTAAGAATTGTAGGTGAAATTCCGCCTGTGTAGGAATTCAAAAAGAAAAACAGCGGGTCGTCACTCATTATCTGCGATACGTCCTCTAAAAGCTCGGATAACTGTTGTTCGAGTTTCCAAACCTCACCGTTTGGTCCTCTGCCATAGGAAGGCGGGTCCATAATAATCGCATCATATTTATTGCCGCGTCTAATTTCCCTTTTAACAAACTTCATACAGTCGTCAACAAGCCATCTGACAGGTCTATCGGCAAGAGATGATGCAACTGCGTTTTCCTTAGCCCATTGCACCATTCCCTTAGAAGCGTCAACGTGGGTTACCTTGGCACCTGCTTCAAGACACGCTAAGGTAGCGCCGCCTGTGTATGCAAATAAATTAAGCACGGAAATTTCCCTATCCGCCTTTTTTATAAGCTCACGGGCTAGTGCCCAGTTGACAGCCTGTTCAGGAAAAAGGCCAGTATGCTTAAAGCCCATTGGCTTAAGTCTAAAGGTCAGGTTATTAAAATTAATACTCCAAACGTCAGGCACTTCTCTTAGTTTTTCCCAATAACCGCCACCTGAAGCAGAACGGTGATAAAGAGCGTGTGCCGTTTTCCATCTTGGGTCTTTTCGAGCCTTACTCCAGATAATTTGTGGGTCGGGACGAATTAAAATAATATCGCCCCAACGCTCGAGTCGCTCACCCGAATCAACGTCTATTAGCTCATAGTCGTTAAAGCCTTTAACTTCTCTCATTATAAATTTTCCTTTTTAAAGTAAACTTTGCTGAACGTCCGAGCCAAAGGGTATACCTAAATGCTCGTATGCACTTTTAGTTGCACATCTTCCTCGCGGTGTGCGTGATAAAAATCCTATCTGCATAAGATAAGGCTCGTAAACGTCCTCTATAGTTATCGGTTCCTCGCCGATAGCGGCAGAAAGTGTTTCAAGACCGACAGGACCGCCCGAATAGTGCTTAATAATAGTTTCAAGCATCTTTCTGTCAAAATCGTCAAGACCCAGCTCATCAATTTCAAAACGGGCAAGTGCGTTTTGTGAAACCTTTTCGGTAATCTTGCCGTCAAACTCAACCTGTGCAATATCTCTTACTCTTCTAAGTAATCTGTTAGCAATTCTGGGAGTGCCGCGTGAGCGTGAGGCTATTTCCAAAGCACCGTCCCTGTCAATATCCACACCCAAAATTCCTGCCGAACGTGTAACTATATCGGCTAACTGTTCGGGTGTGTAAAGTTCTAATCTCATTAAAACACCGAAACGGTCACGCAAAGGAGCGGATAGCTGACCCGAACGGGTTGTAGCGCCTATTAGTGTAAAATGCGGCACGTCAAGTCTAATCGAACGAGCGGAAGGCCCTTTGCCTAAAATAATATCGAGCGAAAAATCCTCCATAGCAGGATATAATATTTCCTCAACGTTTCTAGATAGCCTATGAATTTCGTCGATAAACAAAACGTCGCCCTCATTAAGTGAAGTGAGAATAGCAACAAGGTCGCCTTGCTTTTCTATTGCAGGGCCCGAGGTAACTCTAAGGTTAACGCCCATTTCTCGAGCAATAATCGATGAAAGCGTGGTTTTACCAAGTCCCGGAGGTCCATATAAAAGCACGTGGTCAAGTGGCTCGCTTCTAAGTTTAGCCGCCTTAATATATACCCTTAAATTTTCTTTAACCTTGTCCTGACCTACGTATTCGTCTAAACTTTTAGGTCTAAGCGTTATTTCGGTGTCAGAATCGTTCACAGTATAATCGGGAGAAACAATACGATTTTCAAAATCTAATTCTTGTTCTATCATTCTTTATATCCCCCTAGCTAGTGTTTTTAAAGCTTGTCTTATCAGGTCATCGGTTGGAAGTGAGGTATCGAGCTTACTTACTGCAAGTGATGCCTCGCTCTGCGAATAACCGAAGGATACCAGCGCCTCAATTGCATCCTTTGTATTGGTTGAAGCGTTTGCATTGCCGACAAGAACAACGTCTGACACACCCTCGGTTACAGCAACCGAGCCTACTTTATCTTTAAGTTCTAAAACAATTCGTTGAGCAAGTTTTATACCCACACCTGATGCGGCTGTTAAACTTTTAGCATCGCCACTCGCGATATACAAAAGCACCTTATCAGGCATAAACTCTGATAAAATAGCAAGTCCTATTTTGGGTCCTACGCCGCTTACCGAGGTAATCATTTTAAATACGTTCAGTTCTTCAATAGACGAAAAACCATATAGATCAAGAGCATCCTCGCGAACTACCATATGTGTATGTAAAAATACGGTATCGCCGACAGATGTAAGCTTTGAAAATGTGTTTTTGGTAATTGAACATTTAAAACCAACACCCGAACATTCAACAACGGCGAAGTTTAAATCCTTTATTAGTAGTTTGCCACTTAAAGAAGCGATCATTATTTTTCCTCCTACTAAAGTTTACTGAATAAATTCCCTGCAGAATGTCCGTGACAAATTGCAAGTGCCAAAGCATCGGCGGTATCATCAGGCTTAGGTGCTGCTTTTAGCGACAAAAAGGTTTTCACCATTTCAATTACCTGATGTTTTTCTGCTTTTCCGTAGCCAGTTATAGATTGTTTAACCTGTAGCGGTGTATATTCCGCAATATTAACGCCCGAAAGCTTTGCGGCTAACAGAATTACACCTCTAGCCTCCGCAACCTCAATTGCTGTTGTGGTATTAGTGTTAAAATAAAGCTTTTCAATTGCCATTGAATCTGGTCTATAGCGGCTAAGAAGTGTTCCGATATCATCAAAAATAATTTTAAGCCTTTCGGGAAACGGTGTACCCGCTTCGGTTGTTATCGCACCAAAGGATACCGTTTTAAAACTATAACCGTCGTAATCTACTATGCCGTAACCTACTATAGCAAATCCGGGATCAATTCCGATTATACGCAAATAATCACTCCGTTAAAGCCTATTATATATTTAAATATAAATATACTAGTTTATTATAGCACACAATATCCTATTGAGCAACATATTTTTACCACAAAATTTAAAAAACTCTTCGAGATTTTCGAAGAGTTTTTTGTTTATTTTAATAGTTTTGAATAACCTTTTCCGTATTGAACACAACGCGACACACGGCTGAGTGTAGCAGAAGAAATATCGGTTTCCTCAATAACATTGTTGTAGGTCGCGCCATTAAGCAGTAACTTTGCCGCCCTGAGTCGTTGAGCCATTTGTTCAAGTTCTTTGTTTGTGCATAAATCTTCAAATAGCAAAGCGCAGTCTTCCGCATTGGAAATTGAAGCAATCAGAGCAAACAACTCGTCAATCATTTCTTTAGTAACTTTTTTATCACCCGACATACTGCGCCCCCTTAAATAGTTTCAAAAGACTTGTTTAAAAAAGCACGTGTCTTTTCAGATTTAGGATTATCAAAGACCTCAGCAGGTGTGCCGATTTCTTCAATAATACCGTCTGCCATAAAAATAACCTTATCAGCAACGTTACGCGCAAAATCCATTTCGTGTGTAACGATTAGCATCGTGGTATCGGAGCCTTTAAGACCTTTTATAACCTTTAGAACCTCACCTGTAAGTTCAGGGTCAAGTGCGCTTGTAGGCTCATCAAAGCACAAAATATCAGGGTTTAGGGCTAAGGCTCTTGCGATAGCAACACGCTGTTGCTGACCGCCTGAAAGCTCGCAAGGATAGTTATACATTCTATCACTAAGTCCTACCCTTTCAAGCAGTTTTTCAGCCATTTGTTTAATTTCTTCATCGGTTCCGCGCTTTAAAAGTTTGGGCGCTAACATAATGTTTTCAAGCGCATTATACTGCGGAAACAGATTAAAGGATTGGAAAACAAGACCAAAATGCAAACGGTTTTCTCTGATTTCGTTATCGCTCAAAGTTGTTTTTGAAGCGCCGTCGTATATAACCTTTGAATCAACCGAAATAGTGCCCTCGTCGGCTAGTTCCAAGAAATTAAGACAACGCAAAAGTGTTGTCTTACCGCCGCCCGAAGAACCGATAACAGCCAAAACCTCACCCTTTTCGAGTGAAAAACTGATACCTTTAAGTATTTCGTTTTTACCAAAGGATTTCTTAATATTTTTAACCTCAAGTATAGCCATAATCAACCTCTGTAATAATTAAGCTTTTTTTCGATGTATCCGAATAATAGAGTTAAAATTCCGTTGAACAACAGGAAGAAAACTCCCGTGTAAAACAACGGCCAGATTATACCCTTACCGGCGTATCGCTCTGCCGCCATCAACACCTCGGCTACAGCAATAATTCTGGCAAGAGAAGTATCCTTAACAAGCGTTATTATTTCGTTACTCATAGGCGGAACAATACGCTTTATAACCTGCATCAAGACAACCTTGAAAAAGATTTGCGATTTGGTCATACCAAGAACCTGTCCTGCCTCGTATTGACCTTTAGAAATGCTCTCTATACCACCACGGTATATCTCCGAAAAATAACAAGCGTAGTTTATTACAAAAGCAATAAGTGCCGCAAGTAATCTATTGCGCATTGGCGTATTAAATATCAAACCCGGTACGTACAAAACTACAAAAAGCTGGAGCATCAGAGGCGTACCCCTGATGATCCAGACAAATGTTTTTGTTAACCACGCTAAAGGTTTGAATTTCGACATTGAACCAAGAGTTACTATAAGTCCTAACGGGATTGCGAGTAAAAGTGTTAGAAAAAATATCTCGCAATTTTCCGCAAAACCTATGAGTAAATCCTGTGTTACCTTTTCAAACGACATGGTATCTCCTCAAAAATTTTTTTACTTTTTAACTATCATTACTTGCTTATTCTGCATGTAAGGAATTGTGATGCTCATATTTTCAGCGCGTTCGTCGGTAATTGTCATACCGTTCCAGATACAGTCAATGTTCTTAGCAGCAAGTTCGGTTTCCTTAGCAGACCAGTTGATTTCTTGGAATTTAGCAGTAACACCTAAGATTTCGCAAACAGCCTTTGCAAATTCGGTCTCAAAGCCAACTAACTCACCCTTATCGTTTTCGTAGTTCATTGGTGCAAAGTATGTAATACCGATTACAAGCTCACCCTTGTTCTTGATGTAATCCCAGTCAGAATCAGTTTCAGACTGCTTGAATTCATCGAAAGAATCGGTTGCAGTGATTAAATCACCGAGCTTATATTTATCAGCTATTTCCTTTAATTTGCCGTTTTCACGTAACTGCTTGATAGCCTCGTTAACCTTAGCGGTGATGTCAGAACCCTTACGGAAAGCAATACCGTAATTTTCAGGGCTGTAACCTTCGCCTACAACTTCAAGGTCCTCATAGTCAGTACCCTCACCGATAGAACCGATTGACATTACGTAGTCAATAATTGCGGCATCAGCGGTGCCTGCTGCTACTTCCATAATAGCCTTTGCCTGAGTGTCAACTGCAGTATACTGATAATCCTTTAGAGACTCTTCGGTTGTAGCAACAGTCTCGCCTGCTGATTCTTTTTCAGCAACTAAAACCATTGGATCGTCGCCACAGCCTGCAAAGCAGAACAGCATACAAGCTACCATAATTAAAGCAATAATTTTTTTCATTTTAATTTCTCCTTTTGACCATAATCTACGGCCTGATTTATTTTACATTTGTTATTATACTTTATCAGACTAAAGTTGTAAAGTGTTTTTTTATAAATTTAATAAGTTTGTATAAATTGACAAAAAAACAACACACTTTTCGCTTTAATTAACTAAAGTGCATTGTTTTTTCAGTAAAATTAATTATTCCAACGTTTCGGCAAAGGAAATACCGTTTAAATCAAGAGGTTTATTATAACGATACATCAAGGTATAATTATCGGTTGGTATATCACAAAGGCTTGAAAGTGCGGTGTGGGTTGACAAGACACGAACGTACAAATTTTCATTTTCTTGTGCGGTAGCCGTAGCCACCTTATATCCGTTTTGCTCATAAAATTTCACAAGGTCACTATTAAAAGGCTTTAAAAACAATACGTTAGAGCCGTCGCCGTAAGCCTTTTCAAGCAATTTAGAAGCATAGCCTTTGTGTTGATGGTCTTTATCAGTTGCAACGGCATAAATGTAACAACCGTCAAGCAAAACACCGTTATTTGCAATAGTACAAGGAATACTAAAAAGCATCGAAACTAGCTTTTTGTTATCTTCTAAAATTTCAATAAAATTTTGAAATTGGTTAAAGAGAAGGTCATCAAATTCGCCGTTTTTACCAAAGGCATTTTCATAAATTTCTCGGCATTGTAAAAGTTGGTCATTAGTATATTTTTTAGGGTCACACAAATATTTTTTTAAAAGCCTTACAGGTTTATAAGAAAGTTTAGCCTTACGAAGTCCCTCAATTCCCAAATCGTCTTCTCTGTTTATATATTTAAAGTCATTTAATTCGTTTTTTGCAAATTCTCGGTTAATAACCGAATATGCGCCCTGAAAACACCCAAGAGCCTTTTCAAAATGTATATCAAAAACCTCATTGTTTATAGGCGAACCGATAGCAAACGCGATAACCTTGCCGTCAACTAAGATACAGCCGCCCTTAGCGTTTAAAACGTCCAAATTATCGAGTATTGTAAAAATACCCTCTTTTTCACTCAGTAATGAATTATCATCAAGGGATAAATTCTCATTGTACCAGTTTTGAGCACATTCTTTGACTAAATCTATATTTTTATCATTTACACCTGCATATTCCCATTCAAAGCTTTTTGAAAAATTCGCAATATGATTGCGCTTTGAATGGTATTTTTTACCTCTTAACGCGCTTAAATCCTCGGCAAGATATATATAATCTGCGGCATTGTCTTCCTCTAAAAATACGTAATATTCAGAAAACAACTCTTTAAATTTATCAAAACGTGCACCCTCTTGCGCCCAAAATTTAGGCTTTTGAGGATATAATTCATCAGTTAATAATTTTACTGCTTTTTCTAAATCATAGTCCTTGCAAAACGGAATTGAATACCTGTATTCATCTACGTCAAGAGAACGCATAAACAGTATATCGTCAACAATACAGTAGCTGTTATCATAAAAGTCTGCCCATACAAAAAGGCTAATAAAGGTGGACTCACAAGAAGCCTCACCCTCGTTATTTAAAAAAGGTTTTAAACTGTTAAAATCTTCAAGTGTAATTCTTTTAAAATTCATAAAAACCTCGGCTTACAATTTTTAGCAAAAGTATTGTATCACATTTTTGTTGAAAAAGATAGAAAAAAATATTATAATATCAAAAATGGGTTTTGGAGGTGCTTGTTTGAATAATATTATCTATCAAAATGATTTGGTTATTATTGAAAACGCTTCAAATTTCGACCTTAAACAAACCCTTGATTGCGGTCAGGCATTCAGATGGCAGGAAAATGCTGACGGCACCTGGCAAGGAATAGTGCTGGATAAGGCAATCACACTGACAAAGACTGATAAAAATATTATAATTTACGGCACCACAAAAGCAGATTTTGAAGCCTTTTGGTTTGATTACTTTGATTTATCCCGCGATTATTCAAAGGTTATTGACACAATAAGCAGTGACCATACTCTAAAAAAAGCCTCTGCTTTCGGAAACGGTATCAGAATTTTGAAGCAAGACCCTTGGGAAGCACTTTGCTCATTTATTATATCCCAAAATAATAATATACCGCGAATTAAAGGTATAATCGAGCGCTTGTGTGAAAGTTTTGGTGAAAAGAAAGGCGATTTTTACACCTTCCCCGAAGCTAAAATAATAGCTAATTTAACACCCGATGACCTCTCGCCTATCCGTTCAGGTTTTAGAGCAAAATATATAATTGATGCGGCAAAAAAGGTATCAAGCGGTGAAATTAATCTTGAAAATTTGAAAAAATGCGACATAGACACAGCGCGAGAAAAGCTTATGACAATTAAGGGGGTAGGTCCTAAGGTTGCCGACTGTGTTTTACTTTTCGGTCTTAATAAAATCGATGCCTTCCCAAAGGATGTTTGGATTAAAAAAGCAATGCTTAATTTCTTTCCTAACGGACTGCCCGAATGTGCTAAGGGCTATGAGGGACTAGTTCAACAGTATATCTTTTTCTATGCAAGAAGTCTAAACATTTAAAAAAGAAGATTAGTTTTGCTAATCTTCTTTTTTTATACGTATTTTACTGCTTACGATTAGGACTAAGCGTTAATTCTTCCGACAGTTCAAACATTTTTTTATTGTATACACTTACAATTTTTTTGTTTACTAAAACCAAATAAAAATCTCCGCCAATCTTCGAAGATCTAATTACCTCGTCGCCAATCATATTATAGCACTCTGACCACGGATAATACGTTTTAGTATCAACAATTTGTTTTTTGCCTTGTACCGCAAAGAAGAAATAAAAGGCACGGTGTCTATATCTACCTATCCATCTAGCATCTACCAATCTATCTATAACTATAGTGTATTTTTCCTTTCTATGTACATAAGCTTTAATTGAAACAATTAGTGTTGCTACAAATCCAAAAAGAATTATGAGTGTAACAACAAGCAACAATATGGTAAGAAAGAAAAAACCGCGTTTTTGTATAGCTAAAATTGCTACATACAAGCAGGTCATAAAAACAGGAATAAATATTATACACATAAAAATGATATAGCGAAGTTCTTTCTTAATATCCTGCTCAACATGTTCTTTTTTTAATGTTTGTTTATTTTTATATTCCATTATCTACTCCGCATTTTAATTCCTCTGACAACTCAAACATCTTTTTATTGTATACACTAACTATTCTTTTGTTTACCAAAACCAAATAAAAATCCTCACCAATATTTGAAGAATTTATGAGTGAATGTCCGAGCATATTATAATCTTTAGACCACGGATAATACGTTTTTTGCGGATTAATAATAAAAATTCTTTCTTTATTTGAAAAAGCAAAGCAATAACCTAACTCGGTCATACCGGAAGCTCGGTAAGGCAAACGTAAATATAAATACAAACTAAGTCTCTTATAATGACTATGATATTTTGTGTCCACCAATCTATCTGTAATTATAGTATATCGCTCATTTCGGTGTGCGTAATTAATAATTTCTCTAATAATCAGTGTCAAATAAATCGAAAATATTACAGCACCTATTATCAACAATATTATTGTATTTTTATTTAACCCGAAATTAATGCAAAAGTAGACAAAAGCCAAAATACATAATATAAAAAATGGGAAAATTGCTATGCTCCATAAAAGGTGATTTTGTAGTTCTTTCTTAATATCTTGCTCAACATGTTCTTTTTTTAATGTTTGTTTATTTTTATATTCCATAAATTACTCCGCAATTAGTGTGAATTTTTCTGCTAAGGGTGAAGTATCCCAACCCTTTGCACCCTCCTTATAATAAATCACTAAATCTTTTTTTATTTCTTTGGCAGAATTTATTTGTGTGTTTGGTGCATCACCTAAAAATTTAATGCTTTTTAAATTGGTGTATGAATCAAAAAATGTATTACTAATAATTTGTTTAACGCTTGCGGGAATAGTAAGAGTTTCGAGACTTGTAGCGTTATTAAAAGCAACCGAGTTAATGATTTGTGTGCCTTCTTCAAACACAACTTCTTTAAGTGAAGTGCAGTTTGCAAAGGTTCCAAGAGTATATGTAGAACATTTTGGAATTGTTATTTTGGTTACGGAAGAGCAATTGCGAAAAGCGCGTGATTCTATTTGTTTTAAATCTTGAGGCAAATCAATTTCTTTCAGAGAAGTGCAATTTTCAAATGCCTCTATACCGATGAATTCCAATTCTTCACAAAAAACAACTTCTTTTAGGTTAGAACAATCTGCAAAAGCCCTATTCCAAATGTACTTTACAGAATCCGGGAAAACAACCTTTTCTATTGTTTTATTTTGAGCAAACGCAACAACATTAATTGAAACAACCTCGCACCCATCAATTGAATTTGGAATAACTACAGTCTTTTCGTCACCTATGTATTTATTTATAACTGCGGCATCGTTTTTAGTTTCATACTCAAAATCAGATAAAGGACTTTCCTTTAAAGATACGTCGCCATCCTTTTTGTTTCCTGACTTTGTACAGCCTGTTAGCATTAAAATAATAACGAGTATTACAAGAGCGATTGATAAAGTTTTTTTCATAGAGTACCACACCTTTTGGTAATTTTATAATTATAATACAATACGGTCGAGTGATTGTCAAGAGCAATCTCGAAATTTTTTAATTTTTCCGCAAAAATAGCCCTTAAATGCAAAAACACTTAAGGGCTTTAAAAAATATTAAGAAAAGGTTGTAGTATCTGTCAGACCAAAGCTCACACTCAGCGCCTTAACACAGGGGACGGTTCTCTGTTAACACAGGGGATGTTAACATTAAAAAGAAGATTAGTTTTGCTAATCTTCTTTTTTATACGTATTTTACTGCTTACGATTAGGACCAAGCGTTAATTCTTCCGACAGTTCAAACATTTTTTGATTATAAACGTTAAATATTTTTTTGTTTATTAAAATCAAATAAAATTTATCGCCCGGTATAGAACGATTTTTTATTCCGTCGTTATTTGTTTGGTGAAATTCCGACCAAGAATAATAGTTTCTGTTATATTGTAACAAAAATTTTCCTTGTTTACGAAAACAGAGACACTCGCGACCCAAAATACCATAACCAAATTCGTGTTTTGTGCCGATATTTGTCAGAGTATCGACTACTATAGTGTATTTAATATTTTTTGTAAAACGTTTTATAATTAATAAAATGGTGCTTACAGATATCGCAAATAATAAAATTATGTATACAACTAAAGACATAATATAAAATATGTTCGGACTGTTTTTATTAGGTAAAATTTTCGGTAAAAACAGCAGAAAAATAAATCCTAGATAAACAAAGACGGTAAGAGCGATTGTTTGTTTACTTATCAATTTATAATACTCTTTAATATCCTGCTCTATAAATTCCTTTTTTAGTGTTTCTTTAATTTTATAATCCATAAATTACTCCGCAATTAGTGTGAATTTTTCTGCTAAGGGTGAATCTTCCCAACCTATTGTGCCTTTTTTATAATAAATAGTTAAACCTTGGTTAATTTCGCCCAATGACTCTAGACTGACTTTTGGTGCATCACCTAAAAATTTAATAGTTTTTAGATTACTGTATTTCTCAAAAAATGTGACGCCTACAATTTCCTTAGCACTAGCAGGAATAGTAACGGCTTCAAGACTGTCAGCAGCGAGAAAAGCATCGGAACATATTATGTTCGCGCCATCTTCAAAAACAATTTCTTTAAGTGAGGAGCATTTTTGAAAAGTAAAAGAATATTTTGTACATGATTTAGGTATGAAAATTTTTGTTAAGGAAGAGCAATTATAAAAAGCACTATAACATATTTCTTTTAAGTTTTCAGGTAAATTAACGTATTGTAATGAAGTGCAATTCTCAAACGCTTCGTAGTTGATTAATTCTAAATTTTTTCCAAAAACAACTTCTTTTAGGTTAGAACAGGCTGCAAAAGCCCTGTCATAAATGTACTTTACAGAATCCGGCAAAACAACCTTTTCTATAAGTCGGAGGCCAAGCGGTCTTAGGGAAGACAATTGATAGATTCAACTCCTTGGCTCACAGAACGACATGGCTACGATCCGACTTCTTTTAGGTTAGAACAGGCTGCAAAAGCCCTGTCATAAATGTACTTTACAGAATCCGGCAAAACAACCTTTTCTAT
>JAZSCM010000029.1:0-33533 GCA_045602945.1 Acutalibacteraceae bacterium | reverse complement strand
TGACTTTGAAAACAAGACGGTCAGCATCAGTCACAAGGTGGTGCAGAACGACAAAGGCGTGGTCGGTATGGACGTTATGAAAACCAAATCTTCCTACCGCACACTGCCACTGATACCTCAGGTGGAAGAAGTTCTACTTGCTGAACGTGAAAAGCAAGAGGAAATGATGCGAGTAATGCGTCGAGGTTACTGCAAAAAATACACCGACTACATCTGCGTAGATGCAATCGGTGAACTGATAAAACCAAACTACGTGACCGACCATTTTAAAGTGGTGCTGAAAGAAAAAGGATTAAAACCCGTTCGCTTTCACGATCTCAGACACAGTTGCGCATCACTTCTTCTCGCAAACGGTGTGCCGATGAAAATGATTCAGGACTGGCTCGGCCACAGTGATATGGGAACGACCGCCAACATTTACAGCCACATCGATAGTGAGAGTAAGAAAGCAAGTGCGATGGCAATAGGTTCAGCCTTGGGATAAAATCACGGCAAAGCCGTGCATATCATCAATTCCGAAGGAATTGTATATCATCAAAGCGACGCTTTGCATATCATCATTGCGAAGTGATTTATGCAGCCTGCGGCTGATGATATACACCTTCGGTGATGAGATACACGCATACCGCGTGATGATATGCCATCGCTTCGCAATGGATAAAAAAATCCAAGTCTTGCGACTTGGATTTTTTGGCGGAGACGGCGAGATTCGAACTCGCGGGGGATTGCTCCCTAACTGATTTCGAGTCAGCCCCGTTATGACCACTTCGATACGTCTCCATATAAAATTGTAAAGGCAAAGCCAAAACCTAAATTGCGAGAAAACTGCGAGATGCAAGTTTTCAAAAGTGCAAATGCACGTGGCGTAAACCCCCGATAAATAAAGGGTTTACGGAGAAGACTAAGTGACAGACCCGACTATGTTTCGAGTCAGCCCCGTTATGTCCTGTTGCGGTTGCCGAAAAAATCTTCGCATCCGTCGGTGCTCGATTTTATTCGACCGCGGCCACTCCTTATTGCTCGCTTCATCTGCCATCGGCAGCGCTCGCAAACGTCCCCACTTCGATAACTCTCCCTATATTTAATACCATAACATTATATTTTATTACCACTCAAAAGTCAAGGAAATTTAAGACTTAAAATTCAAACTTTTTATTGACATAGCACTTTAAATGTGTTATCCTATATCCATTGATAGAGGTGCGATTTGTAAAGAGTACCGTTTCGTGAATGCTTGGCAGAGTTATACGTTGCGGGAAAGGTGCGGTCGCCGAAGATGTTTTTCGGCGGAAAAACAGTCTGGTAAAACGGAATAATATCTGTTTTACTGTCGCAAATTCTTTTGCGGAGTGCTATCTCAAAATGCATATTTAGCCTTTTTGTGTTTAGGGCTTTTTTGTTTTGAGAGGTAGCTTTTCTTTGGCTATCTTTTATTTTTTGGAGGTAAATTTATGAAGAACACAGTATTCAGCGGTGCGGCAACCGCTATCGTAACCCCTTTAAACGACAAAGGTATTGATTTTGAGCAGTTTGGCAAAATGATAGAGTGGCAGATTGAAGCCGGTATTGATGCAATAGTTGTTGCAGGTACTACAGGCGAAGGCTCTACCCTTACCGATGCGGAGCACAAGGAAGCTATAAAGTTCTGCGTTGAAAAGGTTGCAGGTAGAGTTCCCGTTATAGCAGGAACAGGCTCTAACGATACAGCCTATGCAATTGAACTTTCAAAATATGCCTGTGAGGTAGGCGCTGACGCTTTACTGCTGGTTACACCTTACTATAACAAGGCTACACAAAAAGGTTTAATTAAGTCCTTCCTAGCTGTTGCAGATGTATCAACCAAACCTTGTATTTTATATAATGTACCAAGCAGAACAGGTTGCAATTTATTACCTGAAACTGTAGCAGAACTAGCAAAGCACGAAAAAATCGTTGCTATTAAAGAAGCTAGTGGAAATATTTCACAGATTGCAAAGCTAATTTCCCTTTGCGGCGACAGTATCGACGTATACTCAGGTAACGACGACCAGATAGTTCCTATTATGGCGCTTGGCGGCAAGGGTGTTATTTCGGTGCTTTCAAACGTAGTACCCACCGAGACTGCCGAGATGTGCCGTTATATGCTAGAAGGTAACACCGCTAAGGGCGCCGAGTTACAGCTTAAATACATAGAGCTGATTGATGCGCTTTTCTGCGAGGTTAATCCAATTCCTGTTAAGGCTGCTTGTGCCGCTATGGGTTATTGCGATAACTATTTAAGATTACCGCTAACACCTATGGAGCCTCAAAATGAAGCAAAGCTTCTTGCAGCTATGAAGAACGCAGGAGTTAAATTTTAAGTTTTAGGAGAAAATATTTTGAACAGCGATTTTATTTGCAAAAATGTTTCAAAAAGTGAAAACGGTGAGCTTTTATTTGCAGGCGTTAGCACAAAACAACTTGCCGCAAAATATTCTACCCCCTTATATCTCATGGATGAGGATAGAATAAGAGAGCTTTGCCGTATATATATAAGCGGTGTACAAGAGGGTTTTGACGGAAACGCTAAGGTATACTACGCTTCAAAGGCTAATTCCTTCAAGGCTATTTACAAAATAATGGCTGAGGAAGGTTTAGGTGTTGACGTTGTATCTTCAGGCGAAATCTACACTGCATTTTCTGCGGGTTTCCCTATGGAAAAGGCTTGTTTTCACTCAAGCAACAAGACCGATGCTGATATAGAGTATGCTATCGACTGTGGTGTCGGCACCTTTGTTATCGACAATACCGAGGAGCTTTACGCTATTGACCGTATTGCCGCCAAAAAAGGCATTAAGCAACAAATTATGATTAGAATTACCCCCGGCATTGACACCCACACCTTTGAGGCTGTAAAGACGGGCAAGGTTGATTCTAAATTCGGATTTGCTATTGAAACAGGTCAGGCAGAAGAGGTAACAAAACTAGCATTAACCTTTAAAAATCTAGAACTCAGGGGTTTCCACAATCACGTTGGCTCTCAGCTTTTTGATTCGGACGTATTTTTCAGAAGTGCCGATATAATGCTTGACTTTATTGCAGATATTAATAACAAATTAGGCTTTATGGCAAAAGAGCTTGATATGGGCGGCGGATACGGTGTGCGTTATACCGCAAATGACCCCGAATTAGACATAAAGGAAAATTTAATTGCCGTAGGCTCTTTTATGAAAGCTAAGGCAAAGGAATTAGGCTTTACTCTTCCCACAATTAGCTTTGAACCCGGCAGAAGCATTGTAGCCGATGCTGGTATGACACTTTACACCGTGGGCGCTGTAAAGAAAATACCCGGATATAAAACCTACGTTTCGGTTGACGGCGGTATGACCGACAATATACGTTTCGCTTTATACGGTGCTGATTACACAATAGTTCCTTGTAACGACGTAGACGAGGAAAGAAATATGTGCTGTTCTATAGTCGGCAGATGCTGTGAAAGCGGCGATATTATAAAAGAAAATGCCTATATGCCCGAAAGCATCAAGCGTGGAGATATTATAGCAACGCTTACAACCGGTGCTTACCACTATTCTATGGCTTCAAACTATAACCGCCTCCCCCCTCCCCCCATTGTTATGCTAAAAGACGGAGAATCTAGAATTGCAGTAAAACGCGAAACACTTAATGATATTTGTGCTTTAGATGAATGAATAAAAAACACCGCCGTAGGGAGACACTTCGTAAAGAAGTTTCTCCCTATTTCTTTTTAATAAGAAAAATGACACTTTCAGACTGAAAGTATCATAGTGGGTTACGCACTTTCAAAATGTGCGTAACGGGAGTACATATTTTTAAATTAACCTATCTCAAAAATAAGAATATTAAGTGATATTGTGAGACAGGTCTCACAGTGATATTCTTTAGAATACCTCGCCTATGGCGAGATATTTCTAAAGAGTGATATTAAAACCTTTGGTTTTAGTTTTATTATATTCGCCTTTAAAACTGTCCGAAGGACAATATCACGATGCGTAGCATCATATAACTGCGAAGCAATATCACTCGCCGTAAGGCGAATATAACTGAGGCACACTTCCTTACGGAGTGTGCCTCTATAGGCGGTGTTTTTTATTCAATATAATTATAGTTACAGTTTGGGCATTTGGGGTAGTCTATATCGTGGGAATGATTGCAGTTAGGACAGGTTCTTTGCCAAAGTTCGTCTTTTATTTCCTCTTCAACCGGTTCTTCCTTCAAAGCCCTTTTCGCTTTATAATACTTTTTTGCTTTCTTAGCATAAACAACGCCAAAAAACGCGCAAAAGGCTGCTATCACCGACATTATAATCAAGCCGATAGCTTTATTTACTATTGGCGATTTTATAGAGTCCAATGTTCTAACATTTACATCGGAAAAGAATAAAAACAGACCAAATGCTAATATTAAAGCGGCTACAATAAAGTACGTTACAGCAAGTGGCAGCGCATTACCCGTTGCAGAAACTGTAGGCGGCACCCTGCCCGTTCCAATATAATGTCCCGGGTTAAACATATTGTTTTGGAATTCGGCAACGTCTTTAAACGAATCGTACTCCTGTTCGAAATCCTTATTTTCTTCACTCATAGTAAATTTTCTCCTTGCGATAATTAAAACGTGCTTATTTAATATTTCTATACTGTGTTGGGCTCATATTCATAAACTTTTTAAAGGTTCTTGAATAGTAGTTAACGTCGTTAAAGCCAACCTTAATTGCTATATTGGTTATGCTTTCGTTGGTGTTTTTAAGCAGTGTTGCCGATTTTTCAATTCTTGTTCGGTTTATATAGTTCATAGGTGACTGCCCTGTGGTGCTCTTAAAAAACTTGCAGAAATAATATTCGCTAAGATACCACTTTTTAGCAAGTTCGGCTGTTGTCAGCTTATCGGCATAGTGCGATAAAATGTAAGAAAGAATTTCGGTTTTCCTGTTTGTTGTAATTTCATTTTCATATGAACTGCTTAAAGCTTGTTCTTTCGGATAATTTCTTATCAAGTATGTGATTAACTCATAAGCGTAGCCCATTATGGATATTTTGTAGCCCGTAGATTTTTTTATAAATTCTTCTGATATGGCGGTAAATATTTTCTCGATATGCTCATTAGAAGGTATCAGATTTTCAATGACAAAATTGTTATTATCTAAATTTTTAAATATCTCGGGATTTATGATTAATGCTATATATTCCAATTTATCTGCCTTATCGAAAAAGTGAAGCTCGCTATCGTTCACAAAAACAAGATCGCCTTTTTTTGCGGTAAAGGTATTCTGTCCGCAGGTCATATTGCAGTTTCCGTGCGTAAGGAAGAGCATTTCAATATGCTCGTGCCAATGGGGAACGAGTTTATCAGGGCGCACCTGCTGTTTTAATATGCGTATCGGGAAATTGTTTTTTTCAAGAGATATTTTTTCATATAATGATATATCATTCATCAGAACCGCCTCCTGAGCAAAATTGTGCTAATATAAGCCAAAAAAATTATTGCTGTCGCTATACTTAACATTATATAATCAAAATGATGAAAAGTCAATATACTTAAGAAAACGAGGTTTTTTTATGAAAATTGGTGTTTTAGTTTTATTAACCGACGAAATTGAAAAGGAAATTAAAAAGGTTCACGATTTTGGTCTTACTTCCTGTCAGCTTTGCAGTACGACTCCTGACCATTTCACACAGGAAATGGCTGATAGACTTGTTAAGGCTTCTAAGGAGTATGACGTTGAGGTTTCAGCCTTCTGGTGCAGCTGGTCAGGTCCTAGAGTATGGGACTTCTACAGCGGTCCTCATACACTCGGTCTTGTGCCTTCTGAATTCCGTAGTATGAGACTTGAGGAATTAAAGCGTGGTTCTGACTTTGCTAAGATGGCAGGTATTCCACAGCTTATCACCCACGTTGGCTTTATTCCTGAGGTTCCAACCACTACCGAGTATCATTCTTTAATTTGTGCAGTAAGACATCTTGCTAACTACTGCAAGAACAATGGTCAGCTCTTCTTATTCGAAACAGGTCAGGAAACTCCTGTTACACTAAGACGTGCTATTGAAGACGTTGGCACCGACAACCTTGGTATCAACCTTGACTCTGCTAACCTTATTCTTTACGGTAAGGCTAATCCTATTGATGCACTTGACGTATTCGGCGAGTTCGTTAGAAATACTCACATTAAAGACGGCTTCTATCCAACCGACGGTAAGAACTTAGGTCAAGAGGTTCAGGTTGGCGAAGGTAAGGTTAACTTCCCTGTATACCTTAAGAAGTTAAAGAGCTTAGGTTATGACGGTTGTCTTACCATTGAGCGTGAGATTTCAGGTGACCAGCAGATTGAGGATATCAGAAAAACAAAGGTATATCTTGAAAAGCTACTCGAAGAAATCTAATAACAGCAAATCAAACTAAATATACATAACGAAAGACCGTTCTGTCAAAACAGAACGGTCTTTAATTCAATCCTCAAAAAAATCTTTTAGTCTTTCGGTAAAACTTTTGCGTTTTTTATAGTTTTTCTCGTTTGAAATTTCGTCGAATTCCTTAAGCTTTTGCCTTTGGGCTTTGTTTAAATCCTTTGGTATTTCAACGATAATCTTTACGTATTGGTCGCCCTTGCCCGAGTAATTGAGGCGCTGTATTCCCTTGCCTCTTAGTTTAAATTCGTCACCAGGCTGTGTGCCCTCATGGATTGTGAATTTAACCTTACCGTCAAGTGTCGGAACGGTAATTTCGTCACCCAAAGCCGCCTGTGTAAAGGTTATTGGAATTTCACAGTAAACGTCAAAGCCGTCACGCTCAAAGATTGGGTGAGGACGAACGTTTACGCTAATTCTAAGGTCACCCGACGGACCGCCGTTTGCTCCCGCATCACCGCCGCCGCGAACGCTTATAACCTGACCGTCATCAATACCCGCAGGAATTTCTACCTCGCGCTCTACCGTATGACGAATTCTGCCCTTACCCGCACAGGTACGACAGGGGTTATCAATTATTTTACCTGTTCCGTGACAGTTATCACAAACGTGCTGTGTTTGTATAGTGCCAAAGGGTGTTCGCTGAGCGGCTGTAACCTGACCTGTGCCGTGACATACAGGACAGGTTTTAGCACTACTGCCATTAGCACAGCCTGTTCCGTTACAATCGGAGCAGTTATCAATTTTAGTAACCTTTATTTTCTTTTTACAGTTTTTTGCCGCTTCTTCGAAGGATAGGTTAACGGCGCTTGTAGCATCGTTACCGCGTCTTGGCGCATTTGGGTTTGACCTTCTGCCACCGCCAAAGCCTCCACCGAAACCGCCGCCGAAAATGCTACCGAAAATATCACCTAAATCGCCGAAATCACCAAAGCCGCCGCCGAAGCCTCCACCGTAGCCGCCACCGCCTGCGCCAAAGTTGGGATCAACTCCTGCGTGACCGAATTGGTCGTAACGGGCGCGTTTTTCCTTATCGGATAAGATTTCGTATGCTTCGTTTACCTCTTTGAATTTCTTTTCGGCTTCCGCGTCACCCGGATGTAAATCGGGGTGATATTTTTTTGCCGCTTTTCTATAGGCTTTTTTAAGGTCATCGTCACCTACTGATTTATCAACGCCTAAGACCTCATAATAATCTCTTTTATCAGCCAAAATAATTTCTCCTAAATATTATGTAGAACGGGCGGATGTAGGCATCCGCCCCTACAATATAAATTTATTGCCGTCAATTATTTGTTATCGTCAACGTCGGTAAAGTCAGCCTCGTAAACGTTGTTGTCAGGGTTCTGGGCACCGTTAGCATCGGTAGCACCTTGAGCTGCCTGAGCCTCCTGTGCTGCCTTATATACCTTTTCGCTTATAGCATAGATTTCCTTTTGGAGTTCTTCCTGTTTTGCCTTGATAGCGTCGATATCCTCGCCCTTTAGAGCCTCTTTGAGCGCTTCTTTAGCGGTTTCAATCTTAGCCTTTTCGTCGTCGCTTAGTTTATCGCCGAAGTCTGCTACCGTCTTTTCGGTCTGATAAATCATCTGGTCGGCATTGTTACGGATATCTACTGCCTCTCTGCGCTTCTTATCCTCAGCGGCATAAGCCTCTGCTTCTTTTACTGCCTTATCTATATCGTCCTTAGACATATTGGTACTAGCGGTAATTGTGATATCGTTTTCCTTGCCTGTGCCTAAATCCTTTGCAGATACGTGAACGATACCGTTAGCGTCTATATCGAAGGTAACCTCGATTTGCGGGATACCTCTGGGTGCGGGAGCAATACCATCAAGGTGGAATACGCCAAGTGTTTTGTTATCCTTTGCAAATTCGCGCTCACCCTGTAATACGTGTACCTCAACCGAGGTCTGACCGTCAGCCGCGGTAGAGAAAATCTGGCTCTTCTTGGTAGGAATGGTTGTGTTTCTTTCAATTACCTTTGTAGAAACTCCGCCCATTGTTTCGATACCTAAAGAGAGTGGTGTTACGTCAAGAAGTAATAGACCCTTAACGTCACCGCCGAGAACACCTGCCTGTAGAGAAGCACCGATAGCTACACATTCGTCAGGGTTAATGCCCTTGAATGGTTCCTTGCCCATAAAGTTCTTAACCGCTTCCTGTACTGCAGGAATACGTGAAGAGCCGCCAACCATAAGCACCTTGTTGATATCGTTCTTGCTAAGACCTGAATCTGCAAGTGCTTGACGAACAGGTCCCATAGTTGCTTCTACCAGGTCTGCTGTAAGCTCGTTAAACTTAGCACGTGTGAGTGTTGTTTCAAAGTGCTTAGGACCTGTAGAGTCTGCGGTAATAAACGGAAGGTTGATATCGGTGGTTGTCATACCCGAAAGGTCAATCTTAGCCTTTTCAGCAGCCTCTTTTACACGCTGCATAGCCATTTTATCGTTTGAAAGGTCTATACCCTGTTCAGCCTTAAAGGTTGCAACGATATAGTCCATAACCCTCTTATCGAAATCGTCACCGCCGAGCTTATTGTTACCGGCTGTTGCTAGAACCTCCTGAACACCGTCGCCCATCTCGATAACAGATACGTCGAAGGTACCGCCGCCAAGGTCATATACCATAACCTTTTGGTCGTCTTCCTTATCAATACTGTAAGCCAGTGCTGCGGCAGTAGGCTCGTTTATAATACGCTTAACCTCAAGACCTGCAATTTTACCTGCATCCTTGGTTGCCTGACGCTGAGCGTCGGTAAAGTATGCAGGAACGGTGATAACAGCCTCGGTAACTGTCTGACCGAGATAGCTTTCAGCGTCTGCCTTTAACTTTTGTAAAATGATAGCGGAAATTTCCTGTGGGGTGTACTTTTTACCGTCGATTTCTACCGTGTAATCTGTACCCATTTCACGCTTAATTGAACTAATTGTTCTGTCAGGGTTGGTGATAGCCTGACGCTTTGCAACCTGACCTACCATTCTCTCGCCTGTCTTAGAAAAAGCCACAACCGATGGGGTTGTTCTGCCACCCTCTGCGTTGGCGATTACTACAGGCTCGCCGCCCTCCATAACCGATACGCAAGAGTTTGTTGTACCTAAGTCAATTCCTATAATTTTTCCCATTTTAAATATCTCCTTATAGATTGTTTATTTTTTATAATGATTGTTTTAGTTTGCAACCTGAACCATAGCCGCACGGATAACCGTATCACCTATTTTATAGCCCTGTTGCAAAACCTCGGCAATTACATTTTCGCCTAAATTTTCGTCCTCAATATGCATTACTGCATCGTGGAAGTTAGGGTCAAAGGTGTCCCCCTTATTCGCTAAGGGAACTAAACCTAAACCCTCTTTCAGTGATAAAAACTGCTTGATTATAAGCTCGATACCCTTAAGGTATTCGTCGGTGCCAGACTCTGCCGCCGATGCTCTGTCAATATTATCAAGAATAGGAAGCAATTTTTTTAAAACCTCAGCCTTTGCAAATTCGCTGATTGATACTCGCTCACGGTCGGTACGCTTTTTATAGTTATCAAACTCTGCGGCGGTACGTGCTAGTAGGTCTGCTTTTTGGTCAAGCTCTAGTTTTAGTGCCTCTAGCTCTGCTTCCTTTTTAGATTTCTTTTTTTCTTTTTTTTCAGGCACAGAAGTTTCCTCTGTCGTCTTTGTTGTTTTTTGGTCTTCCACGAAATCAATCCTCCATATCCTTTACCGTCTCGGTCATTAAGGTTGTTAGTGTATTTGCTACGTATTTAATAGTTGGTATTATACTGTCATAGGACATTCGGCTTGGTGCTATTATACCTATTTTACCGCACTTGCTTAATTTACATTCATAATCGGTAAGCACAATAGCCTTGTCTGAAAGCTCTAAAAATGCCGTGTCGCTACCAAATATTACGTTATTTTGTTCCTCTTTTTTAAGAGCCGCTAAAAATAGTTCTGAGTTTGACATAAGCGATACTATTTTTCTAGCCTCATCGGCTAAGGTAAAGCTATAAAGCCTTGAAGTTCCGCTTAAAAAGGTTTTAGGGCTAACCGACTGCTCTGCCATTTTAAAAAGCTCTGTGAGTAGTGGCATAAGTGCAAAATCATCGGTACTTAGCGACATTACAAGATTTTGAAGATAAGCCTTGCTAAAATTTAAAAGTGGTTTTCTTAAAAGTTTTTCCTTTACAATTGTTTCAAAACGCTGAATATTGCCGGGAGTTAAATTATTTGTTATTCGGCAAATCGAACTCAAGCTTCTGCCGTCACTAGTTACTGCAAGTAGCGCCGCCGAATGTTTACCTGTGTTTATAAGCCTTATTTGTTTAAAGCTTAAATTTTGGTCTGCGCTAAATAACGCAAAGCTCGGAAAGCCTGTCAGCTCATTTACAAGGTCTGCCGCCGCCTGAGGCATAGCCTCGAATGCGATACCGTTTGCCGTAAAAAAACGGTCGACGTAAAGCTTTTGTTTGTCATTTAGCTCTGACGGCTGCATAAGACTGTCAATATAAAGCTTATAAGCCGAGCTTGTCGGCACCCTACCCGCCGAGGTGTGTGGCTGTGACAGGAAACCCAGTGAGCACAGCTCGTTCATTTCGTTTCGAAGCGTTGCCGACGACGGAGCATTTTCAAGAAGCCCCATTAAAATTTTAGAACCTATCGGTTCCCCTGTTTCAATATAAGCCTTGACTATTGCGGAAAGCACTGCTTTTTTTCTATTAGAAAGCTCCGTTTTAAGCACCTCCGTTTAAACTTTTTAAAAATTAGCACTCTAGCACCTCGAGTGCTAACAATTATATTATAGCCTGAAATTTCCAAAAGTCAATAGTTTTTTAAAATTTTCTTTGACTTTCCCTGACTTTTACAATTTGTTAACAAATTCGACATTAAATAGTAGCAAAAAATCAAGGCTCCTAAACCCGAAAGTTTAAGAGCCTTTTTATAGTTTTTAATTTAAGCTTAGAAATAGTTTCCATTACGTAATCGAAGACACAGAACCGTCCCCTGTGTTAATTTGGATAATACGAATTATGTTGTTTTGTTTGAGATGAAGGATGGAACAGTACATAATTTGAAAGAAATTTGCGATAAGATTAGTTGAAAGTTATAAAATAACCGCACATACATATCTATGTGCGGTTATTAAAAAGCTAGTTTTTAAGTAATTCAAACCATTTTTTATTGTAAGCAATAATGTTCTTTCTTTTTCCAATGCTTATTAAATAAAACTCATCATTTAAAGAAGTTTTTTCATAAACATTTTTATCGAACATTGAAAACCAATCAGACCACTTGTAATTTTGGTAACTAGGAATATGGTATTCACCACTTTTGGCAAAGTTTAAGGTATACGATCTATAGAAAAAAGAATTTAAAAAGCCGTTAGGGAAGGAATTTTTTGGAAGTTTGTTTACAACCCAATCAATAGTTATTTCATATTTGTTCTTTGAAATTAAATATAATGATTTGATTATAATAACAAAATTATGAATGAATAATAATGAAATAATACAAACATATAGAACGAGAAAAAAGTTAGCAACTTTCTCATTAATGTTAAGGAAAATACAAAGAATCGATTTGAACAAAAAAAATCCAAATATAGCAAAAATGGGAGTGAAAATTAATTCTGAAAGTTGATGAAAGAAATGCTGTTTCAGATCTTTTTTTATACTTTCATTAGTCAAAATTTCTTTTTTGTTGCTATCCAATTAAACGATCTCCTTATTGATACACAATTGGATATCTTTCTAAATTCGAATTATCCCAACCTACAGTGTCTTTTCCACAATATATTGTTGCTTTTTCCCCAAGTGGCTGTTTCCCTATTTCTTTAGGAGCGTTTCCTAAAAAAATAGCCTTTTCTAAATTGTCGTGAAAAGTGTATTCGCCTAGTTGTTCGACGCTTGACGGAATTGTAATTTCCTCAAAAGTTGAACCCCAAAAACAAGCATAACTACCGATACTTTTAATACCATCTTCAAAAGTAAGAGAAGAAATGGGGCATTTGAAAAACGCTTCCTGTCCCCATTCGGTTACAGATTTAGGAATATATAAAGTTTCCAAACTTTCACATCCCTTAAAAGCCTCTGCACGTATTTTTGTAAGACTTGTGGAGAGAGTTAAATTTTTAAGTTTTTTGCAACCGCGAAAAGCTCCAGAACCTATGTCAGCAACTCCGTTACCCATCTTTACAGTATGTAAACTTTCACACGGGGCAAACGCTAGGTCGAAAATAGTTGTTACGGTATCAGGAATATCAACTGATTCTATATCAGTGGATGCGAAAGCACCGGTAGCGATTACAACAACAGGCGAATCCTCAATTTTTTCGGGGATTACAACATCCTTTCCTTTACCTTTATATTCTTTTATCAGAGCCTTGTTCTCGGAAACATGATATACAAAGTCGGAAGCAGGATTTTCTTTGCGAACATTACTGGGTTTATTACCACCATTTCCTGACTTTGTACAGCCTGTTAGTATTAAAATAATAACGAGCATTACAAGAGCGATTGATAAAGTTTTTTTCATAGATTAACTCTCCTTTGGTTAAAAAGTTTTGCGTATGCAATTATTTGCTGTTAAAGGGAAAAGGCGAGTAGTTTTAATAAATTTATGGCTTAAATTAAAATACGATATGCTGTTAATCCATTTAACTGTTATAAGTATAACAAGTTTTGGTATAATTTTCAAGATGTTTTCCTTCGGCAGCATTCGACAAAAGAGTGAGATAAGAGGAGGTTTTGCTTGTGTTGACAAAAATCGTCAAAGTTTTCATTAATTAAACTCCTGAACTAACGGAACGGTTGGTGTAAAAGCCAACCGTTATTTTTTATTTAAAAATCCAATAAAAAATTTTTAACCCTGACACTAGTTGTCAGGGTTTAGTTATAAAATGGGGTTGCAGCTGTAAGAAATCGCAAAAGACAGGGGACGGTTAGCGTGTCCCGGCAGTTACTCTGTTCAAATTATCATAATTATAACATATTTCGGTGTTGTTTTCAAGATATATAAGGACGCTTGGGCTTTACGGCTTATAGACTAGTATTTTATAATAGTTGCTATAAAGTAGTATAAAAATGAGGCTCCTAAACCCGAAGATTTAAGAGCCTTTTTATAGTTTTTAATTAAAGCTTTGAAATAGTTTCCATTACGTAGTCGAAGACACAGAACACCGTCCCCTGTCTTTCACAATGTCGAACGATGAAGCAAAGTTTAAAATTGTCAAGTCAGTGTTGTCCGATATATCAGCGCAATCACAGGAAAGCACACAGTTAGCTACCGTTTGTAGGCTACTGTGCGTTTGTTATTTAGTCTCCTATATGTATTTGCTTGCCTGTAGATTAAACAAATATGCATATCTACCGTTTGCTTCAAGTAATTCACTATGCGAACCCTGTTCAACAATGTGTCCGTCTTCCAGCACCAGAATTTTATCACATAGCGTAATACTGGAAAGGCGATGAGAAATCAGCATTGCGGTTCTACCTTTGGAGATTTCAGCAAAATCTTGGAAAATCTCATGCTCCGCAATGGGGTCAAGGGCGGCTGAGGGTTCGTCAAGGAGAATAATGGGTGCATCTCTAAAAAAAGCCCGTGCAAGTGAAATACGTTGCCACTGACCGCCTGAAAGTTCCTTACCATTTGAATCGAAGCGTCGTGTTAGATTTTCATCAATTCCTTTTTCCCATTCCTTCATATAGTCATCTGCTCTGCTTTCCGTGCAAGCTTTACATATCGCATCAGTCTCGTCTATCCTTGGCAAATCAGAAAGGGCAACATTTTCTCGGAGAGAGAAACTGTATTTTACATAATCCTGGAACAGAACACTAAACATTTCTCGGAGTTTTACAATATCATATTCCGTGTTGTCTATTCCATCAATTAGTATTTTGCCCTCGGTAGGATCATAAAAACGGCAGAGTAACTTAACTATTGTGCTCTTTCCACTACCGTTTAAGCCAACAAGTCCTGCTGTTTCTCCGGCATAGAGGATGAAAGAGCAATCTTTCAGCACATCTTTCTCTCCACCGGGATAGCGGAAAGACACTTTCCGAAACTCGATTACAGGGTTACTGCTTGGAATTTTTGTGCCGCTTTTTTCAATCATGGGTGGCATCTCCATAAAGGATTGCACATCCTGAATCTCTTTATGGTGTCGCCGGAACGAATTAAAACGATAAAATATTATGGTAAAATCGCTGCGAAATTGGGTCAGAAGCTGTACATAGTATGTCACATCGCCCACAGCGATCTTCCCCGCAATCAGCCTTGTCACGGAAAGGATGTAGACAGCCACTTCTCCCAGAGTGAGGAGCACCAGGGATAGGGAATTTATTAGACAGACCCGCTTGTCTTTGCTATGGATGGCCCTATCATACCCTTCCCGCAAATTGCTGTAAAGGGAAGTAAAATGCCCGGTGAGATTATAGAGCCGTACCTCCTGCTTTGCTCCCTCAAAAAAGAGATTTTTGTAGTAGTCCAATTTCCGTTCAGTTTTATCGTGTTCATTCCGGAAACAGTAGTCTATTTCATTGACCTTTTTATCCCATATGATGGAGGGAATGCAAAGCAAAACGATCAGAATCACCAGCCAGGGGCTTAAAGTTAGCAATAGCGAGAAGGAGATCACCAACCGAATGCAGCCTTCCATCATCCGAAGGATAATTGCCACCATGTTTTCCATAGACCAGGTCAAACGCCAAGCGTTTTTCAGCTTATCCTTTAAATCACTGGAATCGAAAAAGGCAAGATCCACGGAGGAAGCTTTGTCAATCATCAAATTGTCCATAAAGTATTTGATGGAATCATTGTACTTAAATTTCACAAAGGAATAACATGTGCGCAGAAGATCTTCTGCTAACAGAGACACACCATAACCAAGGGCAAGCATTCCTGCAGCTTTAAGAAAGGGGACGGGGTCACCCCTGACAGCAACAGTCAGACTGTTAATCAATTCTCTCCATAAAAACATTGGCAAATAGGGGATCAGTGCATAGCCGAGTGACAGAAACATCGTAAGAATAAAATACTTTTTTGACGCAGTGTAAATAATGCCCACGGCATACTTTAAATTGGTGAGATATTCCTTGATTTTATTCATTTGCGTCACCTCCCACATACTTTTCCGCCTGTAAGCGGTACATTTCGGCGTATTTTCCGTTCTGCGCCATCAGCACTTCGTGGGTGCCGGATTCGATGACTGCGCCCTTGTCCAGCAGCACGATGGTATCCACCATCATCACTCCAGATAGTCGGTGGGAGATGAGAATTCCACCACGATTCGCACACAGTTGCTTAAAAGAGGTAAATATGTAGTCCTCTGCCTCTGGGTCCAGAGCTGACGAAGGCTCATCCAAGATGACAAATTGAGAATCCCGAAAAAAAGCCCGAGCAAGGGCGATTTTCTGCCATTGACCTCCGGACAACTCCAATCCGTTGTTTTCAAACATCCGGGTCATCGGGGCATCCACTCCGTCCGGATTAGTGTCAATTATACTATCAGCGCCGGCAGCTTTTGCGGCGGCAAGAACGGCAGTATCCTCCTGCTGCCTGCCAATATCTGAGATAGCGATGTTTTCCCGCAAGCTCAGGGCATATTTCTGCACTTGCTGGAAACACACACCAAACAGTCGGTTACGTTCTTCTTCAGGGTAAGCCTGCATTGGTTTGCCGCCTATAAAGATTTCACCTGATTCCGGAGTATAGAAACCCAGCAACAGCTTGATGAGAGTAGTTTTTCCTGCACCGTTCACACCTAACAGCGCGACCTTTTGGCCACTTTCGATTTTTAGGTTCAGGTTTTTCAGTGTGTATTCGTCGTTTCCGGGGTACTTAAAGGACACATTTCGAAATTCAATATTGGGGCAGACTGGGACAAGCTCGGTACCGTCGTCTTTGACAGCGTTTTCATATGCCAGAAAGCCAAGATAGTTGTGTACCCGAGGGACGTCAATCTCAATTTGGGAAGCGATTCCGTCCACAAGTGTGGTAAAATTTGCGCCCGAGGTTTTGGCAAGACCAAGGTACAGCGCCAGCGTACCCACAGCCATCGTCTCCGCCGCCACGGAATGTACCGACAGGAGCAGTATAACCACAGTGCCGATTTGAATCAGTATGGATGCAAGAAATGCTTCCCATGAGGATTTCTTAAAAAGTTTCGCACGTTCTGCCCGGATTTTGTCCCAAAGGCGATTATATTCCCCTTTGAAATGGTCCGCTAAATTGTACAGTCGCAGATCCATAGCAGTGGCACTTCCGGTTAGCAGAGACTTGTAGTAGTCCTTTTTCCGGGTTTCTGGAATATTGTCCAGAGAAAACTGATCAACCTTCTTTTTGTTCCGATAGGACAAAATCGCACCGGGGATATAGGTAGCGATGTAAAGCAGACCAAACCAGAGGTTGTAGGACAGGAACATAATAAGGCCTGACAGGAATGTCACTGTTCTGACTGTCACATCCACAGCCCAGTACATATTGCCGGTAATATACTGCTCACTAGTCTGGGCAGCTCGCAGCTTGTCGGCGTTTTTGGGGTCATCAAAAAACGCCATGTCGATTTTCGCCATTTTCTGCATAATCTGGATGTCCAGACGGCGGGTCGCTTTCCGGTGGATTTGATTGAACACCACCGATGCGACCCATTCCGAGAGGGAAACGGTGACTTGCAGGGACAGATAAATACTTAAATACAGCCAGACCATATAATCTGCCGTGCCCTGCTGCCATATGGCGGTAAATTCGTCTAAGATCAGCTTCCAGACCCAAGCATTGATGAGAGGGATGCCGTGAAGCGCACCGATCAGTGTCCAATACAAAACTCCCAGCCACAGGTCAGTCTCAAACATGAGCTTCGCCAAAAACCACTCGGTTTTTAGAACCTTTTTAACAGTTTCTCTCAATTGGCATCCCCACCTTTCACATAATGAATTTTCCGCATGCGGCTGATCAGAGCATATAGCTCCTGCTTTCGGGGCAGATCCAAGAAACGCTCTGTTGTGGTGAAGTACGAGGAGTAGAGAATGTCCAGGCCCTCTGCCTCTATTTTCTCGTACAGCTCGTCAACCCTTCGTTCCAAGTCGATCTTGTGATCCCAGTTGGTGCTTTCCAGTTTTCGCAGCATAAAGCCTAAAGTATCCAGTTGCCGTTTGGACACAATATCGTGGAGTCCACGCACATCGATTCGCTCGTCGCCGATGAGTATGAAACCCATATCAGAGACTTCCAGTTTTTCGCTGCCGCACCCCTCGGGATAGGAAGAAAAGCCCTCGGAATACAGCGTTCTGCTCTGTGACCAATCAGCATTACCGGTCAGTTCTGTTGTTACTCCGCAGGCTTTACAGATTTCCTTAGACCGCTGCGTCACATTGTGTATTTGATAGTCCTCCATCATATAGATTCTGTCGGCAACTTCTGTGCAAAACCGTTTCCTTTTTCATATGAAACAATTTCTATCGTCTCGCCAATAACCTCATATAGCTTACTGTAAAATTTTTCTTCTATATGGCACTTACTTACACCAGCCTCTAGCATCATATCTGCTGCAGTTTTTGATAGAACATGAGGATCTATAAGAACAGGCAATTATTACTGTTCCAAATATCTAAAAGTTTATTAATGTACTCAACAGAATTTTCTCCAATTAACGCAATTCGTTCCAAAATATAACCTCCTTAAGTATATAAATAAAAAACGCACCCTTACGGGTGCATAAAATCATATGAATAAAAAAACACACCCATGTCGGATGTGCTATATAAAATATTCTAAAACCTAAATCATAAAGCAATAGGCGATACATATGACATCCGAAAAATATTGATATTCATCATAATAATCGCCTCCTTTGATTTGAATTTATTGACTGATATCAATATAACATACAAGGTTAGATTTGTCAATACTTTTTTAAAATTTTTCACAACATTAAGCAGTAAAGTTGCTAAAATGTATACTGTATTAACAATTCTATATCATATGTTTTCCTTTGAGTCAAAGTTTTGAGTGCAAATTTCAAGGAAAGTTTTAATTTGTTTATATAATCACTATACTTTATACGTATATTATCAATAGCAAACTCTTGTTTTAACTTTATTTGTTCCTAACTTTTGGTTATCGTATTCAGTTATGCATCTTGCAAAAACTCCTGTATATGAACGTGAAGGTCCCGCTGTTACCGAGTCCGAAGAAGGACCTCTGCAAACAGATGAATTCGGCAACCCTATTTAATCCCTATATTACCAAAAACAAGGACGAAATTTTCGCCCTTGTTTTTTATCATCTTATCTAAACACATGGTAAAGACAAACATTAACATCTTGTAACTTTTACAGCTTGTAGGCTGATATTTTATAATAGTTTCTGTAAAACAGTATAAAAATAAGGCTCCTAAACCCGAAGATTTAAGAGCCTTTTTATAGTTTTTAATTAAAGCTTAGAAATAGTTTCCATTACGTAGTCCGAATAGTCGGCGCCTGTAGCACCGTCCGAACGGCCTGTGATTACAAACTTCTTTTCTTCAGCGCAGATATCGAGTGCTTTTTGAAGCTTGTCAGCCTTATCTATAAAGCCTATATGTCTTAGCATCATTTCACTTGCCTTAAACATACTTGTAGGATTAGCGTACTGTCCTCTGCCCTGTTCAATCATACGGGGCGCAGAGCCGTGGATTGCCTCGAACATTGAATAAACGTCGCCTATGTTAGCGCTACCCGCAGTACCTACGCCGCCCTGAATTTGAGCCGCCTCGTCGGTGATAATATCGCCGTAGAGGTTTGGAAGAAGAATAACCTGAAAATTACTGCGAACACGCTCGTTTACGAGGTTCGCGGTCATTATATCAATGTACCAATCCTCAGCGGTGATTTCAGGGTAATCCTTTGCAACCTCGTGGCAAAGCTCTGAGAACTTACCGTCGGTCTTTTTCATAATGTTAGCTTTAGTAACTATTGCTACGTTGGTCTTGCCGTTTTTACGTGCATATTCAAATGCCGCACGAGCAATTCTCTTTGTGCCCTCATTGGTGGTAACCTTAAAGTCAAACGCCAAAGTATCGGGAATTTCTACACCGCGTGAGCCTAAAACGTATTCGCCCTCGGTGTTTTCTCTAAAGAATGCCCAGTCAATATTAAGCTCGGGAACTGCTACAGGACGAACGTTGGCATAAAGGTCAAGTTCTCTTCTCATAGCAACGTTAGCGCTTTCGAGTGTACCGCCCTTGAGTGTTGTAGTTGGAGCCTTTAGAATTACGTTACAAGCCTTGATTTCTGCTAAAACGTCATCAGGAATAGCCTTATTGTGAGCAATTCTGTTTTCAATTGTAAGGCCTTCTATTGTGCGAAGCTCTACCTTTCCTGCGGCAATTTCGTCTTTTAGCATAAACGCTAAAACTCTCTCGGCTTCGGCAGAAATGATAGGACCTATACCGTCGCCGCCACAGATACCGATAATAATTTTATCAAGCTTTTCATAATCGGTATATTTCTTTTCGCTTTCCATTTTTTTCTGACGGGCAATCTGCTCGTTTAAAATAGTTCTAAACTGCTCAACCGCAGCATCTACGTAACTTTGTAAATTCTCCATTTTTATTAACCTTCCTTTGTAAAGGCAAGCAAACCGCCTGCTTTTAGTATTTTAATCTGTCTTTCGGTAAATGAACAACTAAGTTCAAAGCTTTTACCTGTGGTTTTATTTTCAAGAGTAATAACACCCTTTTCCATACCCTCGAAAACGTTTGTAAGGCAAAGACTGTCACCCTGAGAAACTGCATCGTAATCATCGGGATTTGCAAACGTTAGCGGCATAATTCCCGCGTTTATAAGGTTTGCGGCATGAATACGTGCAAAGCTTTTAGCAATTACAACCCTAACACCTAAATACATAGGAACCAGCGCCGCGTGTTCTCTTGAAGAACCCTGACCGTAGTTAGAGCCGCCTATTACTATACTGTCGCCTAAAGCCTTTGCACGTTCAGGGAAGGTTTTATCGCACACGCCAAAGCAGAACTGTGAAAGATGCGGAATATTGGAACGGTAAGGCAAAATCTTAGCGCCTGCAGGCATAATATGGTCGGTAGTGATATTATCGCCAACCTTTAAAGAAACTGTAGCGCACAAGGTGTTTTCTTGCTTTTTAGAGGTTGGGAAAGGCTTAATGTTTGGACCTCTCAGTACCTCAACACTCTCGGCAATCTCTACTGCCGCAGGGTCTAAAACTGCGGTGTCGTTTATTGTAAACTTATCGGGCATTTTAATTTCAGGCATATCGCCTAAAAGTCTGGGGTCGGTAATTTCGCCTGTGAGAGCCGCAGCAACTGCAGTTTCAGGAGAAACTAAGTATACACCTGCATCTGCCGTACCGCTTCTGCCCTCAAAGTTACGGTTAAAGGTTCTAAGAGATACACCCGCAGAGTTTGGTGAAAAGCCCATTCCTATACAAGGACCGCAAGCGCATTCAAGAAGTCTTGCTCCAGATGCTAAAATATCACTTAAAGCGCCGCTGTCAGCGAGCATAGTAAGAACCTGTTTAGAACCCGGTGAAATTGAAAGGCTAACCGAAGGCTTTACAGTTTTGCCCTTTAAAAGAGCCGCTACCTTTAGCATATCAAGAAGTGAGGAGTTGGTGCAAGAGCCGATACAAACCTGATCTACCTTAACACCTTTAAGCGAGGATACCTCTACAACGTTATCGGGGCTGTGAGGACAGGCAATAAGTGGGGTTAAAGTATCTAGGTCTATTTCAATAATCTTATCGTAAACTGCGTCGCTATCACTTTCAAGCGGTATATAATCCTCTTCTCTGCCCTCTGCGGCTAAGAACTTTCTAGTTATCTCGTCGGACGGGAAAATAGAGGTTGTAGCGCCAAGCTCTGTGCCCATATTTGTAATGGTTGCACGTTCAGGAACCGAAAGATTTTTAATTCCCTCGCCGCCCCATTCGATAATAGCGCCAACGCCGCCCTTTACCGATAAAATTCTAAGTATCTCAAGGCTTATATCCTTAGCGCTGACAAAAGGCTTTAATTTACCCTTTAGATTTACCTTATACATTTTAGGCATTGTAATATAGTATGCGCCGCCGCCCATAGCAACCGCAACGTCAAGACCGCCCGCACCCATTGCAAGCATACCGATACCGCCGCCTGTTGGCGTATGACTGTCGGAGCCTATAAGTGTCTTTCCAGGTTTGCCAAATCTTTCAAGGTGAACCTGATGGCAGATACCGTTACCGGGACGTGAGAAATAAATTCCGTGCTTTTCGGTTACCGACTGAATATATCTGTGGTCGTCGGCATTTTCGAAGCCCGACTGTAGAGTATTATGGTCTATGTAAGCAACGCTTTTTTCGGTTTTAACCCTATCCAGTCCCATAGTTTCAAACTCAAGATAAGCCATTGTACCGGTAGCGTCCTGCGTTAACGTCTGGTCAATTTTAAGGGCAATTTCGTTGCCCACTTGCATCTCGCCGCTTAATAGGTGAGCCTTTATGATTTTTTGTGCTATTGTAAGTCCCATTTTCCTTAGTCCTTTCTGATTATGTGCATATAGGCATTGTTAATGTGCTCTAGAGCAAGACGTGAAGCATTTTCGCTATCACGCGCGGCTATAGCCTCGTAAAGTGCTCTATGCTCCTTAACCGATGCAGTTGCTCTGCTCTTGTTTTCAACCGATGCCTTACGGTATTTTTGTATTTTTTTGTGGAGAGGAACCAAAATCTCATAGAAAATGGTACTGCCGCCGATACGGTAAATTAAATCGTGGAATTTGTTATCCATACTCTTAATTTGGTCGGCATCGCGCTTACCAAGATAAAACTCCTGTAGTTCTACAACCTCTTTAAGCCTTGCAATATCCTCGTCTTTAGCCTTTGCTACCGCAACCTCAACCGCAAGACTTTCAAGCTTTGAACGAACAAGAAATATGTCGGCTAAATCATCCTCGGTAATACCGATTACAACCGAGCCTTTTCCTGTTTCCTCAATTAAATTTTCCTGTAAAAGACGTCTTAGCGCCTCTCTGATAGGAGTTCTGCTAACTCCGAGCTCTGCACTAAGTCGCGACTCGGTTAGGATTTCTCCGCGCTGATACTTGCCAAGCAAAATATCGGTTTCAATATGCTCAAACACTTGATCTGCTAGGGAAACTGTTTTATGTTCTATCATAATTTTTCTCCTTAAAGCATATGAAGTTTTCCGCCTGTTAGCTCGGAAATTTTGCTTTCAATTTCACTGGTTGCAAGGGCGGTTTGTCTTCCGTCCTCGTATTCCTTATCAATCCATTCCTTCATTTTTACAACAAGGTCACTGCGCTTATCAACAGCCTTTTCGCCTGTAAGACAGTAGTTTTGATTAATCCAATAAGCGATACCTGCCAGACCCGAGGTTTTACTAAGCACTACCGAAGCAGGTTTGCCTAAAATTTTCTCGGTATTAAATATATTGTATATCTCTTGGTCTTTAAGAAGACCGTCAGCGTGAATACCCGCTCTTGTAACGTTGAAGTTTTTGCCAACAAACGGTGTCATAGGCGGAATTTCATAACCCATTTCTTTTGTAAAGAATTCGGCTATTTCGGTTATTGCGGTGGTGTCCATACCGTCGAGTGAGCCTCTTAGCGCCGCATATTCCATAATCATAGCCTCAAGCGGAACGTTACCTGTGCGCTCACCGATACCGAGTAGCGAACAGTTAACTGCCGAAGCGCCGTATAGCCAAGCGGTAGATGCGTTGGTTACAGCCTTGTAGAAATCGTTATGACCGTGCCATTCGAGCATTTCACTCGGAACGTCGGAATAATGCTGCAAGCCGTAAACGATACCCGGCACACTTCGAGGTAACGCTACCTCGGGATAAGGCACACCGTAGCCCATAGTATCACAAGCTCTTATTCTTACAGGAATTTTAGCATCCTTTGACATTTTCATAAGCTCGTTAACAAAAGGAACAACAAAGCCGTAAAAATCTGCTCTTGTTATATCCTCTAGGTGACATCTTGGCATTACACCCGCCTCGAAAGCCTGTGCTACGGCAGAAAGATAGGTATCCATAGCCTGTTTTCTTGTCATCTTAAGTTTTTTGAATATGTGATAGTCACTACAGGAAACCAAAATTCCCGTTTCTCTTATTCCTAAATCCTTTACAAGATTAAAGTCTTCCTTGGTAGCTCTAATCCAAGTGGTGATTTCGGGAAATTTAAGACCTAACTCCTGACATTTTGCTATTGCCTCACGGTCTTTTTTGCTGTATACGAAAAACTCGGTCTGGCGGATAATACCGAAAGGACCTCCGAGTTTAGACATCAATTTATAAAGCGTTACTATTTGGTCTACGCTATACGGCTCAACCGATTGCTGACCGTCCCTGAGCGACGTATCGGTAATCCAAATTTCCTGTGGCATACCGATAGGCACTCTGCGGTGGTTAAACGCAATACGAGGCACGTCGTCATAGCTGTAATATTCTCTGAAGAGATTAGGCTCTGATACGTCCTGAAGGGCATATTTATAAGTATCCCTTTCTAAAAGATTCGTTTTGTTAGATATTTTTAGCACGATATCACTCCTTCTTGTGTGCTGGTTTTTATGTGTTTTTGCATAATTGTATACAATTATACCGATATTTTGTTATACTGTCAAGTCTTTTTTAAATTATTTTATGCTGTTTTGATATTCGGTTATGCCGTCTGCAATATTTTTAAAAACCGAGGCGGTGGATACCAGCGACTTACCCTCCGACATAACAATCACCGTATACCGTGGATTGTCAAGCGGAAAAAAGCCGCAAAACCAACTGTTTGTAATTTCTATATTGTTTTGGTCGTATCTGCCCGTTTGCGCCGTGGCGGTTTTTCCTGCGGCGGTAGTAGTTTCGGGCTTTGCCTCTATGCCTGTACCCTCGTTTATAACCGAAGCTAAATAATTTCGTAAGGTTTTTGCTGTTTGTTCACTAAAAGCTCTTGTTTTGTTTCCCTTGTCATAACCTTTAAATTCCCCGCCCGACAAGGTACCCGAAATTACCGAGGGTAGATTGTAGGTGCCGTCATAAGCTATTGCAGAATAGAGATTTAACATTGCAACAGGCGATAAAAACAGTTCGCCCTGACCTATACTTAAATTTGCAAGAGAGGCGGCATTTCCACTTATTGTATCAAGGCTCGGCAGTATTCCTTTTTGAGTTTTTATACCGTCACCTATTTTAATGCTACCCTCAATACTTAAATTTCTTGCTGTTTTGTATATTGGAATTGCACCGATTTCTAATGCAAAATTATAAAAATAGCAGTTGCAAGACTGTGCCAAGGCGCTTTTTAAATCCATAAGTCCGTGACCCTTACGGTTATGGCAATGGAAATCTCTATCAATAATATGTGTTTTACCCTGACAGTTGAATTTGAAATCACCCTTGTTGCTTTCGAGCGCCGCGGCGGCAAGTGTCGGTTTAAAGGCAGAGCCAACGCTAAAGCACTCTATGGCGCGATTTAATAGCGGCGAGTTCTCGTCGTTTAGATAATCCTTTACGTTTAAAATATCAAACTGCGGCTTACTAACCATAGCTTTTATTTGGTTAGTTTTGCTATCGGCTACCACCACCGCACCACTTGAAATACCCTCTGCCTCCCTTTCACAGATAAGCTGAATGTTTATATCAAGTGTTGTCACAACACCGCTGTTTATAACCGACAAATCGTTTTGGAAAGTGGGCTCTATTCCGTAAAGCAGGTCGCCCTTTGCGGTTTTATAAAAAACAGCGTCAACACTTTTGTCGCTATATAAAATATCGTCATACGCCTTTTCTATTCCGCTGACTCCCCTGTTTTCAGAATTTACGTAGCCTATAATGTGGGCGGCAATATTTTCCCGGTCGTTATGGGTGTAAACCTTAGTGCATACTATTCCGTCGCACTTTATTTCCTTTTTAACCTCGCATATTACAGGGTTACCCTTTTTAAGCTCATCTAAAACCCTTGTTTTTTCCTCACCCTCCAGTGCCGCGCTTATCTTCATTATCGCCTGAGGGGTGGGTGTTACCGCCGCAATTATTTTGTACTCACGGTTAGTAAGAGGGATCATATTGCAATCAAAGACAGTGCCTCTGATGTTTGAGGCAGTTATTCGGTAGCCTATTTGTCTGTTTGCCACCTCGGCATAGTCGCCGTTTATAATAACCGCTATTCGCATAACGCAACTCAAAAGCAAAAGCACAATAACAAAGAAACATATAATGGCTCTTTTCTCAAAATATCTTTCAAACATAAAAACACCCTAAACGCAATTGAAATATGTAATTATTTATGGTATACTCTATTTGTTATTTTTGACTCAAGGTGGTTTTTTATGCAAAAAGCGGTAAAAGGAAGCCTTTGCGCTATGATTGCAGGTATCGTTTGGGGCACGATGTCTATATTCGTAGAAAACCTTAAAGATATAGGAATTTCTACAATGGCTATTGTGTTTTTAAGAACAAGTATAACTGCGATTTTTCTAGGTCTTTCACTATTACTTTTTAAAAGAGAACTGTTTAAAATTCATTTGAAAGATATTTGGATATTTTTGTGCAACGGAATTTTGAGCCTTGTAGCCTTCACGTTTTGCTATTTCAACTCAATAGTAAAATCCTCGGCGGCTATAGCGGCGGTACTTTTATACACAGCACCCGTTTTTGTTATGATTTTGTCACTCGTTATTTTCAAAGAAAGCTTAACAAAAACTAAAATTTTAGCCTGTGCCATAGCAATACTAGGCTGTGTTTTAACGTCGGGACTGCTTGACTCTAAAACAAATATTTCTATAGAGGGCATTTTGTTTGGCTTAGGCTCAGGCTTTTGCTACGCGCTTTACAGTATATTCACCCTGTTTGCTATAAAACGCGGTTATAATGCTTTAACTATTATTCTTTACTCTTTTTTATTTGCCGCACTTTCCAGTATGCCGTTTGCTGATTCAACTAATACTTTGCCTATTGTTTTTTCAAGCACAACGCCTTTACTTTACACCGTGGGTATGGGTATTGTAACGGCGGTTATCCCCTATTTCCTTTACACAACGGCACTGGATAACATAGAGGCGGGTAAGGCTTCGATTATTGCTTCTATAGAATTGGTCGTAGCCTCGCTTATAGGATTTTTTATATTCAAGCAAGATTTGAGCTTACTTGCCATTCTCGGTATAATCCTTGTGCTTTCAAGTATTGTGATACTAAACGTAAAATTAAAGAAAAAATAAAGCCTCGCCCATTAGGTGGCAAAACCGATGGAGAAGGTCAGCCTCTCACTCTGGGAGAGGTGGCGGCAACGCCGACGGAGAGGGTCCCCCTCTCACCCGCTATCGCGGGAGCTCTCCCTAAGGGAGAGCCCTTAGACGTATCCCCGTATATTTTTCGGGTGATGGACTTTTCCCGATGCCCTTGTAATGCAAAGGCGAAACTTTTTAAGCGAAAGGATGCAATCAATGTCAAAAATAATATTATCATCTTGCGATTTTAGAAACAAAGAAGCGGCTCAAGGTATATATGATAATTTACCTCTCCCAATTCATCAATGCAAGGTTTTATATTTCCCAAACGAAAAAGCAACCGAGGAAGCTATAAATAGCAATAAATTCTATACTCGTCTTGCTGAATTTGGATTTAAAAGAGAAAACATTTATGTTTTTAATTATTTTGCTCCTTCTGATTTTGATATAGATAATGATATTAACGTTATATATATTAGTGGTGGAAATTCTTTTGGAACATTAAAAAGAATCAGGGAGTCTAGAGCAGATAAAGTCATTTTAGATTATGTATCTCGGGGAGCAATATATATTGGCGGTAGTGCAGGTGCACATATCGCTTCTAGATCGATTAAACACGTCGCAAAATACGATATTGAAACATTTGGACTAACAGATTTTTCGGGTTTAAATTTGTTTAACGGCATTTTAATATGTCATTATTCAGAAGCCAGAGAAGATGATTACATAACTTTAACAAAACAAGGAGAACAAAATATTATTAAACTTCGCGATCAAGACTATGTTGTTTTTAATATATAAAAAACAACACCCCGACAGATTGTAAAAAATCTGTCGGGGTCAATTTATTTTTGGTGGAAATAAACTTTCCTTTAGAAAGAGGACTTTACAAAACTTTTACGTTTAGTCACTAGTTTTCATTCTAAGCATTGAGCCGCTTTTTATAGGGCGGTCAAATGGAATTAAAATCTTTTGCATTGGGTGGGGTGCTGAGTCTATTATCTCTTTTTTCTCGTTCATTAACTGCTCGGTGCTAACTGCAAAGGGTACACTTTTAGCTTCAAGACAGTCAAGTTCTACTCCTCTTAAAAACTTATTTTTAAGGGTGGCGACTATACAGCCATCCTCATAACCGTCTACCGTGGCGGCGAGGGCATATTCTCTTATATATCCCGCATCCTTATAGCTTTGGGCGTTTTGAGGTCTTCCGAAATAAAAGCCTGTAGAATATGTGCGGTGACTCATTTTATTAAGCTCGTCGCTAACCCAAGTGGGTAATTTCCAATCGCCATCTGCTTTATATAGGCTATCAAGAGCACCTCTGTAAGCGTTGGTGGTAACCGCTACGTAATACTCGGTTTTGGCTCTGCCCTCGATTTTAAGGCTCGTAATTCCCACATCACGCATCTTGTCAAGATACGGCGCCATACACATATCGTTAGCGTTAAGTATATAGGTGCCCTTTTCGTCCTCGGTGATATCGAAATACTGACCGGGTCTTGTCTGCTCCATTAGTGAATAACTCCAACGGCAAGGCTGAGCGCAGTCACCCTTATTAGCATCTCTGCCCGTCATATAGCTAGAAAGCAGACATCTTGCAGAAAAGGAAACACACATAGCACCGTGAACAAAGGCTTCAAGCTCTAACTCTTTAGGTGTGTTTTTTCTAATGGTTGCGATTTCCTCAAGCGAAAGCTCACGGGCTAAAACTACACGCTTTGCGCCCATTTTATAAAAGGCATTAGCCGAGGCGGAATTTACTATGCCCGACTGCACCGAAACGTGAAGCTCACAGTTTGGCGCGTATTCCTTTATAGCCTCGATTGTGCCTATATCCGAAGCAATAATGGCATCGGCGCCTATTTCGTTTAGATATTTTAAAAAATCAGGTATGCGGCTAAACTCATCATCGTGCGGCAATATATTACAGGTTATATGCACCTTAACGCCGTGTGAATGAGCGTATTCTATACCCTCTTTTAGCGCTTCTCTTGAAAAATTGGCAGAGGCGGTTCGCATACCGAATTCTTCACCCGCAAGATAGACGGCATCTGCGCCGAAATCTACAGCGGTTTTGAGCCTTATTAGGTCACCCGCGGGACACAGCAATTCTATTTTTTGGTTGTTCATAGTTTAAGACCCCAAAGTTGAATAAACCCAATTGCCTGCTTTTTTCAAGTCAGCCACAGTTTTGTTATGACCTGCAAGGGTTTCGTTATAATAAAATTTCATTGATTTATCAGTTACAAAATATACCGCTTTACAGCTTCTGTCAGGCTCGATTGCCGCCTTGATACAGTCAATACTCGGCGCACAAAGAGGACCTACGGGTATACCCTCGGTTTTATAGGTGTTATACTTTCCGTCACCGTAAGGATAGAAGGTTGTGGGGTCGCTTTGCAAGAACTTAGGACCGTCCCAATTTATACCCTCTAATCTATTATAAAATACCGACGCTACCTTTTCTCTGTCTTTCTGCTCTACCTTTTCAAAATTACCTGCTTCAAGCTGAATAACAGAGGATAGCGACATAATTTCGTGAAAGGTATAGTCACTTTCCTTAATCTTTTTCTTCATATCGTCGGAAAGCTTACTGTCAAGATTAGAAAGCATCTTGTTTATGGCAAGAAAAGCACATTCCTCCGAGTCATACGAATAAAACTCATAAGTATCGGGATATAGATAGCCCTCCAGCTTATAATAAAGCTTTTCGGTTGGAATATCCTCTATAAAATCATATTCAAATTTGTCGTTGTTCATCGAGTATACAAAATCACGCTCGTCACAAACGCCTGCCTCGGCTAACAGTTTTTTAATCTCGTCAATAGTAGCGCCCTCGGGAATTTTAACCTTAACGGTTTTAGCCTTAGCGCCCTCTTTTATAAGCATTTGAGCTATGCCCTCGTAGCCTAACTCGGTATCGAAGGTGTAAACGCCGTATTTATACTGGCTGTCATACTTTTTAAACTTTGAATACATTCTGAAAAGGAACGGACTCTTAACCGCGCCCGATTCTTCAAGTTTTTCGGCAATCGCCTTGGTTGAAGAGCCAAGCGGTATTTCGATCGTTTCGGTTTTACCTCTGCCAAAGCCTATACCCATATAATCGGCACCGAAATATATAATGCCAACCGCTAAAAGAATAGCCATTGTAAAGATACAAACAGCCCAGATTACAGTTTTAATAATACTTTTTCTGCGGCGCTCGGGAGTATCCTCATAATATTCGTAACGGTCTTCCCTTTTACTGCGTCTTGTTTTGCGCTTGTTATCCTGCTTTGGAGTATCAACATAGTCTTCCTCAACCTCAGAGTCGATTGCAAATCCTCCGCCGATAACAAAATCGTCGTTTATTTCAAGAGAAGTTTCCTCTTTTATTTCCTGTTTCTTATCAGGTGTATCTTCAAATTTAAAGAAATTATCTTCCATATTCCCTCCGAATGAAGTTTACTTTACCCAAAGTATCGAAGCCTTTTGGCTTTCCGCTTTATCTTTACCTGCAAAATATTCAAGCAGACTAAAGGCAAAATCACACGCTACTCCTGCTGCACGGGCGGTTATAATATTACCGTCACAAACGACAGGCTCCGCTAAAAAGTCAGCACCTATAAGGTCCTTTTCGAAGCTAGGGTAACAGGTAGCCTTTTTGCCCTTTAAAATTCCCTTATGCCCTAAAATACTCGGTGCCGCACAAATTGCCGACACTAAAAGATTATTTTTATTTGCGTAATCTATAAAACCGTTAACGATACTGCTTTTTTCAAGGTTTATTGTGCCCGGCATTCCGCCAGGGAGCACTATACCCTCTAAATTTTCATCCTGTAGAGCCTCGGTATCGCATAAATCACACACAACGGAAATACCGTGAGCGCCGACAATAGTTTTAGAGCCTACACCCACCGTTTTAACCTCTATACCGCCGCGGCGAAGTATATCGACGGGGGTAAGAGCCTCTATTTCCTCAAAGCCCTCGGCTAAAAATACGTAAACCATTATTTTCCCTCCAAAACGGATAAAACTTCGTTTAGTATATCATCTGATATTTCATTAATCGTTCTAGCCTCGCCGTCCTTGGCGCACGGAATAACCGTCCAACCCGAAAAGTTAGCAGTAAACACCGCCGCCTTGCGACAGTTATCAAGATAACTTACGTCACTTTCGTGGATATCCTTTTTGCTTTCGTCACCCTTATATCTTCCTGAAAGAAGTTTTTGTGAAACCTCAACAGGCATATCAAGGAAAATAACCTTATCAGGCTTTGGAATTTTAACCTTCTCGTACTCAAAATCATAAAGCCAATTAAGGAAAGTTTCCCACTCGGATTTATTAAGTTTCGAGGTTTGGTGTACAGCGTTTGAGGTTGTGTAGCTGCCTGCAATAACAACACCGTCCGCGTCGTAATACTCGCCCCAATTTTGTTTATAAGAAGCGTATCTGTCAACCGTATAAAAAACAGATGCGGCAAACGGATTAACGTCGTCAGGCTTTTTGCCGAAATTACCTGCAAGATACATTCGCACCAGTGCGCTCGAATCACTTTCATAATCAGGGAATGACACCGAACGGCAATCAATATTTAAACCTTTAAGTCTATCAAGCAAAAGGTCTAACTGTGTTGATTTTCCGCTACCGTCAAGTCCTTCAATAACTATAAGCTTACCCATTGTTTTTCATTTCCTCATAGAACGCTCTTACTTCGTTCATTTTGCCGCAGGTCATTTTGCCCTCGGGACATTTACCGCTAAGACATGGCGGACCAGCCTTTTTAAACAGCTGCGGAGAAACCTCACTTACAAGTCTTAGCATCTGCTCTGCAATTTCTCTTATCTCCCACTGTGCTCTGTTACAGCAGCGGTGACGGAAGAAGTTGTGAAGTGAACGTGCATTCATAGTTACAACCATTTGTGTTTCACAAGCGTTTGGAAGAACAAAACGGGCGTCCTCAATAGCCTTTTTTTGAGCAAGTCTGGAGGCTGTCTTTTCGTCCTTACCCTCGGCTAAAAACTCTGCCTTGTGCTTTTGAGTTAAAACCTCTGTTAAACTATCATAAGCATCCTGAGTTTGCTGCATAGTTTTTTTATAAAGCTCTAATGCCTCGGGGATTGCCGCTATTTCGGGAGGTGTTACGTATTCAAAACAACCCTCGCTGACGTAACGCTGACTCTTTACCGAATAGGATGCTATTCTATGTCTTGTTATCTGCGCTAAAAGGGATCGAGAAACACCCTCAATACCAAAAGTAAAGGTTGCGTGTTCAATAGGACTTTCGTGACCTATTTCCGATAACATTTCAACAAAAGAATTAACCTTGTCCTCGGTTAAGCCGTTATGCAAATCCTCTATATTTGATGAGCTGTAGCAAAGCTTTGCCGCACAGGCAACCGTCTTTTCAGGCTGCGGAGTGTGTGCTAAAAGTATTACTTTAGCCATAAAAAATCCCCCATTTTTCCTTTAAAATTTATATTCAATTCATTATACCAAATTTTTTCTATATAATCAATAAATTTATTAATAAAATAATATAAAAAATTATTTAAATTTTTTTGCAAAAAAGTCTTTTTTTGTCGCACGAAATATGTTACAATATAGTTAACAAAACGTCGGAGGAGAAAAAGATGGTAGGAATTAATTTCAAACACACACCTTACGGTGACCTTGCAATCGTAAATATGAGAGGTTGCGAAGATATTTCTTCTCAGGTTGACTTTTATCTCAAGCAATGGAGAAGCATTCCTGAGGACGAAACCTTTGTTGTCGGCGCTAACTGTCCGAGATTTGGCACAGGCGAAGCAAAGGCAGTTTTAAACCACACTGCAAGAGGCCTTGATGCATTCATAATTTGTGACTGCTTCAACTACAACGTAACCTATAAGATGTACGGTATGACCGTTCCGATGAGTCCTGACGACCATTTCCAAGACCTAAAGCGCGTTATCGCGGCTTTCGGCGGAAAGGCAAAGAGAATTACGGTTATTATGCCAATGCTCTATGAGGGCAGACAGCACCGCAGAACCGCAAGAGAGTCTATGGACTGTGCAATGGCTCTGCAAGAACTCGTTTCAATGGGTGTTAAGAATATTGTAACCTTTGACGCACATGACCCTCGTGTTAACAACGCTATCCCGCTAGACGGCTTTGATAACGTTCAGGCAGCCTACCAGATGATTAAAGCACTCCTTAAAACCGTGCCCGACGTAAAGCTTGACCGCGACCACACCATGATAGTTTCCCCCGACGAAGGCGGTATGGGCCGTTGTATCTATTATTCCTCGGTTTTAGGTCTTGAGCTTGGTATGTTCTATAAGCGCAGAAACTACTCGGTTGTAGTTAACGGCAGAAACCCGATTGAAGCACACGAATTCCTAGGTAACGATATAGTCGGCAAGGATTTGATTTTGGTTGACGATATGATTTCTTCGGGCGAATCAATGCTTGATATCGCTTCTAAGCTTAAAGAAAAGGGCGCAGGAAGAATATTTATCTTCTCAACCTTCGGTCTTTTCGTTGAAGGACTTGATAAGTTTGATGATTTCTATAAGCGCGGTCTAATAGATAAGGTCTTCACAACTAACCTTATTTATCAAACCCCTGAACTTCTATCGCGTGATTGGTACTGCAGCGTTAATATGTCAAAGTACATAGCACTCCTCATTGACACTCTAAACCACAACAATTCTATAAGCAGTCTTTTAGACCCTGTTGACAGAATAAAGAAGATTGTTGCAAAATATCAGGATAAGTAATATATAATATATAAAACACAAAACGCTCGGTTTTGGCGTGATACTCTTAACGGAGTATCACGCCAGTTCTATTCGCCTACGGCGAGTGATATTGCTGCGCAGTGATATTCGGCTTTCAGCCGAGTGTTATTTGCTTCGCAAGTTTTGAGGCGAATAGAATATCACTAAACCCG
>JAZSCM010000028.1:0-21238 GCA_045602945.1 Acutalibacteraceae bacterium | reverse complement strand
TTTTCACAGTACATCACTGTTGTCGGTCTTTGCGAAACCGTTGCGTTGTTCGCACTCGTTTTCAGCATGGTAGCGTTAGGATAATATGAAAAAACAACGACTTCGGGTATCCACAACACATATTATATTGCTGAGCTTTTTAATAACGATATTGATAGGCGCAGTGTTGCTTTCTCTTCCCATAAGCTCAGCCGATGGAAAACCGACTTCTTTTTTAGATGCGCTTTTCACCGCAACGACCTCCACCTGTGTTACGGGCTTGGTTGTAACACCGACCGTTTCCTCTTGGAGCGTTTTCGGCCAGGTTGTAATTTTGATACTGATTCAGATCGGCGGTCTTGGTGTTATCACCATAATGTCAGGACTAATGATACTTCTGCACAAGAAAATGGGTATCGGTGACAGACTGCTTTTGCAAGATGCCTTCAATCTGAATTCGATGTCAGGGCTTGTTCGGTTTGTTAAAAAGGTCGTAACCGGAACGCTTATTATAGAAGGTATCGGCGCTCTGCTTTATATGACGGTTTTTATACCTGAGTTTGGTGCAAAAGGAATATGGATATCGGTATTCACTTCCGTTTCTGCTTTTTGCAATGCGGGTATTGATATTATTGCCGAAAACAGTCTTTGTAATTATGCTCTCAATCCCATTATCAATATTGTTACGTGTGCCTTAATTATATTAGGCGGTATCGGTTATATCGTTTGGTGGGATGTGCTCAGGGTTTTAAAACTTGCCCGAACTAAGAAAGTAAAATTTTTCAGAGACCTTACTCTTCACAGTAAGATCGCTATTACGGCAACTTTAATTTTGATTTTTGTGGGTGCAGCTTTCATTTTTGCGTTTGAGTATAACAATCCGCAAACAATGGGAGATTATACTTTGCTTCAAAAAATAGAAGTGTCCTTGTTTCAATCGGTTACAACGAGAACCGCCGGATTTGCAACAGTGCCGCAAGAGAATCTTACAAATGCAAGCGCTATCGTATGTTTGCTTTTGATGTTTATCGGCGGCTCACCCGTTGGCACAGCCGGAGGAATCAAAACCGTTACCTTTGCCGTTATTATTGTGTCAGCGATTGCCTCTATTCGCAACAAAGAGGATACCGAGGTATTTGGCAGACGGCTCACAAAACAGGCTGTCAGCAAAGCGGTGGCTGTTACCTGTATGTCCTTTATAATTATGTTTGCTTCAACGGTTTTGCTTTCTGTCGTAACAGATGCAAATGCACTCGATATTATTTATGAAACGGTTAGTGCTACTGCAACCGTAGGTCTTACAAGAAATCTTACGGCATCCCTCGGTAGTATTGGTAAAGTTATAATTATCATAACAATGTACCTCGGCAGAGTAGGCCCAATTTCACTTGCCGTTGCCTTTAAGAGAAACAAGGATAATCAAAATATCGTAAGAAACCCAATCGAAGAAATCAGTGTGGGATAAGAAGGGATAAATTATATGAGTATTAATAAAACCTATGCCGTATTAGGTCTCGGCAGATACGGAAAAGCCGTTGCGGAAGAACTTGTAAACAATGGTGCAGAAGTTTTGGCTGTTGACATCGATCAAAATATTGTTAATAATGCAATTGAAACTATACCCGTTTGCAAATGCGCCGATATTACTGAGCCGGAGACGATTAAAAGGCTCGGTATTTCCAATATCGATGTTGTTATCGTTGCTATGGCAAGTGATCTTGAAGCAAGCGTTTTGGCGGTAACGCTCTGCAAGGAAGCCGGTGTTCCCACCGTTATTGTGAAATGCGGCAACGAAATGCACCAAAAGATTTTAAGTCGTGTGGGTGCCGACAGAGTGATTTTCCCCGAAAAAGAATCAGGAACAAGACTTGCTAAAAATCTGCTTACATCGGGCTTTTCCGAAATGATAGAGCTTTCCGATGAAGTGTCTATGGTAGAAATAGACGTAAGAGATGAGTGGGTTGGTAAAACGCTGATAGAACTTAGCCTTCGCAAAAAATATTCTGTTAACGTTGTTGCAATACGAAACGGTGATAAGATCAGTACAACGGTTGATCCTGCGCTCCCGCTTGAAAAAGGAATGCAGCTTATCGTTATTGCCAGTACCTTGAAACTGCAAAAGTTGAAATGATGCGGTGAATGTATGAAAGAACATAAGAAAAAACTGATTGCACCGATTATCGTAACCGCTATTATGGTTTTGTATTATATTGCTTATTTTGGCTTTTTGATATCACTGATAGATGGCATCTTGAAATGGCTTTTGGGAATTATTCCCCTTGCTTTTACGGCTGTTATGCTCAAAGTTTGCATAGAAAGAATAAATGAAATAAAGAAAGGTGAAGAAGATGATCTTAGTAAATATTACCTCTTCACTCTTACTTCAAACAAAGTTTGATACGCGATTTTTGGAAAGTATGAGTAAGAAGTAATATGTAAGAAGTGCGGTGTCTGCTTCGCATACGAATTTATATATTTTCAAAAAACAAAAAAACTCCCGTCACGAAGGTGACGGGATAAATTTTATCTATATATAATAATCTAACAAAAGCATAAGGCAGAAGCCTATGAGCAGGGAATAGGTAGCACCGCGCTCGTTGCCGTGCGAATGGGTTTCGGGTATCATTTCATCACTTATCACGTAAAGCATCGTACCACCCGCAAAACTTAAAGCGAAGGGGAGAATAGCGGCAGAAATGCTTACTGCAAAGTAGCCTATAAAAGTGCCGATAACCTCTACAAGACCAGTAGCGGCGGCTATAAGGAAGGTTCGCTTTTTAGAAATACCAACCGCTAGCATAGGCGCTATAATAATCATACCCTCAGGAATGTTTTGAAGCGTTATACCTGCCGCTACAGTCAAAGCCTGTGCGGTATCACCAGAGCCGAAGCCTACACCTGCGGCTATACCCTCAGGCAGATTGTGAATTGCAATCGCGAGTACAAAAAGAAGTATTTTATTAAGTTTGGCATTAGAGTTAGGATGCGCTTCAATTTCTCCGCCTACAAAACGGTGAATATGCGGAACGATTTTATCTATAAGATTAAGAAAGAATGCACCGCAAAGAATACCAAATGCTGTAATTATAACAGCGTGTTTTCCGCTACTTAGCGAGGGGAGAATAAGTCCTACTACTGCCGCGGCCAACATTATACCCGCCGCAAATCCTAAAACTATATCCTCAAATTTATGTGAGACCTTTTTGAAGAGAAAACCTAAAACAGCACCGAATACCGTAGCAGAGCCAACGCCGAGCGCCGTAATTAAAACTATTTCCATAAAAATCTCCTAATTTTAAAGCTTAGTCGTCTATATCGCAGTTAAACATAGTTTTACCTTTACCGCAAAGACCTTCAAAATCACTTCTAAAGGTTTTCTCGGCAGAGTCAACGCAAGGGTGCTTAATAAGATTTTCGATAACGTCGGGTGCGAGTGTTGCGGCTCTGATACCAAGTTCGCAAAGCTCTTGCACCTGCAAAGAGTTTTTAAAACTTGCGGCTAGAGTTTTTGTTTTATATCCGCTTGAAATAAATATATCCTGCATTGTTCTTGCAACCTGAATACCGCTGGTACCCAGATTATCAATACGGTTTATATAAGGTGCGGCATAGTCGGCACCCGATTTTGCGGCAAGATAGCCTTGAAGCGGGTTGTAAATAGCGGTAGCGGTAATTTTATAGCCCTCGTTTGATAAAATTCTCATAGCCTTAAGACCTTCGGGAATAGTAGGAATCTTGACAAAGGTTTTAGCCTTTTCACCAAGCACCTCAACCATATGGCGACCCTCGTTAACCATTTCCTCGGTTGTAAGGGATATAACCTGAGCGTGAAGCTCGGCATCAGGACCTATAAATTCGCGGATTTCTTTTAGAACAACGTAAGGATTTCTGCCTGTTTTTGCAAGGATAGATGGGTTGGTTGTTACACCGTCGATAGGATAGTATTCGCTGATCTCTTTAATTTTTTCAAGATTAGCATCGTCTATTAGTAACTTCATAATATTATCTCCTTAAATATTATTACATATATATAATAATATTTTAAAATTAGTTTTTCAAGGTTAAAAATAAAAAAATGTCCCCAAATATATGGGGACAAAAGACTCGATTTTTAATTAAAATGAATATTTTTAAAGTAAAATCAGGGTATTGTGATGGACTGCCCGATTTCGCAGGTGGTCCAATTACTGTTTTGCGCTACAGCCTTTGCCACGGTTTCACGAATTTTAAATTCATCAAGATTTGGCTCGGGAAGGTGGGTTATTACCACTTTCTTAGCACCAAGAGAATTAGTAATGCTAACAGCGGCATCGGTAAGAGCATAAGCAAAGGGTGCAATAACAAGGTCTATTTCGGGCAAATCCTCACGGTTTTTAAACTCGTTAGGCGAAGCGTCGCCTAAAAATAAAATAGTTTTACTACCCATAATTACATAGCTTGAATGGTCAATCACAAATTTACCGATATGTCGGGTTTTTATTGGAATGATTTTTAAGTTTTTAACCTTAAACGGTGTAGAGAGTTCAGGTCCGCAGAAAACGGCCCCGAACTCTCTGTTTTTATACGTTTCGGCAAAACTTTTATCAAAGTGGTCCCCGTGATAATGTGTGAACACCAATGCATCTAAAGGGGTGTTTAAAAGCTCTTCCTTTATACATATAGGTGTTTCGAAATACGGGGCAATCCTCTCACCGACGCCGTCCAGTAAAATAGCCGTATTATCAAGTGAGAGGAGAAAACCTGCATTTGATGTTTGCTTAATATTCATTATACGCCAAGCTTAGCGCGACGCTCTGCCTCAGCCTCGGTGCAGCCGTTTTCAACTACGTGGCCGTTTAGCGGAACTATTTTTTCGTGGATAGCATCGATAATCCAACTAGCCTGTGGGAAGAAGAATTCATCGAACTCGAATGGAGGTGTTATCCAGTTACGTGCGCCAACTACAACAGGTGGTGCATCTAAATCGTCGAAGCAAAGCTCGGTGATGTTCTTAGCAACGTCGTTAAGGAAGGAGCCTCTGGTACAAGCATCAGAAACAAGAACAACCTTACCAGTCTTGCGAACAGACTCTAAAATCTTTGTATAATCAAGCGGAACAAGTGAATGGAGGTTGATGATATCAGCTTCCATACCGTACTTCTCGCTTAACTGCTTAGCAGCGTCAACTGCACGATAGAGTGCGGCACCGATGGTAATGATAGTAACGTCCTTACCGTCGCGAACCTTGTTAACGTCACCGATTTCGATTTCGTAACGCTCTGCAGGAACACCGCCCTCGTGGAACTGCTCACCAACGTCATAAATTCTCTGGCTCTCGAAGAATACTACAGGGTCAGTACCCTTTAGTGCAGTTTCCATAAGACCCTTAGCCTCCCAAGGTGTAGCAGGGAAGCAAACCTTAAGACCTGGGATATGAGCGCAAAGTGCGGTCCAATCCTGTGAGTGCTGAGCACCGTACTTAGAACCAACAGATACACGAAGAACGATAGGCATCTTTAAGATACCTGCAGACATTGACTGCCACTTGGACATCTGGTTGAAGATTTCGTCACCTGCACAGCCGATAAAGTCAGCGTACATAAGCTCAACTATAGAACGACCGCCCGAAACAGCGTAACCTACTGCTGTACCAACGATAGCAGCTTCAGCGATAGGAGAGTTAAATAGACGGCAGTGTGGGAATGCATCCATCATACCGCGGTATACAGCGAATGCGCCACCCCAGTCACGAACGTCTTCACCGTAAGCGATAAGGGTTGGATCCTCATAGAAACGGTCATAGATAACCTCGGAGAGTGCATCACGGAGGTTGAAGAGTTTCATCTTAGAAACAGGCTTGCCATTAACGATTGGTGAACGCTCTTTTTCCTTTAACTTCTTGTAAGCAGGAACTTCGTTTAGTGGCATATTAACTTCAGGCTCACGGTCGTCAAGCTTGTCAATCTTCATATTTGAGAACATTAGACGCTCAACAACAGCAGGATCCTTCTTGAAGTCAACGTATGGGCTTATTTCAACGTCACTTGCAGCCTTGCAGATCATTGTCATACGCTCTGTTGTCTCAGCAAGGATTTCCTCGAGGCTGGAATCCTTAGTAACACCGGCATCAACAAGACCCTTGCGGTATGTGATGATCGGGTCGATTTCCTTCCAAGCATCGATTTCCTCTTTGGTACGGTAAGCGTTCTGGTCGGATGTAGAGTGACCTGAGTAACGGTAGGTAACGGTATCAAGCATAACAGGGCCGTCGCCTGCACGTAAAATCTTTAACTTTCTTTCCATTGCATCGATAACAGCAAGAGGATTGAAGCCATCGATACGCTCAGCATGGAACTGAGTTGGGCTAACACCTGCACCGATACGGGCAAGCATATCGTAACCCATTGTTTCACCTCTGGTCTGGTCGCCCATACCGTAGGAGTTATTGAATACGTTGTAAAGAATTGGCATACCGCCGTTGTGGCTTTCCCAAAGTGTGCGGTACTGGTCCATAGCAGCAAAGTTCATTGCTTCCCAAACAGGACCTCTAGCCATAGAGCCGTCACCTGAGTTGCAAACAACGATACCCTGCTTATCGTTTACCTTTTTGAATAGGGCAGCACCTGTAGCGATAGCGGCAGAGCCACCAACGATAGCATTGTTTGGATAAATACCGAATGGGAGGAAGAAAGCGTGCATTGAGCCGCCCATACCCTTGTGGAAGCCTGTTTCACGAGCGAAAATCTCGGAAAGTGTTCCGTAAAGGATGAAGCGGATAGCAAGTTCCTTAGCGTCCTTTACAGGACCTAACTTTTCGGTTGCTCTAAGAGCAGAACCACCGAGGAAGCCTTCCATTATGGTCATAAGGTCCTGCTCGGATAACTTGTTAATGCAGGAAAGTGCCTTAGCAAGAATCTCAGAGTGGCTTCTGTGTGAACCGAATGTAAAGTCGTTCTGATCAAGGTGATAAGCCTGACCTACACAAGCAGCTTCCTGACCGATAGAAAGGTGGGCAGGACCTGGGTATGTAGTTTCGATACCGTTGTAAACGCCCTGAGTCTTAATCTGGTTAAGCATAGACTCAAACTCACGTAAAACGGTGATGTCGCGATAGATACGAACAAGGTCATCATCGCTGTAGCGCTTACGCTCTTCTTTGATGGTCTTGTTGTAGACATTGACAGGAATGTCTTCAAATGTGATTTTACCTGCAGCTCTGGTTTCGGCAGGATCTACAAATAAACTTTTTGGCATTTATTTTTCCTCCTAAAATGGATTATTTATATATGGAAAATAGCTTCTCTGATTATCTCAGCAACGGTTGGATGTGGGAACACAAGCTTCTTAAGTCTAGCAGGTGTTAGCTCGGTATCAACCATCATTGTAGCTGTCATAATAATTTCGGAAGCATAAGAGCCTACGATATGGCAACCAACAAGACGGTTCTTATCGGTATCAACTACTAGTTTAATGAAGCCCTTGCCACCCTCGGTTTCAGCGAGGTAACGACCTGCATAGGAAAGGGGAAGCTTAACCTCTTTAACCTTCATACCTTTTTCTTCTGCGCCTTCCTTGCTGTAGCCAACACTTGCAACCTCAGGGTCGGTGTAGATAACTGAAGGAATTACGTCGTAACGCATCTCATCCTTAATGCCGAGCATATGGTTTACTGCAACCTCTGCCTCACGGTATGCTGTGTGAGCAAGCATAAGTTTTCCGTTACAGTCGCCGATAGCGTAAACACCTGAAACGTTGGTGCAAAGATGACGGTCGGTCTTAATAGCGGCTCTGTCCATATCAAGCTGTAAGCTCTCAATACCGATATTAGCGGTAGCAGGCTTTCTGCCGGCGGATAGAAGAACCTTATCACAAGCAATTTCCTTCTTCTCGCCGTTCTCTTCATATATAACGCTCTTGTCCTTAACCTCAAGCACCTTGCAAGAAAGCTTGAATTCCATACCCTTCTTTACAAATACGTCGGTAAGCACCTTGCAGATTTCAGGGTCTGTAGCACCTGCGATTTTAGGCATCATTTCAATAACTGTTACCTTAACGCCAACACTTGCAAAGTAATAAGCCATTTCAAGACCGATTACACCGCCGCCTATTACAACTATAGACTGTGGCAATGTCTTTTCGTCAAGAACCTCACGGTTTGTAACAACAAAGCCGGAAGCGAGGCCCTCTTTAAGACCTGGAACAGGTGGAACAACAGTTTCAGAACCTGAAGCGATAGCAAGTTTCTTGCCTTCATAAACAGTTCCGTCAACCTCAACGGCAAAGCCGTTTGCAGATTTACCCTTAATTACGGCATTGCCTGTAACAACGGTAACCTTGTTAGCCTTCATTGTAGCGCCAACACCTGCAACAAGTGTAGCTACAACGTTGTTCTTGCGGTCGATTACTTTTGCGTGGTCATACTTTACGTTTTCTGCAGTTACGCCGAAAGCTTCGCTTCCGATAGCATGACGATACATTTTTGAGGAATTAAGGAGAGTTTTGGTAGGAATACAACCCTCGTTAAGACAGGTTCCGCCAAGAGCCTTCTTTTCGATAACTGCAACCTTCATTCCGCCTTGAGCAGCACGCTCAGCGCAGAGATATCCGCCAGGGCCGCCGCCAACTACTAATAAATCAAAAATTTCCATTTTATTCACCTTATTTAGCAAGAAGAACAGTGAAGTTCTCTAAGTTCTGTGCAAGTTCCTTCTGGAATTTTGCTGCCGGTGTGCCATCAACAGCGCGATGGTCGTATGTAAGGCTAAGTCCCATAGCAGGATAGATAGCGATTTCGCCGTCCTTGCCCTTCTTTACTCTGTCAATAGTACCGCAAACACCTAAGATGCCTGTCTGTGGAGGATTGATAACAGGGGTAAAGGACTCAACGCCGAGATTACCAAGGTTAGAAACGGTGAAGGAAGCGCCTGTAAGCTTGTCAGGGCTGATGTTGCCTTCGCGGCACTCTGCAGCTAAAGCCTTAACTTCCTTAGAGATTTCAAGTAAGCTCTTCTGATCAGCGTTGAAAATGGTTGGAACCATAAGACCTCTTGGGGTATCAACTGCGAAACCAAGATGAACGTGCTTGAATAGACGGATATTATTGTCGTCAAGCATATGAGCGTTGAGGTCTGGGTGGTTTAAAAGTGTTCTTGAAACTGCGTACATAATAATATCGCCAAGAGTGATACCTGCGCAGTCGCCCTCGCTTGCTTTTAACTGCTTTCTGTACTTAAGAATTGCAGTAGCATCGAAAGAGGTGTTGTGGGTTAGCTGAGCCATTGTTGAAAGTGAGGTTGTCATCGACTTGCTGATAGCACGACGAATACCACTAAACTTAACATCCTCAAACTCAACCTCAGGTGCAGCGGCAGCAGCTACTACGGCAGCAGCCTTTGCAACAGCAGGATTGTCGATTAGGTTTCTAACGTCACGCTCAATAACTCTGCCGTTAGGACCTGTCGGGGTAGCAAGGGAAGCATCAACGCCTGTACGCTCTGCGAGTTTCTTAGCTCTTGGAGAGATAGCAGACTTTTCGCCTTCTACAGCGGTTGATACCGCAACAGCCTCTACCTTAACTTCTTCTTTCTTTTCCTCTACAACAGGTGCAGCCTCTTCACTGGCTGCTGAATCAGGACGGAGAGCAGAACAATCGTCACCCTCGTTACCTATTGCACAAACGTTTACAAGACAAGGAACTTCGTCGCCATCGTTGAAGAATATCTCAAGAAGAGTACCTTCTTCGGTTGATTCACATTCAAAGCTTGCCTTGTCGGTTTCGTATGTAAAGAGAATATCTCCTACTTTTACAGCGTCGCCGACCTTCTTTTCCCAAGTACCGATGATACAGCTTTCAACTGTTATACCGGCCTTAGGCATAATTACTGCGTTAGCCAAAATGATTCCTCCTAAAAAAATATAATTTTGCAAATTATATTATACCACTAAGAAAAAAATTGTCAATAGAAAAAGGGGCAAAAAAGTGCATAAAATAAGGCATTTCTACAAGTTTACCAAATTTTGATTAAATCTTGACTTTACCTTTGTAAAAGATTAAAATAAACGTGGTGATTTTATGATAGAAAAACTCAAAATTTACATAGGCGATTCACAAGACGTCTATGAAAATTTAGCGGTTGAAAAGCTTTTGCTTGACAGCGTAGAAGATGACAGCCTTATACTGTACCTTTGGCAGAACGAAAATACGGTTGTTATAGGTAAAAATCAGAATGCTTGGGCAGAGTGTAAAACCGATGTTATAAAGGCTGATAACGTAAAGATTGCGCGTCGTTTATCGGGCGGCGGAGCCGTTTTTCACGATATGGGAAATTTGAATTTTACCTTTATTACGTCGAGTGAAAATTACGACCTTTTAAAACAAATGTCGGTAATAAAAAAAGCCTGCGCTATGGCAGGCATAGAAACTTGTCTTTCGGGCAGAAATGATATATTGGCAAACGGCAAAAAATTCTCGGGCAACGCTTTTTATAATTCCAAGGGTAACTCATATCACCACGGCACGATTTTAATTTCAGCCGATATGGATAAGCTGGGAAAATATCTTACACCCTCAAAATCAAAACTGCAGTCAAAGGGTGTAAAATCGGTTGAGTCAAGGGTGGTAAATCTTAGCGAATTATGCGAGGAACTTACCGTACAAAAAATGCGTGAATATATGATTTTAGCGGCACAGCAAGTGTATAAATCAGATGCAATTCAAATGCTCAAAATAGTGGGTGACCAAAAGGATAATTTAGCCAAACTTTACAGCAGCTGGGACTATATTTACGGCATCACAATACCCTGCGATTTTGCCTGTGACGGCAGATTTTCTTGGGGAGGAATACAGCTTAATTTTGTAGTAAAAAACGGCGTCATAGAAGTAATTCAGGCCTTTTCGGACTCTATGGATTTTTGCATTTCCGAAACACTCGAAGCTGCGCTTAAAGGCGCAAAATTTGATAGGGAAGTAATAACTGAAATTTTGCTTAAAACACTTGATACAGAAATAGCACAAGATATATCACGTCTTATAGCAGACGAGGTGTTTTAAGTTTTATCAAACTCTTCCCAAAACTTTAACACCTTGTTTTGATATTTTTCGGTTTCAATAACGTAACTCATTCCGTGCTCGGCACCCGGCACAATAAACAACTGCTTGGGCGCTCTACAAGCCTTGTAGTTTTCAAAGGTCATCTGCACGGGAACGAATTTATCGTCTGTTCCGTGGAAGAAAAGAACAGGCACTTCACAGTTTCTCATGGCTTCAAGGGTAGAATAATCCTTGGGGCCAAAATTTAATTTCTTTTTGCAGTAGTCGTTTACAATACTACTGTAAATACCGTTGTAATTTAAGTGCATATTTTTGTTTGCAATATGCTTCCAAATACTGTGGGGGGAGGTAAAGCCGCAGTCTGCCATAATGCCGTTAACCTTACCCTTTATATCAAAACCTGCGGTCATTAAAACCGTGGTAGCCCCCATAGAAATACCCGCAAGATAAAGCGGTGTGTCTTTGAATTCACTGTTTTTAACCCAGTTAATCCAATCAAGACAGTCAAAGCGTTCAATCACTCCAAAGCCCATATGGTTGCCGCCGCTTTGCCCGTGAGCGCGTTGCTCGGCGAAAATTACGTTGCAACCGTTAGGAAGCCAAAAATCAGCCACGAGGCCAAAATCTTTAGACCAAGAAGAACGCCAGCCGTGCATAGCAATTATTGTGCGTTTAGGATTTTCGGCACGGTATAAGTGACCTACAAGCGTTGTACCGTCACTTGCTTTTATCTCTATCGTTTCAAGATTTAAGCGCTCTAGTTTTTTTGCAATTTGGCTTTGAAATTTAAGCGTTGCTTCTATATTTTGGTTGCCCGTAATAATCTCTTTTGATCTACCTATTGCTTTGGGCTCCTCGCGGTCAAGCGCTATCTTTACCATCTTTTTCGCTACAAGATAGGATGCGGCGGCGCCAAGCGTTAAAGCGCCCACAGTAATAGACGAACAGGCAAGTATCCATTTAGTTTTCTTATCCACAGGCAATACCTCACTAGAATTTTTAAATATATTTTACTATATTTTGCTCTAAAAATCCACAATTTTCTAAAAAAACCTTGACATAAAAATAAAATAATGTACAATTAAATAAAACTTTATTTAAGGAGAAAGCGTATGTTTAATTCTATTATTCGTCAACCCGATTTTATTGAAATTCAAACTGATAACGGTTGGCAGATAGCAAATAAAAACGGCGAAACCTTCAATTGCGCGGCGGCTGAGGTTTGCGTAAAAAAGGTAAATGATACATTAGATATTATCCTCAATGAAACTATCGAGCCTGTATGCAGAATAAGACTCAGATGGTATGCTGATTTTTCAAATATCAAGCGTATTTTAGGTGACTCTGCAGGTGTTGAATTCGGCGACCTTGCGTGGATGCCTATCGTTCCTGAAAAGCATTGGGCTTGGTACATACAGTGCTATGACGGCGCAAAAACTTGCGGCTACGGTGTTAAAACAGGCTGTAACAGCTTCTGCTTCTGGCAGTTTGACCAAGAGGGTGTAACACTTATAGTTGACGTTAGAAACGGCGCTTGCGGTGTAAATATAAAGAAGCCTTTAAACTGCGCTACGGTTGTTGAGCGTGAGGGTAAGGATAACGAAAATCCATACAGAGCTTGTCAGGCTTTCTGCAAGTTAATGTGCGATAAGCCGAATATTCCCTCAAGACCTGTTTTTGGACTTAATAACTGGTACTATGCTTACGGTAACATAACAAGAGAAAGTGTTATTGAAGACACTAAAATTGCTATGGAGCTTTGCGCTAACACGGCACACAAACCCTATATGCTTATAGACGACGGTTGGCAGCTTTACAGAACCAACGAGTATATCGGCGGTCCTTTCACTCCATCTGATAAGTTTGGCGATATGGCAGAACTTGCAGGTGAAATGAGCAGTATGGGTTGTGAGCCTGGTCTTTGGATTAGACCGCTGCTTACTAAGGAAAAATTCCCCGAGCATTGCTATCACCCAAGAAAAACAGGTGACGGCGGCGGAGATTTCTTAGACCCGTCTAAAGATGACGTTTTAGAATATGTTAAAAATCTAGTATCAGGCGTTGCTGCTAACGGATATAAGGTTATTAAATATGACTTTACAGCACCCGATATGCTGACAGACAATATTTTTGACGAAGTATATCTAACCGAGGGACTAACTCAGGACGGTTGGCATTTTGACGATACAAGCGTTACAAACGCTCAGATTATCTTAAAGCTTTACAGAACTATTCAGGAAGCAGCAGGTGATTCGCTCGTAATGGGTTGTAACACCTACAACCATTTAGCAGCTGGTATACATCAAATTCAGAGAAGCTGTCTAGATACTAGCGGTTTTGAGTGGAACAAGACAAGAAAGATGGGTGTAAACCCACTAGCCTTCAGAATGCCGCAAAATAAGAACTTCTTTATTGCCGACCCTGACTGTGCGGCAATAACCAAGCACGTGCCTATTGAAATGAACCTTCGTTTCTTCGAGGCTTGTGCATTATCGGGCGAGAGCTTATTCATTTCGGTTACACCGGGAATGTTAAATGCCGAGCAGAAAAAGCGTCTTAACGAGGCGTTCTTAATAGCCGACAAGGGAAGCGAATGTGAGCCTCTTGATTGGATGGATACAAGCTGTCCTAAGAGATTCTTATCAAACGGCAAGGAATATAAGTTTGATTGGTATGACGTTACAAACGGCGTAAATATTTTCAAGAAAAAATATTAATAATTGACACTTAAAAATCTAAATGCACTCTACTTTTTGCATATTAGCAAGAAGTAGGGTGCATAATGTTTTTGGGTGAAAAAAATGAAATCAATTTGGCAGGATAATAGTAGTCTACAAAGATTTGAAGGTCTACCAAAAGATACAAAAACCGAGGTTTTGATAATAGGCGGAGGGATTACGGGAATACTTACGGCATTTATGCTGCAAAGCAGGGGAATTCCTTGTATTTTAGTCGAGGCTAACACCATTTGTAGCGGTGTCACCAAAAACACAACCGCAAAAATTACGGCACAGCACGGTCTTATATATGATAAAATTATAGGAAAATACGGTGAAGAATTAGCCAAGCAATACCTTGATGCTAATCTTTTGGCACTTAAAAAATACCGAGAACTGTGCCTTGATATAGACTGTGATTTTGAAGAGAAGGACGCTTACGTTTATTCGCTTTCAAATAGGGATATAATCGAAAATGAGATAAAAGCGTTAAGAAAACTCGATTTTATAGCCGACCTTGTTACCGACGTTCCGCTACCTTTTAAAACCGCGGCGGCAGTAAGGTTTAGCAATCAAGCGCAATTTAATCCGCTTAAATTTATATCGTCAATATCTAAAGGTCTAAATATTTATGAAAATACAAGGGTAATTGAGGTTAGAGGCAATACTGCAATAACAACCAGAGGCAAAATAACGGCTCAGAAAATAATAGTTACAACCCATTTTCCGTTTATAAATAAGCACGGAAGTTATTTTTTAAAAATGTATCAGCACCGTTCCTACGTACTAGCACTTAAGAACGCCGAAACACCTGATGGAATGTTTGTAGATCATTCAGAGTACGGTTTATCCTTTAGAGAGTATAACGGATACTTGCTATTAGGCGGCGGTTCACACAGAACGGGAAAACAGGGTGGAAGTTACAGAGAGCTTAGAAGCTTTGCAAAGAAATTTTATCCCGATGCTACGGAAAAATACCATTTTGCAACACAGGACTGTATGACTCTCGACTCCATTCCATATATAGGTAAGTATTCTAAAAACACCGAGAATATGTATGTTGCAACGGGATTTAACAAATGGGGTATGACCTCGGCTATGGTTTCGGCAATACTTCTTTGCGATATGGTAGAGGGCAAGAAAAATCCGTATAGTGAGGTCTTTTCACCGTCTAGGTCAATACTTCATCCGCAACTGGCTACAAATGCACTCGAAAGCGTGGTTAATTTACTGACGCCTACAACCAAACGCTGTTCACATTTAGGCTGTGCTTTAAAATGGAATAACGCAGAGCATACCTGGGATTGCCCCTGCCACGGCTCTAGATTTACTAAAGACGGCGAGTTAATAGACAACCCTGCAACAAAGCCGCTAAAATAAAAAAATGCTGTTCGGAAATTCGAACAGCATTAATTTTATTCGCTCTTAATTAATTCTCTAACCCTGAATTTTGCGCCTGTTTTTTCGCATATTTGACGGGATTTTTCTATTTCCTCTTTGCCTATTACGTCAACCACAGTCATGGTAACGTTTTTGCAGTATTTTACGCAATCGGCTGTAAATTTAAGCATAGCGTCGAACGCTTTGCCCTTGAAAATATTTCGTGTAATTTCATCGTATTTTTCGGAATTCGTAGCGTTTAACGAAATAGAAACAGCATCAATATTTTCGCAAATTTCCTTAGCGGTTTCTCTTCTGTTTATAAGGTCCGAAAGACCGTTTGTATTAAGTCTTAAGTTTAAATCGGGGTATATTTTTTTAAGATAACTAGCGGTTTCGAGCAAAAGTTCTAACTCATTTGTAGGCTCACCGTAACCGCAAAAAACCGCTGTTTCAAAGTGTGAAAAATCAAACTCATCAATAGCCGCTTTAACTTCCTCAAAGGAAGGCTGAGTGCGGTGCCACATATCGTCTGCTTCGCCCATGGTTTTAAGCACGTCTCTTACACAAAAGGTGCATCTGCAAGGACATTTATTGGTTAGGTTAAAATAGGGAGTACCCTCGAACATATAAATTATATTAGCCATATCTTATTATAAATCCTTTAAATATTTTTCAAAATCTATACCGTCGTTTCGGTCGTTTACGTTACTGCCTTCAATAACTTTACCTATAAAGGCTACAGCCTCTTTCGCGGCATCAAAAGCCGAATCACCGTTTAACATTTTACCCATAACAACCGACGAAAAAATATCTCCCGTTCCGCTAAAACGTGCTTCCTTACCGCCGAATTTTATAAGTTTTGTGCTGTATTTTTCGGTTTTACCGTCTGAAAAAACAAGGCAGGAAATAGTGTTTTCTTCTATTATTCCCGTTACAATAACCGATTTAATACCGCTTGAGAGCAGTTTTTCGGCTCCCCTGAAAACGTCGTCCTCACCGCTTAAAAATTTAAGCTCGGTAATATTAGGGGTTATAACGTCGGCTTTAGTTATAAGCTTTTTAACACTCTCAATCAAACCCTGACTAAAGCAATCGTAAAGTTTTCCCTCATCACCTAAAACGGGGTCTACAACCACTAGCGTTTTATCGGATTTAAAGGTGTCAATAAAACTGTCGATATGCTCGTATTGATGCTCTGTAAGTAAAAATCCTGTTAAAATTCCGTCGAAAGAAGCGTCAAGTTTCTTCCATTCCTCACAAAACGAGGGGAGCATATCGGTAAGGTCGTGAAATTTATAACTTTCATAACCCGTTTGGTTTGTGAAAACTCCTGTAACCACGGGGTTAGCCTGAATACCGAGTACGCTGATAATAGGAATAGATACCGTAAGTGAGCATCTGCCAAAACCCGATATATCGTTTATAACCGCACACCTCTTCATAAAACCCCACCTTTCTTACATTTTATAACAATTATATAACAAATCGTACTTTATTAAAATTGACAACTTTTATAACTTTTTGCTTCAAACACAATCAAAATATATAAAACTATCCAAAAACAAATGTAGACGGAAAGAAAAATATGTGTTATACTCAAAAAAGAAAATTTATAGGAGAAGAAAAAGCGTGAGAGAAAAAGTTTATGACGTTGCTATAATCGGTGCTGGCGCATCGGGACTTTGCACTGCAGTTTCACTTAAAATGCAGGATAGGTCTATAAGTGTGGTATTGCTCGAACAACTTGATAGGGTGGGCAAAAAACTAATTACCACAGGAAACGGCAGATGCAATATAACAAATTTAAATATAGACCTTAATCGCTATCACGGAAATGATACGGAATTTGCCCGTTTAGCTTTAGAGCGCTTTGATAGAGTTTACACCGAGAGCTTTTTAGCAGAGCTGGGTATAGTCCTTACCTTTGACGAGGAGGGAAGAGCATATCCGTATTCCTTACAGGCTTCTTCTGTTGTTGATGCATTTCGTTTTGCGGCAGATAATTTAGGGGTTGAAACTCTACTCGGAACCAAGATAGAGGACATAGAAAAAACAAAAGACGTCTACATAGTAAAAGGTGAAAACTATAGTATAAAAGCACAAAACGTTGTATGCGCTACAGGTCTTTTTTCGGGCGGTAAGAAAATCGGAAGCGACGGATCACTCTTTAGAGTTTTAAAGCAAAAGGGATATAAAAGCGTTGCTGTAACACCCGCTATAGTGCAACTTAAAACCGAAAACAGCCTTACAAAATCGCTAAAGGGTATTAAGGTAAATGCCAACGCTACGATTTTTGACGGTAATAAGCCTCTAAGAAGCGAATTCGGTGAGGTGCTGTTTTGTGAGTACGGTTTGTCAGGTCCTCCGATTTTGCAGATTTCAAGATGTGTAGAAAGAACAAAGGGTAAAAAGCAAATTTCTCTTGACCTTATGCCCGAATATTCACTAAAAAACTTACTCGAAATGCTTGAGTTCAGAGTATATGCACTTCGCGGCAGAACGCTCGAAGAATTCTTTACGGGTATGCTTAATAAAAGGGTAGGACAAGCCCTTATAAAGCTTATAAACAAAAAACTGTCGGATAGTGTTGACACGTTAAAAAACAGCGATTTAAAAGATTTAGCTTCTCTTATTAAAAACCTTATTTTCGAGGTTACTGGGACTACGGGATTTGATAATTCACAGGTGTCGGCAGGCGGTCTTGATACAACCCAATTTGACAATAAAACAATGATGTCCAAAAAGGATAAAGGGCTCTATGCGATAGGCGAAATTTTGGATATTGACGGTGACTGCGGCGGATTTAATCTTCAATGGGCTTGGTCAAGTGCCTTTTGTGCCGCCGAGTCTATAATAAACGATTTAAGGTAGAAAAATGATTATTATAAACAACGTAAAATTATCTCTTGATACCGATTTTGATAGTTTAATTTCCATAGCGGCAAAGCAACTGAAAATAAAGGAAAAAGATATAATTTCAGCAAACCTTTACAAAAAATCGGTAGATGCGAGAAAAAAGAGCGACGTTCATTTTTGTTGTTCCATAACTGTTAAAACCTCACTTGACGAGCAAAAAATACTTAAAAACTGTAAAAATGCTTCGCTTTTTATTGATAAAAAATACGTATGGGAAAGGGCGGATTTTACCCTTAAAAACCGTCCTGTAATAGTAGGCTTTGGACCTGCGGGTATCTTTGCCGCGTTAGTACTTGCAAGGGCAGGGCTCAAACCTTTGGTAATCGAGCGCGGTGAGGACGTTGATAGCCGCACAAAATCAGTAGAAGAATTTTTTAGCGGTAAAGATTTAAAGGTTAATTCCAACGTTCAGTTTGGCGAGGGCGGTGCAGGTACGTTTTCGGACGGCAAGTTAAACACGGGTATAAAAGACCCACGCACCAGAGAGATTTTAAAAGTTTTTTATGAGTTTGGCGCCAATAAGGATATACTCACCGATGCAAAACCGCATATTGGTACAGACGTGCTTAAAACCGTTATCAAAAACATAAGACAGGAAATAATTTTCTGCGGCGGCGAGGTGCGTTTTAACTCAAAACTAGAGGATATATCTTTTGAAAATAAAAGACTAAAGTCAATAACGGTAAACGGCGAGAAAATAGAGTGTGATAACCTTATTTTATGCTTAGGTCACTCTGCCCGTGATACTTTTAAAATGCTATACGGCAAAGGTATTTCAATGGAGAGAAAGCCCTTTGCAATGGGTGTTAGAATAGAGCATCTGCAAAGTGATATAAACAGGTCGCTTTACGGTGAATATGCCGAGCATAAAGCGCTTAAAGCCGCCGATTATAAGATGGCGGTGCACCTTGAAAACGGTAGGGGTGTGTATACGTTTTGTATGTGTCCGGGCGGCGAGGTTGTCAACGCTTCGAGTGAAAAATGCTCTCTTGCTGTAAACGGAATGAGCAACAGCAAACGTGACGGCGAAAACGCAAACAGCGCTCTGCTTGTCGGTATTGACCCATCGGATATTGAGGGGGATTTCGTTTTAGCAGGGTGTGAGCTTCAGCAAAAAATAGAGCGTAAAGCTTATGCTTTAGGCGGTGGCTCTGTGCCTGTATCAACCGTCGGTTGTTTTGTCTACGGAAAAGAAGCCCGTATTGGAAAGGTAAAGCCTACTGTAAAGCCTAATTATAAGCTGTGCGATTTAGAGAGCATATATCCTCAGTTTATAACCGAAAGTCTGAAAGAGGGTATAAAGCGTTTTGGTATAATAATAGAGGGCTTTGATAGTGATGAGGCAGTAATCACAGCGCCCGAAACCCGTAGCTCGTCACCCGTGAGAATTACAAGAAACGATAACGGGTACTCTCTATCGCTTGAAGGTTTATATCCTTGCGGCGAGGGTGCAGGGTATGCGGGTGGAATTATGTCTGCCGCGGTTGACGGAATGAGACAGGCGGAAAAGTTAATTTTAAATTGCCGTGCAGGGCTGTAAATTTGTCATTTTTAGGTAAAAATTGCACATTTCTTACTCTACTTACACTAAGTATTGTACCAATATAGCCGAAAAATCAAAAAATACTTAAAAAATATACAAAAGTTCTTGAAAATTTTTGGGTTTTAGGGTAAAATATAATGCGATAAAAAATTTAGGAGGTTTCTCTAAAATGGTTAAAGTTGCAATTAATGGTTTTGGCCGTATCGGCCGTCTTGCATTCCGTCAAATGTTTGGCGCTGAGGGTTACGATGTAGTAGCTATCAACGACCTTACAAAGCCCTCTATGCTTGCTAATCTTTTAAAGTATGATACAGCACAGGGCGGTTACTGTGGTTTCATCGGTGAAAATCTTCACACTGTTTCTGCTGATGATGAGGCAGGCACAATCACAGTTGACGGCAAAACTCTTAAAATCTATGCTAAGGCTAACGCTGCTGAGCTTCCTTGGGGCGAAATCGGTGTAGACGTAGTTCTTGAGTGCACAGGTTTCTACTGCTCAAAGGACAAGGCACAGGCTCATATTGATGCCGGTGCTAAGAAGGTAGTTATTTCTGCTCCTGCAGGTAACGATCTTCCTACAATCGTTTTCTCTGTAAACGAGAAGACTCTTACAGCTGATGACAAAATTATCTCTGCTGCTTCTTGCACAACAAACTGCTTAGCTCCTATGGCTAAGGCTCTTCACGAGTATGCTCCAATCCAGAGCGGTATTATGAGCACAATCCACGCTTACACAGGCGATCAGATGATTCTTGACGGTCCTCACAGAAAGGGTGATCTCCGTCGTGCACGTGCAGGCGCTGCAAACATCGTTCCTAACTCTACAGGCGCTGCAAAGGCTATCGGTCTTGTAATTCCAGAGCTTAACGGTAAACTCATCGGTTCTGCTCAGCGTGTTCCTGTAGCTACAGGTTCTACCACTATTCTTACCGCTGTTGTTAAGGGTACAGACGTAACCAAGGAAGGCATCAACGCTGCTATGAAGGCTGCTGCTTCTGCTTCCTTCGGCTACAATGAGGACGAAATCGTTTCTTCCGACGTTATCGGTATGCGTTACGGCTCACTCTTCGATGCTACTCAAACAATGGTATCTAAGGTTGGCGATGACCTCTATCAAGTACAGGTTGTTTCTTGGTATGATAACGAGAACTCCTACACAAGCCAGATGGTTCGTACAATTAAGTACTTTGCTGAAATCTAATGATAGCAAAATTAAAAGACGGATGAAATTCATCCGTCTTTTTTTATATTTCGAGCTTTGTTTCTCTTGCATAAAAGAAAATGTATTGTTGAATAATTCCTGCATTTCTGAGCTTACTTTCATCAAAGTTATCTCCAAAGAAAATGGGAACTGCACGCTTTATCCAAACGTCCTTGGGAAACGCGTTTATATGCCCCATACCATAAAGTAGGGTGCAGTCGGCAACCTTTTCGCCAACACCATAAATCTTTGTAAGCTCGGTTCGTGCTTCATTAGTTGGTAACGACGCAATAACGTTTAAATCAATACTGCCGTTACTTACGCACTTTGCGGCATCAAGTATGTATTTTGCTCTAAAACCACTTCGTAGCACTTGTAGGTCTTCAAGAGTTAGAATGGCGATTTTCTCAGCTGAAGGGAAACTGTATCCACCATCAATTTTTTCGCCAAAATTCGTACAAAGTCGCTCC
>JAZSCM010000027.1:0-7328 GCA_045602945.1 Acutalibacteraceae bacterium | reverse complement strand
ATAAGTAAATTTTCTTTCATTTAAAGCACCGCCTTTTCCTATATTATAGCAAAAACTATAACATAAATCAATTATTCATTATTCATCAGCGAAGCGACTTCATTATTCATTACGAAAATCCGTATTAATGAATGATGAATATTGAATAATGAAAAATGAATAATACAAAACAAAAACCCTGCCGACAATAATCGACAGGATTTTCGTTTTGGCTGGGGAATAGGGATTCGAACCCCAACAAACAGAGTCAGAGTCTGTCGTGCTACCGTTACACAATTCCCCAATATTAAATTTTTAGAGCCGATAATTATTATACCGCAAAATTTCGATATGTCAAGGCTTTTTTTAAAAATTTATGGCTTAATTGAAAAATTCTTTTGTATTTATTGCGCTTTTAATAAAGTTGATAATTTCACAAATATTTATATGTTTCTTCCTTGCTTTTTTATTTTTATAAAGTATAATAAAAGTAAGGGGTGTGAGGCAATGAAAAACAGGCTTTATAGAGCGGTGGCTTTGGTTATTAGTCTTTTGATTTTACTAACCTTTGCGGGTTGTTATGAAAACGGGGAAATAGAGATAGAATCAAAGCCCATAATCAGTGCTGACGCTTCTGTGGACGACTCAGGAAAAGATGATGAGCCGTCAAAACAAGAACAGTCAAGCCCGTCTCAAGTAGTACACGTCGGTGTCGAAAAAATTACGCTTAGCAAATATTCGGTTACACTTATGCAAGGCTTTAGCGATATGCCGATAGTTACTATGTATCCTAAAAACGCAACCGATAAGGCTGAAATTTGGTCTAGCGACGATACTTCGGTTGCTACCGTTAATAATATCGGAAAAATAACGGGTGTGGGAGTAGGAAACTGTACCGTTACAGTTCGTTCTCAGGATAATCCCGATGTTTCCTGTGAGGTTGAGGTTACGGTAACTCCTTACGTGGAACCCGAAATTACATACATAGACGGTATTTTAATCGCAAATAAAACCTATGCTCTGCCCAGCACCTATAATCCGGGTGTTGACCCTGTTGCAAACGAGGCTTTACAGCAAATGTTTGCCGCCGCCAAAGCAGAGGGCTTAGACCTTTTTGTAAGGTCGGGCTTTAGAAGCTATCAAACACAAAAAAGTCTTTATGAATCTTATGTTAAAAGAGACGGACAAGCCGCCGCAGACCGATATTCCGCAAGACCAGGTCATTCTGAACACCAAACGGGATTAGCCTTTGATATAAACAAAGCAAATTCAAGCTTTGCAGGGTCCCCCGAGGCGATTTGGCTCGCTGAAAACTGCCATAAATACGGATTTATTATCCGTTACCCCGAGGGAAAGGAAGCCATAACGGGATATATTTACGAGCCGTGGCACGTAAGATACCTTGGGGTAGAAACTGCAACGGCGGTATATAACAGCGGTCTTTGCCTTGAGGAATATTTAGGAATAACTTCAAGTTATCAATGATAGATATAAATGATATATCGTAGGGGAGGGTCTCCGTGCCCTCCCGCTATTTTTTTATTTTGCTTTCCGAGAGGGCGCTTAAGACCCTCCCCTCAAAATTTAATTGTTTATTAATTAAAAACCTTTTGTACCTTAAAATCATTATGACCGAACATATACATATATCCGTCGATATAAACTCCGCGCATATTTTGAGGCTCGCCTTGAAGCGATACGTTAACAAGCTCTACTAACTCATATCCGTCAAAATGAAGGAGGATATACTTACTGCGCTGACCTAAACTGCTATATTCGTTAGCGATAATACCGATACCGATAAGATTATTTTTGCGGTCTACGTAATAGGATTTATATTCGGTAGAATAGCTTGTATTTTTAAGTTCGTATGAGCATACCGAAACTATGTCTTTTTCGGCTTCTTCATACACTTCAACCTTAAAGCTACTCCAATCGTCTCCTCTGCCTATACCTAAAAGATAACCGTTCGAGAGGTTAATGAGTGAGGTCGAAAAGCCCTCTATCGTGCCTGTATCCTTGTAGGTGATATTACTAAGGTCAGACAAATCGAAAAAAAATACGGGGTCTGAAAGCTCAATCGAGGTACAAGCATAAGCGGTTTGCTTATCAAATCTTACCGACTGAATTTCCTCGCGCGGCGGCGCAAAATCAATAACTGATGCTGCAATTTCAAAGCTAGAAAGGTCTATACAGTAAAGACTGGCATTTGAGTTGCCCGTTGCGGTCTGGAGAATTTCGGCAGAAACGGTATAGTAACCGTAATTTTCCTCTCTTATGGTTGTAGCGTTGGTAGTTGTGAAAACGCGAAGAATACCCTCGTATTCGTCCATACTCCACTGGTCCTTAACGTAACCCCTTACAGTAACGCTTCCCTTAGCGCCGAAACTGTCGCCGTTATAGGTAAGACAGGAAATTTCGGTCATAGAGTTTCTGGTTACGGTGCCGTCTTCATTTTCTTTTTTATCTGCAAACACGTGGGTTAAAAATACGTGATTTTCGGAAACGTACACGTCTTCGGAATATGATAGATATGCCGCGCTACCTTTAAGATTTAGTGTGTTTTGGTCTAGCTTTAATACAACGGTATAGCGAGTGTTGTTAAGGTTTTCGGGTGACACTATACCTTTTGCAGAAATGCTTTTTGGACCGCTTCCATCGTCAATTTGAGGCAGGAAGGTGCTCTCGTCGTCAAAGTCGAGCTCTTGTTTGTCGATAACAAACTCTGTTAAAAGCAGAATACTTCCATCGGTATTACGGGATGACATATAACCGCCCGTAATACTGAATTCTTTTTTCTTTGTAATATTTTTAGGGTCGCTCACGTCAAGCGAAATTAAATTAACGTGGCGGTCAGAAAGGTCGCCTGAGCTTTTATGAAATTCAGTTATCACCGTCACGGTTTTGCAATCGCTTGAAAGGTAGAATTCCCACTGGTCTAGGTAGTAAATATTATTGTCGGCATAGATAGTGTAACTGCCAACCTGTTTCGTGTTTTCCTTGTCAATAGAGTAGATGTGAAGCACACCGTCATCAAGATAATAAATGTGTGTGTCGCTTCGTTTTATGCGGTCAGCTTCTATAATGCCCTCAACCTGATTGTCGGTAATTTCTTGGTAATTGCCTGTTTTGTCTGTATCTTCTATACCAAGCTCGGGCGCCATATCTGTATTATTCATACTTTCGCCTTTTGTTAAGCCTAAATCAAAGCTTTTAAGCCCTGCTAAGAGTCTATCAGCATTGTTTTTGTAAGTGGGCGCATTAAACGTCAGCACGTTTAATTTCTGAATTAGTCCGTAATACTCGCTGTCGGAATACTTAGATACGTCGGGCGGGGAGGTGCTGAAAGGCAAAAAAAGCCATAAACTGCAAAAGGTAAGTGCTAAACATGCACAAGCCGCTACAATGGGAAGTATAAATCTTCTTTTTAGTCTAATTGTATTATCAGGTCTTGCTTCGTCAACGTATTTATCATCGGCAAGACTAAGAGATTTGTACCAGTCGTTTTTCTTCATATAAAAATCCCTTCCTTCATAAGATAATCTTTAAATTTATTTCGGGTTCTATGTAGGATTACACTTACGTTACTCTCTGAAAGACGCATACTGTCGGCAACGTCCTTAACACTCATTGAATACCAATATCTGCGCATAAATATAACGCGCGTTTTGGTATCAAGACTCCCTAGGAAACCGTTAATAGCCCGTTTTAGTATAAATTCATCTTCGATAGGAGTATCGCCGTTTGGTATACATTCCCAATATTCGTCGATAACGTTAATTGGCGTTGTATATCGCTTTTGCGCTATTTTGTAGCGATATCGGTCTATTGCGATATTGCGGGTAATTCGGGCAAGAAAGCACTGCAGTTTTACAGGCTTTTCGGGCGGTATGGTATTCCACGCGCTGTTTAAGGTATCGTTAACACATTCGTCCGAGTCCTCGTGCGACTCTAAAATGTTGTAGGCTATAGCGTGGCAATATTTACCGTATTTTTTCTCGGTTTGATAAATAGCGTATTTATCCCTTTGAAAATATAACGCAACAATTTTTTCGTCTTCCATATTGTAACCTCCTTGTTTCAAAATCCGATTCGGGTTTAAATGCTTTGGCTACATAGTTCCTAAAAAGGCCTTTCACCTATATAGACGAAGAATATAGCCATTATCTTACAGCTTGAAGGAAAATTTTTAATTTATGAAAATATTATATCACGTCTTGCTTAATATGTGAATTGTAATTAATAAAACTTTAAGAAATTAACCCCTTTTAAATTGAAACGCTTTTTGATATAATATTAGTAAACGAATAAAAGGGGAGTTTATAATGCGAAAAGGTCCAAGAAGATTTTTCTTTATAATTTCCTCAGTATTTTTTGTTTTAACCTTCTCAGCACCGCTTTTAAGCAGTATTATGCAGGACTATTATAAAGACTTTGAGGCTTCGGAAAATATGGAAGCTTTATTAGAGAAAAAGGCTATGTGGGCAGAAATAGGTGAGACAAAAATATTTTTTATTTTGTTTTTAGTATCTGTCACTGTTTTTCTTTTGACAGAGCTGTTTGTGTTTGTTGAAAAGAAAAAACAACGGTAAATTAAGTTTCAAGTAGGTAAATTATGCGTGTGATAATTAGTTATATTGTGAATATGTTGCCCTATATGCTGATAGCGTTGCCCGTTTATTTGGTTGCAAGGGGTATTTATATAAAGTTAAAAAAGAAAGAGTTTAACATTGTACGCGAGGCAGTGCTTTTGGCTTTCATTATTTTTATAGCGGGGCTTACCTCACAGACCGTTATACCTAAATTCGAGTTTGGAGTAGACGGATTTGGCATTGTAGAGAACGGTGTTCACCAAACCAATTTAATTCCCTTTAAAGTGTTTTCGCAAACACGCTATGAGGTGTTTGTAAATAAGAATATAAACTATTTTCTAATTAACTTTTTAGGTAATATTATTTTGTTTATGCCTTTTGGTTTTGTAATTCCGCTTTTGTGGAAAATCTCTGCTAAAAAAGCGGTACTTATAGGCTTTTTGGCGTCTTTATTTATAGAAACCTGTCAGCTGTTTTTAGCCAGAGGCACCGACGTTGACGATTTAATTTTAAACACCTTCGGTGCTTTGCTCGGCGCTTTATTATTTAAAATTTTGCAAAGGTGTTCTAAAGGGTTTATAGAAAAATTCAAACAATAAGTGTAATAAAAATCAGGGTGGATATTATGTTAAACATTACAGGTGCTGTTATCGGTTTTGTTCTATACTCGCTGCTGTTTAAAAAGATTTTTAAAAATAATATTAATTAAAAGTGCGGTATTTATAACTTTGCGATAGATTAAAATATTATACAACGTAGGGCGGGGGCTTGTCTCCCGCCTTTTTGTGTATTTAGGATTGTAATTTTTATTGAATTTGTGTTGAATAAAACAACGAAAATCCCCTCATAAAGCGGGGATTTTTGTTGTTATTAGAAGCACTCAGCGTATTTTGGGTTTTTGCGGATTTCGGCTTTAATATTTTGCGGATAAAATACTAGTTGATTTTTGAAAAAATCATCTCCTATAGGGCTGAGAGAGCCTTTTTGAATGCTTGGCAAATTGCAAACCAAAGGAGCAGAGTATTTATATTCGTCCTCATTAGATATCCGCTCGTATTCTTTACAATGCTCAAAACCTTTATCAAAAAACTCAAGTGTTTTTTCTGTGTTGCCTTCCTGCGCTTTGGAAATGGATAATTCAAAATACATTCGACCGATATCAAAATGCCATTTTCCGCATCTTTTATCACTAAACACAGTTTCGTAGAATTTTATTAATGAAAGTATAAGTTCGTTACTGTATTCTGAAGATGATATTGAGGGTCTTTCGGTTATTGATTCAAAAAGAGCGCTGCATAGATATGAAAGCAGAGCCATAAGTCTTTCGTCTTGGTATCTTGCTTTTTCTTGACCAAATGTGGCTAAAGGCAACATAAGTTCTCTGGAAATAAAAAGGGTGTTCTGATTGTTAGCCAGTGCTTTCGCTTTTTCGTATTCACCCATTTGACAATAAAGCGGTGTTAATAGTTTTATGGCATTTTCTCGGTCTTCTATAGACGGATTAGATTTTAATAGCTTTTCATAAACACGTATAGCTTCCTGCCAATAAACGTTTTTAGAATTGTGCTCAGTATTAAAATCTATAATACCTGATGAATCGTCGATGCGTACTTTTGCATCAAATACGTTAAATCCCCACATACTAAGCGCTTGTGCTAATTTTAAAAGAATTTTTGGCTCGTTTGGAAATTCCTCTGCAGCCTCACGAAGCATATTTACACATTCTAAGACATCGTCTGACAAGCATCCGTTAGTAAGTACAAATCCTTGTTTGTCAAGTATTTTGGAAGCGCTTTCGAGGATAGTGTTTATTTTTTCTTCACGCTCATCGTGATACCCGAAAAGCTCGTCTATTGAAATATGAAAATAATTTGCGATAGCGGGAATCATAGCCATATCAGGATAGCTTCCACCCGATTCCCAACGTGATACAGCCTGTGCAGTTACGCCAAGCGCCTCGGCAAGATTTTCCTGTGTACGATAATCGCGTCGGCGCAATTCTCTTATTTTATTACCTAAATTAAGTTGCATAAAGTTTCCTCCTTTTAAAAGTATCACCGGTGTGATTATATTATAAGATTTATTTTTTCAAAAAACAATTATCAATTAGTTGTTTATAACTAAACTGTTGTTTGATATTGTCGCTTATGCAAAAACACCCCGCTTTGTGCGGGGTGAAATGTTAGAAAATATAATCGTTTAAAAACTTGACGGAGCTCGCAAAAGGCTCGCCCTTCGGGAGAGCTCCCGCAATAGCGGGTGAGAGGGCGTGTGAGAAATTAGAAAACACCATTAATTCTTTCCTTAATTGTTTTATCAATTACATAACAAACGCCTTCGAATTTTTCGTCTACGTCTTTGTTTGAAAAGCGCAATACAAGTATTCCGTATTTTTTAAGATTTTCACTTCTTACTTCGTCGTCTGCTTTTCCTTGCTTTGTGTAGTGTTGCGAACCGTCAAGCTCTATAACAAGACGAGCACTATGACAATAAAAATCTACAATATAATTATCTATAATTCGTTGCTTATATATCTTTATGGGATAATGCTGTAAAAAATCATACCATAAATGCTTTTCTTGCCGTGTCATATTTCGTCGCAACGTTCTTGCAACGTTTAATAAATCGTTGTTTTTCTTTATAGGTGATTGTTCCATTTGACCCTCTCCGTCGGCTTCGCCGCCACCTCTCCCAAAGTGAGAGGCTGACCCTCTCCGTCGGCTTCGCCGCCACCTCTCCCAAAGTGAGAGGCTGACC
>JAZSCM010000026.1:0-14729 GCA_045602945.1 Acutalibacteraceae bacterium | reverse complement strand
TCTGCCATACTGAACAACAATCTCGGTATTTGAAGTAAGCTTCATAGCATACTGTGTTTCAAAGGGAACAACGTATCCGCACATATCGTCTACGTTGTTTGTTCTAAAGCAACGAACACGGTTTGCCTTAACCTGCCACTTAATTTCCTCGTATGCATCCTTATCGGTGAAAAAAATCTTTACGGCAATTTCTGCATCGGTATCGGTATCGTTAACAATTATTACCGACTCGTGACCCTTAGCAACGCCTTCGCCTGGGTGCGGAAGTTCGCAATCAGGGATAATCCATTCTTTTTTTCCTATAGCCATTTTAAATCTGAACCTTTCTAAACAACAAAGGCAGAAAAGCTCTGCCTTTGTGTATTACTTAAATTAGAAATCTAATTCTATAAGACCCTTCTTGAGATAATCGGTCATAGAGGTGCAGCCATCCTTAGTGATAGCGATACCCTTTTCCCATCTAACGCCGAAGCCGTCACCTGAAATGAAGGTGTCAACCTGGAATGTCATATTCTCTTCAAGCTTATAATCGCTGATGGTTTCCATCCAAGGAGCCTCAACCTCGATCATACCTGTACCGTGGCAAGGACCGTAAACGAAGTTCTTCTCGAAGCCGTTATCAACGTACATCTTGTAGAAGTCCTTAGCTATATCACTAGCCATAACACCGGCCTTTAGCTGATCAACTGTCCAGTCGTGAGCGGTCTTACAGAACTCAACAACTCTTCTTCTCTCGCCCTCAAGCTTACCCATAACAACAGGTAAACCGATAGCAGGGGAGTAACCGTCAATCTTAGCAGAGAGGTTAAGCTGAACGATATCGCCCTTGTTGATGGTTCTGTAACCAGAACGGCTGATAGCGTGGCTTGTTGACTTCTCACTGAATACGTACATTGGAAGACCCTCGTACTCAGCGCCCTCTTCGTAAATAACCTTCTGAGCGATACCAACCATCTGAAGCTCGGTAACGCCAGGTCTTAGGTTGCGGATAACCTCGTCTGTAGCAAGGTCAACGATACGGAAGCCTTCTTTGATACAAGCAAGTTCGTTAACGCTCTTGATTTTACGAAGCTCAACCATGATTTCGTTGCACTTAACGATTTCAGCCTTAGGGAAGCTTTCCTTTAAGCCTTCGAAAATTGGTAATGTGCACTCAACGTAGCTACCGAGACCGATTTTGATGTTCTCGCCTGTTACGCCGATAGCCTTAAATACGTCCTTAAAGGTGCTGGGCTTAAGCTCAGGATATGCAGGGTCAGCAGACTCTCTGAATTCCTTTAAGCAGAAAATTTTGTCCATCTTAGCAACGTCCTGTGCGAAGATAATGCACTCAGGACCTACCATTAATGCAGCGTCACCGTTAGCGGCAATAGCTACACCTGCACGCTCGAATAGTGGCCAGAAGCCGCTGAAGTATCTAGCGTTTGCATAGTCAGACTCGGTACTGGAAACTACCATTACGTCGAGACCTTTTTCTTTTACGAGCTTAGCAGCTCTTGCAATTCTCTCTTTGTACTCATAATCGGGTATACAAATTCTTCCCATTTTAAAACACTCCTTTTGAATTTTAGGGCATAATTATCCCTTTGTACTAAAAATACCACTATTTCATCCCTTTGTATTTAGTAAATATTCAATATTTTTTGCACAATATTAAATAATTTTAATATTGATTAAAACAACAAAGTGAGATACAAAGAATTCAAATAAGTTTGAATTCAGCTAAATTGCTTCGCAGCTAAATGTACTTTGTACGCTAAATTACTTCGTAGCTAAATTGACCTTCGGTCAGTTTCTTTTATTGCTACTCCAAAGGAGTAATTTAGCTGTTTTAAAAAACAATTTAGCTATCGAGCTAAGGCTCGATAATTTAGCTTTGCAATTTATTGCAAAATTTAGCTTAAACGGGGTGTTTTTTTGGAGTTTAGTTTAAAGGGCTTTGAGAACGTTGTTTCGGTGACAAGACTTGCGAATATCCACTATTTTGAGTTTAACGAGCAGTACCACACGGCTAACGACCGACATGCTTTCAGAGAGCTTGTTTACGTAGATAACGGCGCGATTTATGTAAACGCCGAAAACTATTCGGGTGAGCTTAAGAAAAACGAAATTATAATACATAAGAGCCTTGAGCTTCATTCGATTTACTGCAACGCGCCAACACCGCCAAACGTAATTATTATAGGCTTTGAGTGTGACTGCAAAGAGCTTGACTCTTTTTCAGAGCAACCACACAGCCTAACCCACGAATTAGTTATTCAGCTAACCGAGGTAATAAAAGAGGGTAGAACGGTGTTTTTGCCGCCCTATGACGTGCCAAACCTTAAAAATATGCGAAAGAGAAGCGATTATCCCTTTGGCGCTGACCAGATGATAAGACTAAAACTTGAGCTTTTTTTAATAAATTTAATCAGGGATAAGACCGAAGAATTTGGCAAGAATTTAAGCGATGCCGAGCCTGAAAAGATAATAAAAGAGCTTCACGCTTATATTGATGCAAACTACAGCAAATCAATAAATCTTGACGAACTGTGCTTCCTTTTTAATACCAACAAGACAAGCATCTGCAACCGTTTCAGAGAACATTACGGCACAACCGTCATAGATTATGTAAACCGAAAACGTATAAAAGAGGCAAAGAAATTGCTTAAAAGCGGGCAGCTTAGCATTACGCAAATTTCGTATAACCTAGGTTATAACTCGGTGCACTATTTCAGCCGAATTTTCAAAAAATACGAAAAACTTTCCCCCACACAGTACGCGGCAAGGAATACTAAGAAGTTTGAGTTATAATTGTTTCATTGTGTAGGGGAGGGGTGCGGGTGTGCCTCTACGCAGAGCGTAGAAGCACCGACCGAGGCGGTAGCCGAGATCTCCTCGCTCGAAAGCAGCATAAAAAACAAACGGGAGGCGAAACGCCTCCCGTACATATTAATTTTATTTTTTAAACATTTCTTCCCGTTTACAGTAGTATCTGAAGGTTAAGAAGGAAAGGGCTGCGAAAAACGTCAGCAAAATAACGTTTTTTAATGATACCGACTTTGCGCTGCTCATTATCGAGTTGCCCCAAAACGAGTAAACAAAGGGGACGATGCCTTGATAAATAAATGCCGCCATGGTTATATACACACCGTCTTTTGAGAGATTTGCAAGGCGGTGTCTGGCAATAAGCAAAAGAATTGTAGCTAACGCTAAAAGACCGCCGTAGGTTAAATCAAGTGTCTTGAGAGCTTGTCCGTAAATGGTGTAAATCATGTCGGCATTAATGCTGGGGTCGCCCGTCCAGCTGTACATTATACCCGAAAAATAAAACGCGGCATAAACGCTGTTTATTAGTGCCAATGCAAAAAGAGCGAAACTCTTTAAAAAATTATGGTATTTAAAGCCTAGCTTTTTTGTTTTATTCATAACGCACCTTCTTAAATTTCTAATAGTTTTCTAACGGCAAATGCCGCCGCCATAAGACCTGCAGAGCCGGGAACAAAAGCACAGGACGCTATTGTTTTCTTTTTATCCTCGTATATTTTCTCAGGTTCTATCGGTTTTTCGTCAGACCATACGACATCTAATTTTTTTATATTTCTTTTTTTAAGCTCTGTACGTAAAACTCGGCATAAAGGACAGGTATCGGTTTTATAAATATCACCGATTTTAAGTTTTTCGGGGTAAATTTTATTGCCTGTGCCTGTCACGCTTATAATGGGTATGTTTTTATTTGTTGCATTTTCAATAAGGAAAATTTTAGCGGTTACGTTATCAATAGCATCAATTATAAAATCAAACTTTTGAAATGGAATTTGACTGTCCGGTGTTACAAACTCGCAAACAGCGGTGATATTTACATCGGGGTTTATCTCTAAATATCTCTGCTTTGCTACCTCCACCTTTTTTTCGCCCACCGTATTATCGGTTGCAATAAGCTGGCGGTTTATATTGCTCTTAGCCACCGTGTCGTTATCGTAGATGTAAATATTACCTACGCCGCACCTAACTAAACTTTCTGCCGCATAAGAACCCACACCGCCAACACCGAAAACGGCAACGGTTTTGCTTTGTAGTTTTAAAAAATTATCTTCACCTAGCAGTGCTTTAGTTCTTAAATGGCGGTCCATAATTTTATTTCCTTTTTATTTTTTTAGGGCAAAATTCGTTTAAGGGGCATTTTTCACAATAGGCTTTTCGGGCGGTGCAAATATCTCTGCCAAAAAGCACACTGCGGTGACAAAAATCGTTTGATTTTTCGGGTGGCAGTAGTTTTCGCATCTCGTTTTCAACCTTTAGCGGAACGTCGGTGCTAACCAGTCCTAAACGGTTGCAAAGGCGTATAAAATGAGTGTCGGTAACTACTGCGGGTTTTTTATAAACGTCACCGCAAACAAGATTTGCGGTTTTTCTGCCAACGCCCTGAAGCTTTGTCAGTTCTTCTATAGTATCGGGTACAATACCGCCGTATTCCTCGCTTATAGCCCTTGCAATTTCTTTTAAATCCTTTGCCTTTGTTTTGTAAAGACCGCAGGTTTTAATAAGCTCTTCTATCTCTTCTACCTCGGCATTTGCCATAGCCTTAGCGGTGGGAAAACGCATGAAAAGCTCGGGAGTTACCATATTAACCCTAGCGTCAGTACATTGAGCAGAAAGCCTTGTGGCAATAAGTAGCTGAAAGGCATTGGAATAATTAAGAGAGCAAATGGCATCGGGGTAGAGCCTTTCGAGCCCTTCTATAGCCTTTAGCGCTATTTCTCTTTTTTTCATATATTAAACGTTATCAAGCTTTAAATCACCGTGCTTAATGAGGTTTAGTTTTCTCATACCCTCTGCAATACCGAGTGTTAGCACTGCGGGAAGAACAAAGTGCATAAGCACGATTTCGAGTATAACTATTACAGGCTCTGTGCCGTTTGCTACCATTGTATCATAAGCCATAAACTGACCTACAAGACCCGATGAGCCCATACCTGAGCCTACTGGGTTGCTCTGCATCTTGAAAAGAGCCGCAGAGATAGGTCCTAAAATAGCACTTGAAAGCACAGGCGGAATCCAAAGAATAGGCTTTTTCATAAGGTTTGGAACCTGAAGCATTGAGGTACCAAGACCTTGGGCTACTAAACCGCCAAACTTGTTTTCGCGGTAGCTCATAACGGCAAAGCCTACCATGTGACAGCAACAGCCAACCGTTGTAGCACCAGCCGCGAGGCCTCCTATATTCATAGAAATACCTATTGCGGCAGAGGAGATAGGAAGTGTCAGTATTATACCCATGAGCACAGACACTATCATACCACCGAGAATGGGGTATTCCTTAACGTTTTGGTCAACAAGCTCGCCCAGCCAATGCATAGCGATTGTAATATAAGGACCTACAAGATAAGAAACCACAGCACCGCCTAAAATACAGCCTAGCGGTGTAACTATAATATCAACCTTTGTTTTACCTGCTATAAGTGCGCCGATTTCAACCGCAACGTATGCGCCGATAAATGCGCCAAGAGGTTCACCGGGGGCACCTAAAACAAAGCTTTCCTTAAGCACGTCAGGAAACGCACCAATCATACCCGTTACTGCCGCGGCAACGGTTGTAAGGGGAGAAGCCTTTAGCTTACAGGCAACACCGACACCGATACCCGCACCCGTTATGGTCTTAGCAATACTGCCCATAACGTTTAGGTAATCAGCAACTAGGGTGTCACCGAAAAGTCTTGCAATCTGGCAGATAATGGTGCCGATAATAAGGGTTGAAAATAAACCTAGCGCCATACCTGAAAGACCGTCAATGAATACTCTGTTTAAATATTTTTTGACCATTTTAATTGCCTCCTGTCTAGGCTAAAAGTAATTCTTGCGTTTATTTTAGCACAAGGTGTAAAATTTCGCAAGTAAAAGCATAATTTTAAGGAAAATTTGTGTATCTTCATAATACTTCTTGAATTTGGCGGTTTATTATAGTATAATATTTAAAGATATGACTATCTAGTAAAGGATTTATGGCTTATGAATTTTACACCTGTTGATAACCAAGGCCGTGTGGACGGCTTTTGCCTTGTAAAAACGGTTGAGCAAAAAACCTCGTCTAAGGGAGATTTTTATCTTGATTTTACCCTAGGTGACGCTGACGGAGAGATTAACGCAAAGCTGTGGCGATACTCAGAAAATGAGTACGGCACCTTCAAATCGGGCGATATCGTAAAGATAAGAGGCACCGTTTCTCAGTACAACGGCACCGACCAATTAAGGATTGAGCGTATAAGACCTGCGCTCGAGCAGGACGGCGTTAAGGTTGAGGATTTTGTGCGCTCTGCGGCATATTCCTCCGAGCAGATGTACAACGAAATTATAAATATCGCGTCCTCTTTTAAGGATGACGAGCTTAAAAAATTGGTGCTATCTATTTATGAGGACCACCGTTTGCAATTACTTTATTGGCCTGCGGCATATAAACTGCATCACGCCGTAAGGGGAGGACTGCTACTCCACACCCTATCAATAGTGAAATTAGCCGAAAACGTTTGCAAGGTTTATCCGTTTGTAGACCGTGAGCTGTTACTTACAGGCGCTATGCTTCACGATATTTCAAAAATCGAGGAATTTATAGTTAACGACAGCGGTATTGCCGAGGGCTATTCGGTATACGGAAACCTCTTAGGCCATCTCGTTATGGGCGCTAAGAAGATAGGGGAGTATGCTGAAAAATTAAAATTAAGCCCCAGAACCGCAACACTTATAGAGCATATGATTATATCCCACCACGGCGAGCCTGATTTTGGCGCCGCTGTGAGACCTATGTTTTTAGAAGCAGAACTTTTATCCGAGCTTGACCTTATGGATTCAAGGGTTTACGAAATTAAAGAGGCACTGCTTTCTGCTAACGAGGAGGATTTTACCGCAAGACTTTGGAGTCTTGACAACAGAAAGTTATTTAATCATTCGAGAACCGACCTAAAGCAAGACCCCAAACTTTTTTAAATAAATTTAAATTTTAAGGAGAATAAAAATGAAAATCACAAAAGATATGTTAATTGGCGATATTTTAGATATGGACACCTCAGCTGCTGAGTATTTCTTTGCTATCGGTATGCACTGTCTTGGTTGCCCTGCATCAAGAAACGAAAGTATTGAACAGGCTTGTTCGGTTCACGGAACCGATTGTGACGAATTGGTTGCAAAGCTTAACAAGCACTTCGAAAACAAATAATGCTACCTAATAAAAGCGAACGTTTATCCCTTATCGCATCGCTGATACCTTTAGGTGACAGCGTGTGCGACGTTGGGACCGACCACGGATACCTTTCAGCCTATCTTTCTCTGTCGGGCAAATACGGAAAGATAACCGCTACCGATATCGGAGAAAAGCCCTTGCAAAATGCAAAGACAAATTTCAAGCGACTAGGCGTCACAGGTGTTGATTTAGTACTTTGTGACGGTCTTTCGGGTGTTACAAGGGATAGAGCCGACACCGTTATTATAGCGGGTATGGGCGGAGAGGTTATAAGCGGTATTCTATCACGCACTGAGTTTATAAAGGATAAGGATATAACGCTTATTCTTCAGCCTATGACCGCCGCCGATTCATTACGGCTATATTTATCCGAAAACGGATTTGAGGTACAAAGGGAAATAGCGATAGAAGAAAACAAAAAGCTTTATTCGGTAATGGTTTGCAAATACTGTGCGTTGCCTTATTCTATTGACGAGGTGCGAAAAAGAATAGGCATTTTAAAGCCTCAAACCGAGTGCGCTAAAAGGTATATAGAAAAACAGGCAAAAATCGCGTTTAAATGCGCTAAAGACCTTGAACAGCACGACGCTTTAAGGGCACAAGCGTTTTTTGATACAGCAAAAAAATTAGAAATTTTAGCGGAGGAATAGTATGGCGTTTGACGGTGGATTTACCTCAAATATCGCAAAAGAATTACAGTGTATTATCGACTGCCATATTGATAAACTCTACCAGCCGTCAGCTGACGAGCTGGTATTTTTGCTACGCAAAAAAGGTTTTACCAAAAGACTGTTAATTTCCGCAAGACAGGGCTCTGCGCGTGTGCACTTTACAAATTATTCACCCGAAAATCCTGCTAAACCCCCTATGTTTTGTATGCTTTGCAGAAAGCATTTTTCGTCTGCTCGAATAATATCTATAGAGCAAAAGGGTTTTGAACGTGTGATTGAAATCACCTTTAGCACCACAAACGAATTGGGCGACGTGGTAAACCCTAAAATTATTTGTGAACTAATCGGCAATAAAAGTAACATTGTGTTGCTAAACGGCGAGGGCAAAATTTTAGACGCACTTCGCCGAAGCGATATTTTAAGGGACGATAGAATTTTACAGCCGGGTGCCGTTTACTGCTACCCCGAGGCTCAGGAAAAATTAAATATTTTAAATGCCGACACAAAAGAAATTGCCGATAAAATACTAAGAAATACCGAGTCTTTAGTTTCTAAAGCGCTGCTTGAAACGGTTGGAGGCGTATCACCTTTAGTTTCAAGAGAAATTGCGTTTTCTCTATCAAATGATACCGAAATAAAGGTTGAAAATTGTGATTTTACTAAATTTTTAAATGAGCTTCAAAAATTAAAGGATTTGTTTTTAAACGGAAAGCCGTATCTTATTTTAGATTACGATAAAACACCCCAGGATTTTAGTTTTATGCCCATAAATCAATACGGTGATAAATATATTTTAAAGCAGTACGAAACCTTTAGTGAGTTGCTTGACGCTTTTTACTATGAGAGGGAAAATGCGTTTAGACTTAAAAAGCTTTCAGGCGACGTAACCCGCCTTACAACCAACCTTTTAAACCGCGCTAACAAGCGTTTAGAGGGCAGAAAACTAGAACTCAAAAAAACCGAAAACCGAGAAATTCTTCGCAAATACGGTGAGCTTATAAAGGCAAATATGTATGCTATTTCTTCGGGTGACAAATCGGCTACCGTGACCGATTTTTACGATGAAAATTTATCCGACATAACAATTCCGCTGGACCAAAAGTTATCCCCTGCCGCCAATGCTTCAAAGTATTTTAAGGATTATAAGAAAAGCTGTACCGCTGTTACGACGCTTGGCGCTCTGATACAAAAAGACCTTGAAGAGATAGATTATTTGGAATCGGTGCTTGACTCAATTTCAAGAGCCTCAACCTCAGCGGAAATCGGCGAAATCACCGAGGAACTTAAAAATGAGGGCTATATTCGTGATAAACAGGGCGTAAAATCCAAAAAACCTACACTTAAATTTGAAGAGTACGAAAGTGCCGAAGGCTATAAAATCGCAGTTGGTAAAAACAATCTGCAAAACGACCTTTTAACCACTAAAATAGCATCAAAGCTTGACCTTTGGTTTCACACAAAGGACATTCACGGCTCACACGTTATAGTGTTTAGCGGTGGCAAAGAGGTAAGCGAAGAAACCTTGCTTTTTGCGGCTTATCTTGCCGCTAAAAATTCAAAGGCACGATACTCTTCAAAGGTGCCTGTTGACTACACCTTAGTAAAGCACGTTAAAAAGCCGTCGGGCGCTAAGGCAGGAATGGTTATATATACCGATAACAAAACGATATTTGTAAATCCGACTAAGCCAAAACATTTGAATCCGAATCAGCCTTAAAGGGCTGACTTTCGGCGTCTTTTGGCTCATTGGCGCACATAGGCGTTAGCCTTATGCGCTTCGCTTCACACAAAATTCACACAATAGTCAGCGCCTTTAAGGTCACAGAATTTTGTAAACAAAGGATTTTGTGTCTGTGCGAGGCAAAAACACAGCAAATCCTGACGGATTTGCGAGTATTTTAACAATGCCACAGCGTAAAATCCTTGTTTCAAAATCCGATTCGGCTTTAAATGCTTTGGCTAGGAGGTCACTTTATGAAAATAGGAGTTTCAACCGCCTGTTACTACCCTCTTGAAACGGAACTTTCTCTTAAAGAGGTGGGAAAAGCAGGAATTGATACGACCGAGATATTTTTTAACGCTTCTATAGAGCTCGAGCAGAATTTTGTAGATGAGCTTAAAAGCATTAAGGATTATTACGGTATATCAGTTACCTCCATTCACCCTGCCGCTTCACTTGCCGATTCCTTTATGCTCTTTTCGGCTTACGAGAGAAGGCTTAAAGAAGGACTCGATACCTATCGCCGTTACGGTGAGATAGCCGCACAGTTTGGCGCAAAATACGTAATTCTTCACGGCGGAAAGCCAAACGGAGTTTTAGATGACGAGGGCTACTGCGAAAGATTTTTGCAAATTTCCGATGCCGTGGCTGACGGCGGCGCCGTTTTGCTTCAGGAAAACGTTGTAAATTTCAGGGCGGGGAATCTTGATTTTCTTAAAAAAATGAAGGATATTTTAGGCGATAGGGCGGCTTTTTGTCTTGACGTTAAGCAAAGTATTCGCGGCGGATATTCGCCTTTTAGCGCTATGGAAATTTTAAAGGATAGCGTAAAACATCTGCATTTAAGCGATAATAATGGGTATAAGGACTGTCTTTTGCCGCTTGGTGGCACCTTTGATTTTAAAGGATTTTTAATCTGTGCCAAACTAAACGAATATTCGGGTGATGCCGTTATAGAGGTTTACCGAAATGCCTATGAGGATTATTCGCAGTTAAGTATTTGTCTTCAAAATTTAAAAAACACACTTGATATTTAATTTGAAAAATGTTATCATTAATTAAGTATTTTCGTTTTTTCTAACCTCAGCAAATATATTTTTTGGAAAGAGGCTTATTATGGGCGACGTTTCTTTAATATATTTCCTTCAACTTGCTTGGAAGAAACTATGGTTTTTAATACTGTTTATGATTGTGTTTGCAATAGGTGCGTTTTCTTATTGTAAATTTTTAGCAACACCTGTTTATAACGCATCGTCTTCTATTCTTGTAACAAACGGTGCTATAGTTACTCAGTACGAAACAGGACCAAACCAGACTGATTCAATAAGCAGTACCGATATCACGGCTTCGCTCTCCCTTGCTAATACCGTTATTGATATTCTGAAAACACCTGATATATATCTTGAGCTTTCTGAACAATTTGACGGTAAATATACATATTCTGAGTTAAAAAGTTTAATCGAGGTTGAAAGGCGTGGCAATAACACCCTTTTCATTGATATAACCGCCTCGTCGACAGACGGTAAGGAGGCAAAACTTATTGCAAATGAGTTTGCCAAAGCTTCTTGTAAGTACGTTACAAAGTTTATTCCTTATGCTAAGGCAAACGTTGCTTCAACTGCACTTAATTTCCAGCTAGTCTTTCCAAGCACTGCGACCATTACCGCTATAGCTGCTATGTTTGGTGTTGTTTTGGCGTTTATTATAGTGTTTATAGCCGACTCGCTTAATCAGTCGATAAGAGGTGAGGACGACTTTATTGCAAAATACGATTTGCCGATTCTTGGTGCCGTTCCCGATTTTGAAAATAACGAAGTTTTGGGCAAATATTCTAGAAAGAGCAGATACTATTCGGGTAAACATTTAAGTCAGTCAAAGAATAAGGGCGGCGAAAACACAGCCGATTCGGACGCAGTTGCAAAAGCTCCTCCGTTTGCTGTTGTGGAGGCATATAAGACCATCAGAAGCAACCTTATGTTCTTGCTCGAAAAAACCGATAAAGGTAACGTTGTGGCAATAACAAGCTCTAATGCAGCCGAAGGCAAATCAACAACGGCTGTTAATCTTGCGGTTGCATTTTCTCAGCTTGAGGATAAAATTCTTGTTATTGATGCCGATATGCGCCGAAGCTCAGTGCATAAAAAGTTAAAGCTTCCTAATGAAAAGGGCCTTTCAAACGTACTTGCAGGTCTTGATAAATTTGAGGATGCGGTACAGAAAATAAGTGATAATTTCCACGTTTTAACCTCCGGTCAAACTCCGCCAAACCCATCTGAAATGCTAAGTTCAAAACGTTTTGGAGAGTTTATTAAATCCGCGCGTGAAAACTATGACTACGTTTTAATCGATACTCCGCCTTTGAATATCGTTTCGGATGCGATTATGTTAGCACCGCATACCGACGGCTTCGCCTTTGTTTTAAGAGACGGAATTACTCCGAATTTTGCTATAAAACGCGCCTTTGCAATGCTCGAAATTACCGAAAGCAAGGTTTTGGGTGCAATTATGAATGGCGCATATCCAAAATCGGGTAGCAAGTATATTTATCGTAAATATTCTTATAGAAGCCGTTATTATAACCGTTATTACAAATACGGTCCTAGCACCTATAAGAAAAATTCTAATAAAAATTATTCTCAGCAGTAATAAAAATGCTTAAAAACCGCCATAACAAGAGTATGGCGGTTTGAATAATTTAATTGCTAAAGGGGGTTATTGCCTTGAGTTTAATAGATATACATTCACATATACTTCCCAGAATAGATGACGGTGCTAAGGATACCCAAGAAGCAACCGAGCTTTTAAAGCTTATGAGGGAGCAGGGCATAACCTCGGTTATAGCAACCCCCCATTTTATAGCGAGTGAGCATAATCTTCAGGATTTTATATCAGATATAACAAGGGCAAAAGAAAAACTTGATGCCGTGGTTAAAGAGCAGGGGCTACCAAGCGTATATCTTGGTAGTGAGGTTTATTATTTTTCGGGTATCGGAAGTAGTAAGGCTATTTCACACCTTTGCCTTAACAACAGTAAATATTTATTACTTGAACTGCCGTTTTGCGATATTGGTAAGTATATTTTAGATGACATTGTAAAAATCCAAACAAATTTGGGTGTTATGCCCATAATAGCCCATATTGAACGCTATCATAGGTTTAAAGGCTTTAAAAATCTTTTGAAACTCGTGGAAGACGGCACTTGCATAGCACAGCTTAATGCAACCTCCCTATTTTTACCTAAAACAAAAAGAGCGGCCTATAAACTCATAAAGAAGGGGTATATTTCATTTATTGCCACCGATACGCATTCGCTTGACCGACGTCCGCCGAGGTTATATGCGGCTTTAAAGGAAATAGAAACAAAGCTAGGCAAAGAATATAGTGATAGGCTAATAGAAAATTTATCTGAATTTCAAAAGGAAATCACCTGTGAATGAGGGGCACGTATGCTCAAAACTAACACTTCTGTAATAAACACAAAGGGCAATTTAAAATATATAACCTTTAAAAACCTTGAGAAGACAGACCTTGTGCGCCACGCCTTTACAACAAAGCTGGGTGGGGTAAGTGAAGGCTTTTATTCCTCAATGAATATGGGCTTTGACAGAGGCGAAAGCCGAGAAAAAGTATGCAAAAATTACGTGATAATATGCGATGCTATAGGTATAAGTGTCGATAATCTTGTCTTTTCAAAGCAAACCCACACTAATAACGTTTTGTGCGTTTCGGCAAAGGATAAGGGCACAGGCTTTACAAGGCCCTCGTTTTCGGATATCGACGGTCTTATAACAAACGAAAGAAACGTAGCGCTTGTAACCCAGTATGCCGACTGCACACCGCTTCTTTTTCTAGATCCTGTAAAAAAGGTTATTGCCGCTTCACATTCGGGTTGGCGAGGCACGGTACAGCAAATCGGGGCTGTAACAGTCCGTAAAATGCAAAGCGAATTCGGATGTAATCCAAAAGATATTTTAGCCGTTATAGGTCCGTCAATTTGTAAAGACTGTTACGAGGTAGATACTCCCGTATATAAAGAGTTTCAAAAACTGCCTATTGATTTGAGTGATGTTTTTGTCGCCAAGGATAGCGACCATTATATGCTAAACCTAAAACTTGCAAATAAAAAAATACTTTTAAACGCAGGAATTAAAGAAGAAAATATAGAGCTTTGCGATATATGTACTGCTTGTAACAGTGACGAGCTTTATTCACACAGAAAACAGGGCGTAAACAGAGGCAACCTCGCCGCAATAATAGAGCTTAAATAATAATTAATAAAGAATAATAAAAAATGTGTTTTGCTTTGCAAAACGATATATAAGTAATGCCGTGCACTATGCACGGCACTTTTTTATTATGACTAAAGGGTTGCAAAAAGTAAAAAAATGTGGTAGTATATGAACATACCACACTACATTTTTATATTCGATAATTGTTTTATTCGCGCACGGAGATAATATCTTGGTAAAAGGTGTTTTCTCTTTTCCGTGTGTGGATAAATTATCGGTGTAGTGTGGTAGCGAAACCGAGGGAAGCACTTTTTCGGCACACTCCTCGGAGTGTGCTTTTTTATTTGAGGTGAAAAAATGAAAGAAAACGTATGTTGTTTTTTCGGTCACAAAAAAACAGAGGAAACCGAAGAAATGAAAATAAAATTACAGGAAATAATAGAAAATTTGATTGTTAAGCAAGAGGTTGATACCTTTCTTTTCGGTAGCAAGAGCGCATTTAACAGTTTATGCTTAGAAGTTGTAACCGAATTAAAGCAACAAAAATACCCTGACATAAAAAGAATTTTTATAAGAGCTGAATATCCGTATATTAACGAAGATTATAAAAGATATTTGTTGCAGTTTTATGAAGATACTTATTATCCCGAAACGCTTTTAGGCGCTAACAGGGCGGACGTGTATGCTGCTTTGCAGCATACAGCGAGATAAATCCCAAAAGGGATTTGCGAGATATAATAAATTATGCGATATACCTTCGGTGCGATATGTGACTTACGTCACAAGGATTTATCTCATATCGCATTTGCCGAGAGGCAAATATATCGCGTTTTTAAACATATCGCATTGCGAAGCAATATATCGCCAAGCAACGCTTATATAAACCAAAGCCTTGA